>JAJXUT010000001.1 GCA_021782655.1 Deltaproteobacteria bacterium
TGTCATGGAGAATCGATGGATAGCAGGGCCGCCAGCGCCGCCCGGTTGGCGTCCCGGTTGAAACGCCGGGCATTCTCCTCCCGGGGCGTAAGCGTCGCCTGGGCCTCGGGGCCGGGGCTGTTTAGGTAGTCGATCCAGGCCTTGGCCCCCTCCAGTACCACGATGGCCGGATCGCGGGCCAGGTCCAGGCCGCGCAGGGCGAGGGGGGTGGCCAGAATAGGCATCCGGTTGTGGAGCGATTCCGCCACCTTGATGTTGATCCCCCCCCCGCAGGTGATGGGCTGGATCATCAGTTCGATCTCCGTCCACACCGGGGCGAGATCGGCGACAAAGCCGTGGCCGAAGATCCGGCGGCCGTCCTGCCGGGCCCGGCTGCCCTGACCGTAGAGGTGCAACTCCCGGTTAGCCGCGAGGTGTGGCCAGACCTCGTCCAGAAACCAGTCCAGGCCCCGGCGGTTGGGCCACCACTCGAGGTTACCCAGGAAACCAAGCTTGAGCGCCCCTTCGGCTACCCGCCGGCGCCGGACAGCCGGCTGGTAGCCGAAGGAGGGCATGATGGTGGCGATCCGCGCCCCCGGCTGGCAATAACCCCGCAAGATGTCGGCGTCGGGCCGCGAAATGCAGACGATGCGGGACAGACGCCTTAAGGCGGCCAACTCGAAGGCCTCGAACTTGGCGGCGTCGGCGGCCAGCAGGGCCCGCAGGCCTGGTATGTTCTGATATTTTTCCACCTGCTGCCGGTAGAGCCGGTGCTCGATGTTGTGGGCGATGTAGAGGGTCTCGGCCCCGGCGGGCAGGATGTCGAGCGTCCACAGCATGTCGGCGCCGTTGATCACGAACAGCCGGTAATCCCGTCCCGCGCAACAGGCCGCCACCCGGCGCTTGAAATCCCGGGTGCGGAAGTGCTTGACCTTGGCCGGATACCGGGAAAGCGGCGCAGTCAGGAGATCGAAGACCTGACGGGCCAGGCGCCGGTAGGGGTGCTGCTGGGTGTGGACAAAGAGCTCCTCGATCTCCAGGCCGGGCTCGCTGGCCGCAAGCAGGTCGCGGATCGACTCCCGGTACACCGCCCCACCGTGCAGGTAGCGGGTGTTTTTCAGGTGGGCGAGGAGCAGGCCGTGGGACATGGCTTATCAATCAACCTCTCAAAAAGGGAGGAAAAGGCCATGGCCGAGGACTCACGGGAGAATTTCGCCAAGGCCACCGTCCGGGCGGTGGCCCCGAGCCGCGCCCCCAGGCCAGGATCATTGGCCAGCCTCAGAATGGCATGGGCCAGCTCCCCGGGGCAGGCCTCGTTCACCAGCAGACCGGACTCGCCGTCGGTAATCGAGTCCACGATCCCGCCCGAGCGACTGGCGATCACCGGTCTTCCTGCCATCATCGCCTCGACGATGGTAAGCCCCTGGGCCTCGACCCAGCCCTCCGGCGAGGTTTTCGAGGGGGCGACGAAGATGTCGGCGGCCTCAAGAAAGGCGTCGATCCCGGCCCGCTCAAGCCAGCCGGCGAAAAAGACCGCCTCGCCGATTCCCAGATGTCCAGCCAGCCCTTCGAAGTCCTGACGGCCCTGACCCTCGCCGATGACCACCAAGGTCGCCTCCCGGCCTGCGGCCCGCACCAGCGGCAGGGCGGCCAGCAGATCACCTAGCCCCTTCTCCTCCACCAGCCGTCCGGTAAAGACCAGGAGCGGGCCGCTACCCCGTCGATAACGGCGGTGGATGGCCGTCACCGCCTCCCGGTCGGGGAGGCGGGCCGCATCCCGCGCCGCCACCCCCATGGGGACGGTATGCAGCCCGGCATAGTCCGGGCATAGTGCCGCCACCGCCTGCCGGGTGACCGAACTGTTAACGGTAACCGCCTGGCAGCGGCGAATGGCGAAGGCCTTGCAGCGCTGGTATATCCCGGCGCGCAGACCAAAGACATCGCCGCCATGCACGGTGCAAACATGCGGGATTCTCAAGGGGCCGGCGGCGAACGTCCCGATCAGGCCCTGGGGCAGGAGCCAGTGGGAGTGCACGAGATCGAAGCCACCCTGGCGGAGCAGAAGCGCGGTGTGCAGATATTCGGCAATGATCAGGGCGGGCAGCTTTAGGTAGTTGGCGCGATGCCTCCGCAGGTTGATCAAGGCCCCCCCCTGGTAACAGACCGTCTCCAGGGCGGCAGGCGCGAGGTAGCGGAACCGTCGCACCTCGACGCCGTCCAGGATCTCTCGGGTCTTAGCCCCCTGGGCGTGGGGGGCGAGGGCGGTCACCTGCCAGCCTAGATTTTGCAGGTCTTGGGCCAGATGCAGGACGAAGGGGGTGGTCGAATCGCCCGGCCAGCGGGGGAAATTGGAGGTAAGACAGAGGATGCGGCCCCTAGGCCTCATTGGCGGTCTTTGCCAAGCTGGTCGAGCTCAATCCGCTTGACCCGCACCAGCACCTCCTCGATCAGCCGGCGGTTGAAGGAAATCACATCCCCCAGAAAACCGATGGCCAGCACCTGGAAACCGATCATCAACAGCGCCCCGCCCAGGATCAGCGACTGGATATGACCGTCGCTCTGGCCCTCGAAGTAGAAGATCAGAAAGCGGATCATAGGCACCGCGCCCACCAGCATGATCAGCAGGCTGATGATGAAGAAGTAGCGGAGCGGCTGGTGCATGGCGTACATCCTGGCCATGGTGTTGAACTGGTTGATGACGAAGCTAGGGATGTTCTTGACCAGCCGCGACTCGCGGGTCTTAGGGTTGGTGCCGACGTGAACGCTGGCCACCGCCAGGTTGCGCTTGCCGGCCTGCAGCAGGGTCTCCACGGTGTAGGAATAGTGGGTCAGGATATTCAGCTGCATGGCCGCCTCCCGGGAGAAGGCCCTAAAGCCGCTCACCGCGTCCGGCACCTTGGCCCCGGAGAGGATACGGACGATGGCGCTGCCGAACCTTTGCAGGATCTTCTTGTGAAAGTCGAAGTGGGGAATGCGGTCGGTCTGACGGTCACCGATGACGATATCCGCCTGGCCGCTAACGATGGGGGCCACCAGCTTGGCGATGTCTTGGCCCTGGTACTGATTGTCGCCGTCGGTGTTGACGATGATGTCCGCCCCCAGCCGCAGACAGGCGTCCAGGCCGATGCGGAAGGAGGCGGCGAGCCCCTTGTTGTTTAAGTTCCTGATGATGTGATCGACCCCGATCTCGCGCGCCACCTCCACGGTGCGGTCGGTGGAGCCGTCGTCGATGACCAGCACCTCCACCTGGTCGATGCCCTCGATCTGGCGGGGGATGTCGGCCACCGTCTGGGGCAGGGTCTGCTCCTCGTTAAGGCAGGGGATCTGGACGATTAGTCGCATGGCGTTGGCTTACCAGGGAGCGCGGGTGTTCCACCCGCTTTAAGGCGCAAGGGCGGGGACAAAAGGCCCTCGCTCCCCAACAACGTATCACGAGGGCCGGGCCCGGACAACAAAAAACCCGACCAGCGGATAGGGTTCCCCGGACGGCCAACGAAAAAAACGGCCCCCACGGGCCTCGGCAATTTCTTGCCTAACAATAACGCAATAAAACTAATAGCAGATTTACCAAAATGTAAAACATTTACCAAGGAGATAACCAGAATAGGTTTACCATAATGGCCAGCAATTACAATATATTAATTTATTTTTAACCCAATTGGCATCAGATGTGCTTATCCTCACGGCCAACGGATGTGGCGCGGCCCACCCTTGCCGCTTTAACTTGATCCCCCTAATTTTTGGAGAAGACTAATGAACACTGGTGACACCGCTTTCATGCTAATCGCGACCGCGATGGTCATGCTGATGACCCCCGGGCTGGCCCTCTTCTACGGCGGCCTGGTACGTTCCAAAAATGTCCTGGGGACCATCATGCAGAGCATGATCTGCCTGGGAGTGGTGTCGCTGATCTGGGTACTGTACGGCTACTCCCTGGCCTTTGGCCCCGACGTGCACGGACTGATCGGCGACTTAAGCCTGGTCGGCCTGCACGGGGTAACCCTGAGCCCCGGCCCCTATGCCAAGACCATCCCTGATCTCTTGTTCTGCGCCTTTCAGTTGATGTTCGCCATCATCACCCCGGCCCTGATCTCCGGGGCCATCGCCGAGCGGATGAAGTTCAGCGCCTACCTGCTATTCATCACCCTGTGGAGCACCCTGGTCTATCTGCCGATCTGCCACTGGGTGTGGGGCGGCGGCTGGCTGGGCAAACTGGGGGCGCTGGATTTTGCCGGCGGCACCGTCATCCACATCAACTCCGGCATCGCCGCCCTGGTGGCCGCCATCATGCTCGGTCGCCGCAAAGGCTGGGGCCGGGAGTCGTTCCACCCCCACAACCTGCCGATGACCATCCTGGGGGCCGGGCTGCTGTGGTTCGGCTGGTTCGGGTTCAACGCCGGCTCCTCCCTGGCCGCTGGCGAGACGGCGGCGCTCGCCTTCTTCACCACCCAGGTAGCCACCGGGGCGGCGGTGCTCTCCTGGCTGGCGGTGGAGTGGATGATCCAGGGCAAGCCCACCACCCTGGGCGCGGTGTCCGGGGCCCTGGCCGGGCTGGTGGCCATCACCCCGGCGGCGGGCTTTGTCAGCCCCATCTCGGCGGTAATCATCGGCCTGGTCGCCGGGGGGCTGTGCTATCTGGCGGTGCTGGCCAAGGGCAAGCTGGGCTACGACGACGCCTTAGACGTGGTGGGGGTGCACGGGGTAGGCGGCCTCTGGGGGGCGCTGGCCACCGGCCTGTTTGCCTCCCTGGCCGTCAACCCGGCGGGGGCCAACGGCCTGTTCTTTGGCAACCCCCACCAGTTCCTGATTCAGGCCATCGGGGCCGGGGCCTCGATCCTCTACTCCCTAATCCTGACCACCGTCATCCTCAAGGTGGTGGGGTTAGTGACCGGCGGCCTGCGCCTGGAGAGCGAGGACGAGATCCAGGGCCTCGACCTGACACAGCACAGCGAGGTCGGTTACACCTCGTAATCAGCGGCCATACCGGCCACCCTCGACCATTGACCAACACCGGAGAGAGACCATGAAGAAAATCGAAGCCATCATCAAGCCTTCCGCCCTGGAGGCGGTAAAGGACGCCTTAAACGCCCGGGGCGTCAACGGCATGACCATCAGCGAGGTCAAGGGGCACGGACGCCAGAAGGGGCACACCGAGATCTACCGGGGCGCCGAGTACGTGGTGGATTTCATCCCCAAGATCAAGATCGAGCTGGTTGTCGCCTCCGCGGACGCCGAGCCGGTGGCGGACTGCATCCGCAAGGCCGCCAACAGTGGCAAGATCGGCGACGGCAAGATCTTCGTGCTGCCGGTCGAGGAGGTGCTGCGGATCCGCACCGGCGAACGGGGCGAGACCGCCATCTGACGGCCAACCCACCGCCGGCATGAACCCGCGCCTTCCCCTCCGGGGCGCGGGTCTTTTTGTTTATCGGCCCGCCTCTTGACACCTAGCCCAGACGTTGCTTATATTCGCGGGCCGTTATCACCTCTCGCCACTTACATTCATTAAAACGACAAGGATCCGTCCCATGACAACCACCACCAGCGCCTCCGCGACGGCGTCCCTGACTGAAGGGCTCTACGCCCAGTTCCTGACCACCAGGGGTGAAATCGTCGCCCGCCTGGAATTCGAGAAGACCCCCCTGACGGTGGCCAACTTCGTGGGCCTGGCCGAGGGCGCCAAGCGCTCTAACCGGGGCGCGGGGGTCCGCTTCTACGACGGGCTTGCCTTCCACCGGGTGATCCCCGACTTCATGATCCAGGGCGGCGACCCCCAGGGCAACGGCATGGGCGGGCCCGGCTACGACTTCCCGGACGAATTCAACCCCTCGCTCCGACACGCCCGCCCCGGGGTGCTGTCGATGGCCAACGCCGGGCCCGGCACCAACGGCAGCCAGTTCTTCATCACCCATATCGCCACCCCCTGGCTGGACGGCAAGCACACGGTGTTCGGCCAGGTGGTGAGCGGCCAGGAGGTGGTGAACGCCATCGTCCAGGGGGACCGGATCGACTCCCTGGCCATCCTGCGGATAGGTGAGCCGGCCAAGGCCTTCCAGAGCGATCAAGCGGCCTTCGACTCCCTGCTCGCTGGCCATCGGGAGCGGCAAAAGGCCCAGGAGCGGGCGGCCAGCGAAGACCAGCGAACCATCATCGAACAGCACTGGCCCCAGGCGAGCACCACCCCCAGCGGTCTCAAGTACGTGACCACCCAGGAGGGCACGGGCGAGGCCACCCCCAAGCCAGGCGACACGCTTACCGTCCACTATACCGGCACCCTGCTCGACGGCGTCAAGTTCGACTCCTCGCGGGACCGCGGCACGCCCTTCCGCTTCCCGGTGGGCCGGGGCCGGGTCATCCGGGGCTGGGACGAGGCCTTCTTGGGGATGCGGCGAGGCGAACAACGGACGCTCATCATCCCCCCCGACCTGGCCTACGGCGCCGGGGGGGCCGGCGGGGTCATCCCCCCCAACGCCACCCTGGTCTTCGAGGTGGAACTGATCGACTTCTGAGGGGCCTAGCCAGCGGCAAGTCAGGCCCCCTCGGCAGTGAAAACATTTGACACGTCCGGCGGAATATGGTTATGATTGCGGTTTTATTTTACCGCGCATCCCGCGCCGCAACCAAAGAAACGCAGCCGCCAGCCGGCCGCAACTAAAAGGAATCTCCCATGAGCAAGCGAACCTTCCAACCCAGCAACACCAGCCGCCAGCGCACCCACGGCTTCCGGGTACGGATGAGCACCAAGAACGGCCGGGCAGTCATCAACCGCCGCCGGGCCAAGGGCCGGCATCGTCTGGCGGTCTGACCGGATCCGGGGGCGCAAGGCGGATGAGCCTCTCCCTGCCCAAGGAGTCCCTGCTCACCAAATCCTGGCAGTACCAGCGGGTTTACCGGCAGGGCCGACGGGCCGGGGACAAGGCCGGGGGATTCACCCTCATCTTCCGCGACAACGACCGGGGCGGCGACCGCCTGGGAATCAGCGTGGGCGGACAGCGTTTGGCGGTCAGGCGGAACAGGATCAAACGGCTCCTGAGGGAGTTTTACCGGTTACATAGGGAATTACCCTCCCTGGTGGCCAGACGGACCTCCGTCCAGGGGGTTGATCTGGTGGTGGCCACCAACCAGCGATTCCAACCCCAAGGCCTGGCCGACATTCAGGCCGCCTTTCACCGGACCACCGGGCTGTTTCCGCCCTCCGACACCAAATCATGACCGACGACTCGCAAAAAGATCGCCGAGGGCCAAGCAATCGGGCCGGCCGGCCGGCAAAACGAGCCCAACCGCCCCGCAATTCCGTCCCAGCCCCGCTGCTGTTGGACGGGGAGGCGGCAGTTCGGGTTCTCTGCCCCGCCCGCCAGTCATGATCGGCCCGCGGACAGACACCCCTGCGCCCCCAGCCGGACAACGACTGGCCATTCGGCTGCTGCGCACCTATCAGCGCCTAGTCTCCCCACTGCTTCCGCCTAGCTGCCGGTTCCACCCCACCTGCTCGCAGTACGCCATCGACGCCATAACCGCCCATGGCCTGGTCAGGGGGGCGTGGCTAGCCCTGCGCCGGGTCATGCGCTGCCACCCCTTCCATCCCGGCGGGTTCGACCCGGTGGCAAAATAGCCGCGACTTGGCCGCCGCGTTCGCCTCTCCGCCCGGAATCAACCAGGAAAAATATCCTCATGGAAACCCAAAGGGCCTTTATCGCCATTATCCTCTCGCTGCTCATTCTGCTGGGCTATCAGCACTTCTTCGCCCCGCCGCCACCGGAATCACCAGCGGTGACTACCAGCCCGGCCCACTCCCCCGCCACCGCCTCCCCCGAGGCCCAGCCGGCGGCGACGGAGGCGGTGGCCGATAAGGCCAGTCCCGCCTCCCCTCCCCCCCTAAACGGCAAGGACATCCCGGTGGAAACCCATCTCTACCAGGCGGTGGTCTCCGAAAACGGCGGGGCCTTCACCAGCTTCAAGCTCAAGGACTACCGGGAGAGCATCGCCAAGGACTCCCCCCCCAAGGAGCTGGTCCTGGCCCACGACCCCGGCCGGATGCCGCTTGATTTCTTCTGGGGCAACGCCATGCCCACCCGCCCCCTGCTCTACACCGCCGCCCAAGACAAAATCGTCACCACCCCCGGCGGCCAAGCCAGCCTGGTGCTGGTCGCCACCCCCCAGCCGGGGCTGAGCGTGACCAAGAAGCTGACCTTCTCCGACGACTCCTACCGGATGGAGCTTTCGATCACCGTCCACAACAGCACCACCCAGGCCCTGCGCGGCGCCCCGCTGATCGCCAGCACCTACGCCCCCTTCTCCCCGGAATTACAAGGCAAACGGGCCATCTTCTCCGGGCCGGCAGCCCTCCTTGACGGCGCCAAACTGGAGGAGGTTCAGCCCGAGTCCTTACGAAAGGACGGCCCCAAGACCATCACCGGGGCGGTGACCTGGGCCGCCTACGAGGACAGCTATTTCCTGAGCGCCATCGTGCCCCATGACCCAGGGCCGGCCAACCTCCAGCTCTCACTGGCCGGCAAGGACGAGCAGGTCACCTCCATCCTGGGCGGCCCCCAGGAGGTCATCCCGGCGGGCGGAGAGAAAGCCTACCATTATGACCTGTTTGTCGGCCCCAAGAAGCTCTCCATCCTGCAAAAGACCGGCTCCGACCTCGACAAAATCGTCAACTTCGGCTGGTTTGACGCCTTGGCCAAGCCCACCCTGTTCCTGCTCAACTTCCTGCACCGCTACACCCACAACTACGGGGTAGCCATCATCCTGGTCACCGTTTTGTTCAAGCTCCTGTTCTGGCCCATCTCCCACAAGGGGATGAAGTCGATGAAGACCATGCAGAAAATTCAGCCCAAGATGGCCAAGCTGCGCGAAAAGTACAAGGATCAGCCCGAGCAGTTGAACCAGGAGATCATGACCCTCTACAAGACTTACAAGATCAACCCCCTGGGCGGCTGCCTGCCGATGATCCTGCAAATCCCGGTGTTCTTCTCCCTCTACAAGGTGCTTCTGCAAACCGTGGAACTGCGTCACGCGCCCTTCATGCTGTGGATCACCGACCTCTCGGCCCCGGACCGTCTGGGGATCGGCCTCCACATCCCCGGGCTTAACGGCATCCCGGTGCTCACCCTGCTGATGGGGGGCAGCATGTTTCTCCAGCAGAAGATGTCGCCCACCTCAGGCGACCCGACTCAGGCCAAGGTGATGATGTTTTTGCCGGTCATCTTCACCTTCATGTTCCTGAACTTCGCCTCCGGCCTGGTGCTATACTGGTTCATCAACAACCTACTCTCAATCGGCCAGCAATATCTGATCAACCGCTCCGTCGAACCATAAGCCGATGACGGAGGCCCGTGAAGAACCTATGAGCCATAACCATATAGAATATCAAGGTAAAAATATAGACGAGGCCGTTGCCAAGGCCTGCGGCGACCTCCAGACGAACCGCGCCGAGCTGGAGATCGAGATCGTCTCCGCCGGCTCGACGGGCATCTTCGGGCTGGGCAGGAAAAAGGCGGTAATCCGCGCCCGCCGCAAGGCCGTCTCCCCCCTGGTCCCGGAGCCCACCCTGCGCCAAGCATCCACCCCGGCCAGTCCCGAACCGAACGCCCCGCCCCGCCCCAAAGGCAAACGGCCCGGCAAAGGGGCGCCCCTGACAACGGCCAGACGCCACCCCGCCCCGCCGTCTCGTCCGGAGCCGTCCAAGGCCTCCCACCCGCCCTCGGAGCCGGGGCCGCCGCCCACCCCGGAGGACATCGAGGCCATCCGGGATCTAACCCAGACCCTGCTCGCCAAGATGGGCTTCGAGCTTGAGGTTGAAGCCTCACTGGCCGGGGGCAAGCTACGGGTGCACATCCACCCCGGCGCACAAGTCGAGGAGCTGGTGGGCCGGGAGGGAAACGTGCTGGACGCCCTCCAGTACCTGATGCGCAAGATCGTGGCCCAGCGCTTCCCCGGCCGGCTCGACCTGTCGCTTGACGCCGGCAACTACCGGGAGCATCGGCAGCAGGAGCTGCGGGAGCTAGCCCTCGACCTGGCCCGGCAGGCAAGGGCTACCGGCACCAGCCAGACCATGGGGGCGCTAAATCCCGCCGATCGCCGGATCGTCCACTTGGCCCTCAAGGATGATCCCGAGATCCGCAGCGTCAGTATCGGCGAAGGGCTGTTCAAACGGGTCAGGATCTACCTGCCCGGCACCACCCGGGGCCGGCGACGGGCCGCCCCCGGCCGCCCCGACGCCACCGAGGGGGCCGCCCCACCCTCCGATTCTCCCTGAGCCCTCCCAGCCCAACGGCTCTTGTGCAGCAGGCGCGGATGAACGAATCTCTCTCCTCCACCATCGCCGCCATCGCCACCCCGCCCGGCCCCGGCGGCATTGGGGTGATTCGCATCAGCGGCCCCGAGGCCCCGGCCATCCTCAACCGGCTCTTTTCCCCCCAACACCCAGTTCCCAAGCTGCAAAGCCACCGCCTGTATCTCGGCTGGATCCGGCGCCCCGGCTCCGGCCAGGTGATCGACGAGGTGCTGGCGGTGCACATGGCCGCCCCCCACACCTATACCCGTGAAGAGGTGGTGGAGATTCACTGCCACGGCAACTTCCTGCTCCTGCAAGAGGTGCTGGTACTGGCACAGGAGGCCGGGGCCCGGCTGGCCGGGCCGGGTGAGTTCACCAAGCGGGCCTTCTTGAACGGCCGGATCGACCTCAGCCAGGCCGAGGCAGTACTCGACCTACTTACCGCCCGCTCCCCCGAGGGACTCGGGCTGGCGGCCCGGCAACTAGAAGGCGGCCTAAGCGCCCGGATCGACCAAGTCAGCGAGGCCCTGCTCCGGCTGCGGGCGGTACTGGAAGTGGCCATCGACTTCCCCGAGGAGGAGCCGGAGATCCTCGATCCCCCCCGGCTCCTCGCCACCCTGAAGACCGAGATTATCCCGGCGCTCGAAGATTTGATCTCCTCCGCCGACCATGGTAAGATAGCCCGAGATGGGATCGTCGCCGCCATCATAGGCCGGCCCAACGTTGGCAAGTCCAGCCTGCTTAACGCCCTGCTACGCGAGGAGCGGGCCATCGTCACTCCCCTGGCCGGCACCACCCGGGACACCATCGAGGAGGCCATCGCCATCCGCGGCCTTGCCTTGCGCCTAATCGACACCGCCGGCATCCGCGACGCCCATGACCCGGTCGAGGACCTGGGCGTCAAACGCGCCAAGCAGACCTTGAGCCAGGCAGAGGTGGCGCTGCTGCTGGTGGACGCCTCTGAGCCACTGACGGTGGAAGACCTGGCCCTGCTGAAGATGGCGGCGAACAAACCCCTGCTGGTGGTGGCCAACAAGTGCGACCTCTGCCGGCCAGCAGAGGTGGCGGCCATCGGCGCGCGGCTCGCCGGCCAGCGGGTCATCCCCATCTCCGCCCGGAATGGCGAGGGCCTTACGGAACTTGAGGAGGCAATCTTCACCCTGATCGCCGGTGGCCTCGGTTCCGGCTGGGACCCCGGGCTCACCGTGGCGCCGAACGCCCGCCACCGGGCAGCGCTTACCCTGGCGCGGGAGGCCTGCCAGCGGCTTGAGACCGGGCTTCAGGCCTTACCCCTGGCCCCGGAGTTGCTGGCCATCGACACCCAGACCGCCTTGGAGCACTTAGGCGACATCGTCGGCCACACCACCCCCGATGAGATGCTAGATAGGATATTCGGGGAGTTTTGCATAGGTAAATAACCAGTAAAATGCTGGCTGATAACCGCCGCAAGCGGTAACGGCGAGGCGACGGCAAGGGACAGGCCGGATGGGACTTGAAATCGAGCAGCAGATAGCCTTCCTGAAGCGGATCGAATTCTTCGACAACTTCGACGACCACGAACTGCGGCAATTCCTCCAGGTCGCCAAGTGGCTCAAGACCCCGGACGGCACCCTGATCATCCGCGAGAACACCCAGGAACGGGTGTTCTACATCCTGGTCAAGGGCGAGGTCTCGGTGTTCAAGACCAGAGAGGAGGACGGCCGCTCCCTGGAGCTGACCACCCTGCGCTCCGGGGCCTGCTTCGGGGAGATGTCGCTGGTCATGGACGTCAAGCGCACCGCCGGGGTGATCAGCCGGGGAGAGTCCTTCCTGCTGATGGTGGAACCGGAGATCATCAATTCCTCGAACCTCTTTCTGCAACTGAAATTCTACAAACGCTTCTGCGAGATCCTGGTCGCCCGCCTGATCCGCGCCAATCAACAGATGGTGAGCGGCGGCCAGGAGATGCCGCCCCCCGCCCCCGGCCCGCCCGAGGCCATCGCCCAGCCCCCCCAAGAGACTCCGGTCGCCAACGGGCCCACCGCCGATCCCGGCCCCGTCGGCGCCCCCAACCCGACCGACCTCCCCCCCCGTCCGGAAAAGAAGGAAAAGGGGTCGCTCAAATCCCTGCCCCGGCGGATCACCTCGGTTGGCGAGCTGCCCTGTAACCCGGAGGTGGCCAGCCGCATCGCCCCCCTGCTGCGCGGGGAGTGCGAGAACACCCTCCGCTTGGCCGACCTGGTGCAACTCGACCCGGCCCTCGCCTGGAAGGTGATGCAGGTGGGCAACTCCTCCTTCTACCGCCGCAGCCTGCCGGTGGGCACCGTGCCCCACGCCATGATCACGGTGGGGATCAAACAGATCCAGGAGCTACTGTTCGCGGCGGTCAACCGGCAGCAGCCCAGCCGCAAGCCCTTCCACGGCCTGGCCCCCCTGGCCCGCGCCTTCTGGCGGCACTCGGTGATCGTGGCCCGGATCGCCGCCCTCCTTCGGGACGTAATCCGCCTCTCCCTGACCACCGACATCTACCTGGCCGGCCTATTGCACGACATCGGCATCCTGGCCCTAGACGCCATCGAACCCAACCTGTACCCGCATCTGATGACTCCCGACTCCGAGCTCTGCGCCGACCTCTGCCAGGCGGAAACCGACTACGCGGGGATCGATCACGCCCAGGCAGGGGCGATGCTCGGGGAGGGCATCGGCCTGCCCGAGGCCTATCTCGACGTGCTCCGCTGCCACCATCAACCCGCCCAGGCCAACACCAACCAACTAGCCGTGACCCTGGTGCACCTGGCGGAGGTCTTCGCCCATATCCACGGCTGCGGGCACTGCCCAGGCCGACGGCTTACCCTGTCAGCCGCCCTCGAATCCCCGGCCTGGGGGATCATCCAAGAGTTCCACCGCCCCTTCTGCGAGGTGAACGTGGCCGGCTTCGTCGTCAGCTTCGACCAGGAGTTGAACAATACCTGGAGTAGCGTCACCGATGGCCTGCGGCTCGACTGAACCAAGCCCCGCCTGCCTCCTGGAGACCCTGGCCCGCCGCAACCACCTGCCGGTGGACGATTTTTACCGTTTCCACCTGCGGCCAGGCATGGCCTTTGCCGAGACCCGGGCCTGGTGGCGATCCGGCCCGCGGACCAGCCCCCACGAAGGCTTGGACTTGCGGGACTATCTCACCGTCCAGGGCGAGGTTAAGCCCCTGCCGGTGGACGCCCTGGCCCCCGTGGCCCTGTCAGGGGTGGTGGCCGGGGTATTCGACGACTTCCTGGGCCGCTCGGTGCTGGTCGTCCATGAACTCTTTCGCGACGACGGGGCACGGCTGGTCTCGATCTCCGCCCATCTGACGCCCGGCCCAGAGATCAAGCTTGGCCGCCGGCTGGAGGCCGGCGAGCCGATCGGACGCCTGGCCCCGGCCCAGGCCGGCTCTCCGCCCCCCCACCTGCATCTCTCCACCCTCTGGCTGACCGGCGATCTGCCCGCCGATCTAAACTGGCCCGCGATCACGGCCAGCGACCGCCTCAGTCTCTGTGACCCGCTCCAGCTGCCCCAGGTCTGCGATCAACACCATCTGCCAATCATGCCAGGCAACTGGCAGGTGTATATGCTCTCCTGCCGGGACGGGTCGATCTATACCGGCATCACCACCGACCTAGGACGCCGGACTACGGCCCACAACACCGGCAAAACCGGGGCGCGCTACACCCGTGCCCGACGCCCGGTCCGGCTGGTTTTTTCCGAACCGGCCTCCTCCCGCGCCGCCGCCTGCCGCCGCGAATGGCGGATAAAACGCCTGCCGCCGGAACAAAAACGGGCCCTATGGCAAGCAACTGCCGGCCAGGAAGGCTAAATCATTTGCTTGCAAATTTTTCCCAACCTGCTCTATACTTGAAAAAAGCGGAGCTCTAAGCCGTTATCACAAAACAACCTCTTCATTTTTTACAGCAAAAACGGCATAAGGAGCCGTAACGGAGGGGGGGCAAATTGTGGAAGTTATTTTGGTGATGGATCCTAACAGCTAGGGGAAAACACGATGCGCAGGGGGGAACGGAGCATGGGCAAGCGACTGGGCGACATCCTAAAGGAACACCACCTGGCCAGCGAGGAGCAGATCGACCAGGCGCTACGCATCCAGGTGGGCGGCAACCGCCGACTGGGGTACCTCCTGCTCAAGATGGGGGTGATCAGTGCCGACCAGTTGCTTAAGGTGCTGTCGCAGCAGATGGGACTTGACATCATCAACGTCGATCAGGAGTTCTCTACCGAGGTCGTCGATCTCCTGCCCCGCTACCTGTGCCGGAAATACACCGTCCTGCCCCTGCGCCAGGAACAAAAAAACATCCTCAACGTGGCCATGGTCGATCCCTCCGACGACGCGGCCATCACCGACATCGAGACCTATACCGGCATGGTGGTCAGGCCAATGCTGGCCAGGGAACCGGACATCTCAGCGGCGATCAAGCGCTTGATCCCCTTTTCCTACCGGGACCTGGTCAACCCCCAGGTTTATGGCCGGGCCGCCAGGCTGGCCAGCCTCTGCCTCCTGGCGCTGCTGGCCGGAAGCGGCTGGGTTGCCTACCGCTACGTGATGCACGAACGCTACGGCACGGTCTCCGTCTCACCAGACGCGGTCACCTACAAGAACCACGACCTGATGGTGGGGGTGGAGGGCTCGGGCAAGATTTCGCTGCTCGGGCATGGGGCCTATACCAAGGGCTTCTACTCCGTCACCTTCCCCTCGGTTGACCGGCTAAAGGCCTTTGTTGACCAACAACGCCCCAACTTTTCCGAAAAACAGGCCGCCTGGCTAGCCTGGCTGATCAAGGGCAAACTCTCGGCCAGCAGCAAGAAGGCCCCACCCGCCCACAGCTAAACCGACGAGGGAAACACCCCCCTGGACAACAAATCTCCCGGCAACGGCCTAAGTGGCCGCCGGAGGCGTGGGGAACTTGTCCAAGTCGTCATCCCGTCGGCCCGATCATTTGGGCCGCAGGGTCAGCTTGCCCTCCCCGGTATTCAAATCCATCTTGAACCGCCCCAGGTAATTCAAGCCCAAGAGCCCCACCCCCGGCTGATCTGGAATATCCATCACCAGGGCGCGGACGTTGTGCTCCGCCCAGCCCTCGACCTCCAAGGTGTCGATCAGCACCTCGGTGGCAGCGACCACCCCGCCGGCGGTGGACACCTGGTGCTGATCCCAGTGATCCCCCCGCACCACCTTCAGGTTCAAGGCCTCGGCGGTCGCCGAGGGAATCGACACCATCGAGGCCCCGGTATCGACCATGAACTTCTGGTTGACCGCCTGGTTTAAGGCCGCCGACACCGGGATCAAGCTGCTGCCGGGGGGAAAACGGATCACGATCCGGCCCGCGTCGCCCTTCATCTCGGCGATCTTTCTGGCCAGCAGCTCGGCCCGATCCTGCAACTCCGGCGGGTAGCTCATCATGGCCAAAAGCCGCTCCGCCTCCCGCCAGTTGTTGTTCAGCAGGGCCAGCTCCACCGCCATCAGATGCAGATAGGGATCGTTGGGATAGAAGGCCTTGCCCCGGGCCAGGACATCGGCCGCCTCATCGAGCGACTTCACGGTCAAGAGCGACTGAAGCCACTCCCGGTACAACCGCAGATGCAAGTCGTTGACCGCCGGCACATCCACCCCCCCCCGCTCCACCAACTCCCGGCCCACGGTCTCAATCTTCTTGGTGGCGGCCTCAAAGCCCTGGCTGGCAGTGACGGCGGGGATCATATCCAGGAATAGGGAGATGTCGCCGATCTCAAGCAGCACCTGATCACGCAAGGCGGCAACCACCTGAGGGCCCTGGCCGCTGCGGATCAACTTGCCGCACAACTTGCGCAGCAAGGCCACCGCCCCCTCGGGCCGCAGGTATTCCGGGGTGTCGGCAGGGGATAGTTTCGGCGGCAGGGAGAAGGCCTCGGCCAAAACAGCAAACACCTCGGCATCCGGGGATTTTCCCCGCATGGACAAGGCGAGACCGATTTTCTCCTCCCGACCGCCAGCGAAGGTGCGGCCGTAAAAGTCGTGGGGATCGGTATTGGTGGTCAGCTTCGCCTCCGCCGGCCCGGTCCACAGGTAGGCCCCATCCCGCCAGGTTCCAAAGGTGAAGCCGACGATGGCCTTACCCTGGACGAACACCCCCACCTCCTTTAAGCCCTTGGGGATGACGCAGACCACGAAATCACCCTGCCGCTGGCCCGGCTCCAGCCGCACCCCGGTCACCTCGCGCTCCGACTCCAGGCTCATCCAGCCCAAGGGGATATCGCCCCGGAAGGCAGCCAGGGATAGGCCGTCGCCGCCAGCAGCGGGCGGCGGGGTTCGCCAGAGCCCGACATCCTGGCCCTCATCCCAGCGCCCGGCCACGATCTCCGCCTGCCGGCCATCGTCACGGACCAGCGTCCACCGGTAGCCAGCAACCAGCGCCCTGGCCGGCAAGGCAAGCCAACCGCCCACCGTGACCGCACTGCGCACCCTGGTGACCAGGTGGCCCCAGGGGTCGGCAATCGTCACCCAGCCAGCGTTCAAGGTGGCCACGGACTTGGCCTTGGTTGACGCGGACGGCGCGGGGGACGATTCTTGGGCCGGGGCGGCGGCGTGGGTCTCGCCAGCGTTGGCGTCCCGCTTGGCCTTCTGCTTCAACATTGCGGCCAGTTGCACCCGCATCGCCTCCCGCTTGGCGGCCAACTCATCCTCCCGCGCCTGCCGCTCGACAGGCGACAACTGCCGCTCCGCAATGGCATGAGGGAAAATCGCCTCCCTAAACACCGTGATAAAGGCGGCGGCCCACAGCAAAAACAAAATCCCGGCCACCGCGATCTGCCGGGAACGGAAACGATCGCTGCGCCGCTGCAACTGCAAGGGAGCACCGCATTTTTCGCAATGCCGCCGGGCGCTGTCGTTGCTGGTGTTACAGCGGACGCAAATCAACCGCGTTTACCACCGACAAGAAGCGACATGGGCCAAGACACGGGAATACTACCGGAAAAGCTTGGGATTGCCAGCGACCTTGCGCACCAACTCGCGATAGTCACTGGCGCCGGGGGAACCGGGGGCGAACTCGTAGATGCTCTGGCCGTAAGCAGGGGCCTCGGACAGCCGGACGTTGTAGCGAATGGGGGCGCAGACGTTGTTACCGTAAAGCTCCTGGAGCCGCTCCAGAATGCCCACCGACTTCTTGACCCGCATATCCAGGAAGGTAGGCAGGATGTACTTCAAGGCCACTTGCGGGCGATACTTCTGGATCGAGGCGATACTCTTCAAGAACTCCATCAGCCCCTGAATCGACATCACCTCCAGCGAAACCGGGGTCAGGATCTCGCTGACATAGAAGAGGATGTTAACCGTCAGGGGGTCCCAGCCGGGGGAGGTATCGACTACCACGTAGTCAAAGACCGCGTCCAGTCCGGTCAGGCTCTCGGCCAAGGTCAACTCGCCGCCAAAGTCCTTGCGTCCGATCAGTCGCTTGACCCCGGCCAGGGACTTACCCCCGGCCAGGAGCCAGAGGCGATCCCGTACCTGAAGCATGGCCTCTTCCGGGCGCAGTTCCCCCATGACCAGCTCGGTTAGGCCCGCCTTGGGGGTCACCCCCAGCATGTAACTGGACTGGCCCTGGGTATCGGTATCCACCAGCAGCACCTTGAACCCGGCCAGCGCCAACCCCACCGCCAAATTCACCGCCGTGGTGGTCTTGCCCACCCCTCCCTTGCTCAACGAAACGCTGATCCGACGCGGGCCGCTGTCCTTTGCGGACACCACCGGCTGCTCGATCGCGCTCTCCGGCGCCGGTTCGGCCAGAGGGAAACTGGCCCCGCAAGATTTGCACCTCGCCTTCTTAACGTTAACGGGAATGGCCTTTTCATCAATGTGGTGCTGCTTCTTGCATTGGGGGCAGGTGATAATCATAGACGGCGGCTCCAGCCTGCGATTGTCATACGCTTCTTGAAAAAAATAAGCCGTCGAATGGAAACAACCTGACAAGCCTCACGGCAACGGCAAAAAGCCGTAAGGATCGGGGAATTGTCCCAGTTGTTCTGCACGGCTCCTAAAGAAAACGGGTCAGGAGGCCTTGGGCCCAGGCCCAAGCCGATTCACTTCTTCAGGCTCTCCTCCTTCAGCAGCTCCTGAATCAAGGCGCTGTCCTTGCCCTTGGCCTCGAAATCCTTGAGCACCATGGCCACCGCGCTTTCTACGATACGTGACTTGGTGGCCATAAACCGGGCCTCGGCGGGCAAGAGATCCTTAACCCCCTCCTTGGCGTCGCCCAGGGTCTCGAACACCTCGGTAGCCAGGTAGTGGGTAGTCTTGTGGCACGGCCCGCGCCGGCCCCTAGCCGTCGGCGAGGCGGCGGTGGCCGCCTTCTTGGTCACGGGACGAGAGGTAGCCTGTGGCCGGATCAACTGGCCAAGCTCCTCCAGGCCCCGGATGGCGCCATGCTGGGAGTCGGCCAGAATGTCGGCCAGAATGTCGCGCTGCTTAGGTTTCTCGGGCATAATGCCAAGTGGTGGTCAAGAAAAGAGAGAGCTGCGGCTCTTCTTAAGATAGTCCAGGATGGCCTCTTGGCATTCGGGGCTCATGGCGGTGATCTCGATACCGCACAGGTCCTGGGCCCCGTCGCTGGCGCGATGCACCACCACCCCATCCACCAAGAAGGTCTGCCCGTCGATGGCGAACTGCATCCCGGAGAGCTTGGTCTTTAAGGTGAACCCACCCTGTTCGTTCAGGTAGATGCCGATTCCGTTGCCGCTCAGGTTGAATACGGCATAGGAGACCCCGTCGATTACCAGGCGCATCCTCCGGGACAACTCGACCGGGGCGCGAAACCCTTGCCGGATGATCTTCTGAAGCTCCGTCTCCCGACCCTCAAGCCCCTCCGTCCGCCCCTCATCCCCAGTGTCAAAATCAAACTCAAGCCCTGGTTCATGCCTCATATCCATCTCCACCATTAAGCCTCCTTGCCTCGCTCCGCCACCCGGGCCCGCAAGGCTTCGGAATCACCTGGACAACTGGCCAGGGGCCCGGCCCGCTGACCAGGCCGCCCCGCTCTACCGAGCCGTCACTAGAATTATTAAATAAGTCCTGGTCTAGGATGTCAAACAATAATTCGCCAGGCGCCAGGCATAAAAAAAGTTGCCAACCCAAAATGACCGTGTTAAGTTGGCACAAATTATTGCCTGGATATTGGTAAAATTCCACCAGGCAAAGGATGCCTCGGCAATGCCCCGCGTCCAACTATAAATGGAGCCCCCCCATGAACCATCCGCGTCTGCTGCGGGCACTGCTGGTCTTTCCCTGCCTGTTTGCCCCCCATCCGGCCATCGCCGACTCATACTCCAGCGACGACAACAAGATCGACGTCCTCGACTACGGCACCGCCTACTCTAACATCTCGAACTACTGGTACTGGGTGAGCCAGGCGGGAGGCATATACACCTCGCCGATTGTCGGCGGCACCAAAACAACCCAGGACGGCCAATCGGTGCCCACCGACGCCTATTCGGTTACCTTCTGGGACACGCACAACTACTCGCATCCGACCTGGATCGAGTACTCAGCACCCCTGACGGCGGGAAACTGGCGGATCGGACTGAACGTGGAGAACTTCGAATGGGCCTCCCCAGGCCAGGACAAACGGGTGCCCCTGGCCTACTCGTTTAGGATCAACTACGAAAACGCCCCTGGCAGCGGCCCAGACTTCGGCGACAACGGCTCGCCGCTCGACGACCATGACGGCAACAATTCAGGCATCACCGGCAGCGACACCACCCCCTTTTACGGCTACTTCTGCCTGTCGCTCGCCAGCGCCGCCCAGGTGACGGTGCGTTACCTGTGGGATAACGACGCCGCTTACGATTGCTGGGATGACAGCCACACCATCCACTACGACTCCAACCTGGAGATCAGATCCGCCTTCTTCGACCACGAAGACGATGGCCACTGCGGCAACTCGCCGGTACCGGAACCCGCCACCCTGCTCAGCCTGGGGTCGGGGCTCTCCCTTTTCCTGGCCCGCCGGCGCCGACGCGGCAGGCCGCAGCTCTAGTAGCCCCCACTGCCGCCGGACGGTTTACGGCTTGCCAAGCTGGGCGAGCAGGGTCTTAGCCGCCTCCAGTTCCGGGAACTTATCCTTGCCCCCTAAGTCAATCGCCTGCTTAAGCTCCTGCGCGGCCCCGGCCTTGTCCCCCAGCTTGGCCAAGGTCATCCCCAGATGATAGTGCACCGTCGGGTTGTCTCCCAGCTTCTTCAGGGCCTGGGTGAACTGGGTCTTGGCCAGGTCGTAGGAACCACGCTTAAAGTGCACCCAGCCCACGGTATCGGCCACGTAAGGGTCATCCGGGGCCCCGGACTTGGCCACCATCGCCAGGCGCAAGGCCTCGCCCAGGTCCTGGCCACTCTCCGCCAGATACCAGCTTAAATTGTTGGCCGCCGGCGCAAAGCTGGCGTCGTCCTGCAAGATGGCCCGATACTCCTTGGCGGCCTGTTCATGCTTACCCTCCACGTCCAGGAGCAACCCCAACTGCATCCGCACCGAGTTCAGCTTGGGGTTGGCGGCCAGGGCGGCCTGGTACTGCTTAATCGCCTCCTCGGTCTTGCCCTCCTTCTGCAGCAGGTTGGCCAGGACAATATAGGGGGCAGGCAGCTTAGGGGCCAGCTCGATTGCCCGCCTTAGACTCCCCACCGCCTCCCCGGCCCGGTTCAGACTGACCGCCAGGCCGGCGTAGGCCAGGTGCAGGGCCGGATTGTCGGGGAACTTCTCGACCATGGCCTTGGCCCGGGCCATCGCCTCGTCCGCCTTATTCTCCTTGACAAGGATGCCCAAGATATACCCCAAGGCCACGTCCGACTGGGGGGCCAACTCCAGCACCTGCTCGAACTGGTCTTTGGCCAAGTCCAGCTTGCCCTGGCCGAGATAAGCCACCCCCATCGCCAGGATGGTGTTGGGTTCCTTGGGCAGGGCCTTGTGGATCTGGCCCAGGAGTGCCAAGGCCCGGTCGTAGTCCTTCTCGATTACCAGGCAACGGCCCAGGATCAAGGCCGCCGCCACATTGCTGGGATCGAGTTGCAAAACGGTGATCGCCTCCCGCTTGGCGTCGGAGACCGCGTTTTCCTTCTCGTAGAGATCGGCCAGCAGCAGCCGGGCCTGGACATGGGCCGGGGCGTCCTTGATCGCCTCCTGGGCCGAGGAGATGGCAAGCTTGTCGTTCTGCTGGGCGTAATACACCCTGGCCTTGACGTAATGGGCCTCCGCCGACTGCGGCTGCTCCTTTAACACCTTGTCGATCAGGCCCATGGCGTCATCCAGTTTCCGGTCGTTAATCAGGAGCTTGGCCTTGACGACCTGGGCATTTAAGTTGCCCTTGTCGGTGGCGAGGATCTTGTCCACCAGGGCGCTGGCCTGGGGAAACTTACCGAAATCGACGTACAGGTTGGCGAGCAGGCCCTCGATATCAGTCGCCACCTTGGGCGGGGCCAGGGCCACGGCCTGCTGGTAGGCCGCCTCCGCCTTGGGGAAGTCCTTCTGCCGTTTGTAGAAGTTGGCCAAGGCCACCAGGGGCTCGGCCTCCTTAGGGGCCAGGCTGGCCGCCTTTTTCCAGGCCGCCTCCGCCTGTTCCCGCTGATGCTGCGACTCGTAAAACGAGGCCTGGGCCATGAAGGCCTGGGGCGAGTCGGGCAGGGCGGCCACCAAGGCACCCATCTCGGCCTCGGCCTGAGACTGCTTCTTCTCCTCCAGGTAGATGGCGGTCAAGGCCCGGTAATGGCCGATCTCCTTGGGCTCCAGACCGATCGCCTTCTTAAGCGCCGCCTCCGCCTCGTCGAACTTCTTTTCCTTGACCAGGATCTGGGCCCTAAGCACCTGCAAGCGGCCAAGCTCCGGCTTGATGGCGATTGCCTTGTCCGCCGTGCGCAGGGCGGTGTCGTCGTTGTTGGTGGCCATATTCAGGTTGGCAAGCAGCACCAGGGCCTCGACGTTTTTGGGGTCGGAGGCCAGGAGCAGATCGATCTTCTTGCGGCAGTCGTCGTACTTCTTGCTGAGCAGCAAGACGGCCGCCACCTGGTACTGGGCGTCCAGGTTCTTGGGGTCCAGGCTAGCGGCGATGGACATCTCCCGAAAGGCCGCCTGGCCGTCATGGCTCTTGATTAAGGCCTGCCCCAGGAGGTAATGGGCCTGGCCGTTCTTGGGGGCCAACTGCACGGCGTTCTTAAGCTCGATCACCGCCTCCTTAACCTGGCCCTTGCCCAGCATCGCCTGGCCTTTGGTCAGATACTCCGCGGCCCGTTTTTCCTTGCTGGTGCAGGCGAAAAGCGACAGGAGAACACACAACACGACAAAAATTCGACGCGGATGAGGGCGGGGCATGGCGGGACTCCTTGGGGGTGGGGTTAGCTGCGGATGAATTACTAGGACAATCCTATCCGTCAGCATAAACGCAAGCGGCCAGGAATGTCAAGGCGAGCGGTGAAGAGCGGCGATTATGATATGCCGGACGAGCCAAGCCGCCCCGCACCGCCGCAGATCGGCCTTTTGGCAACCTCATCATGGCTGGCATGTATCGTGCAACAATTAACAGCCAACCGGCGCAATTTTCCGGGCTGCGCCTTGATTTTGCTGATCTAAATGACCAGTTGCCGACGTGAGGAGAGGATGAGGAAGGTGGAATGGCAAAAAATTCCCCGTCAAAATAATGACGGCGGGTGGCGGAGGCTGCGAATTTGCCTGCTGATCCTGGTCGGCCTGCTGCTCGCCTCCTGCGGGGCGGGTGGCGGGGCGTTGTCGGTTGGGGGCTTGCGCTGGCGCACTTATTGGCCAACCCCCTCCCTCGACCGCTACGAACCGGTGGTCTATCCCTCCCGCCCGGCGGGACAGTGAGGAAGGTCATGCGCGGGAAAATCACCTGGGGATTGCCGCTGGCCGCTGCGGCCCTTATCGGGGCCGGATTCGTGACTGAGGGCGGAAAAACGGCGGCGGCGGAACTAGACTCAGGACCACCCGGCTACCAGTACCGGGCGGAGGGGCCAGTCAAGCCGACGCCGGGGAATAACCCCGGCCTCACTGCCACCGGCATGACCTCGGGGCCCGGCCATGACATCCCGGCAGCGGAATCCGAAGAGTTGAGGCAGCGGGTCAAGGAGCTGACCCGGCAACTCCTGCACAACGCCCCCCACTGGCTCGGCGAGGATTACACCCTGACCGTCAACACCTTCGTCAACCTCAAGAACCTCTACGCCACCTCCTCCCTGGGCCGCTACCTGGGCGAGCAGATGCTCGGCGAGTTGCAGGCCGCCGGGGTGGGGGTGATCGATGTCCGCAAGGGCAACGGGCTGTTGATCCGCGAGGGCTTCGGCGAATACGGCCTCTCCCGGGACATCAAGGAACTTAGCGGCCGCTTCCCCTCCCAGGCAATGGTGGTCGGCACCTACACCTACGCCGACGGCCAGATCCTCTTGAACGCCCGGCTGCTTCGCAACCGCGACGGGATGGTGCTCTCCCACGCCAGTATCGCCTTTAAGCTAGACGACCTAACCCGCCAGTTACTGCAAGACGAGGCCGCCCCGCCCCGTCCCGGCGGCGAGGTGCGGATCGAGGCCGGCCGCTGACCGGATGGACATGAAGCACAACCACAAAATAACCACCTGCCTGCTGGGCCTAATGCTTGCAGCCAGCGGCTGCGGGCGCTTGGGGCTGGGGCCGGGCCCAAGCATGGAGCGCTACGCCAACGAACGCTACCAAACGGCGATGCGCCTTATGGATGCCGGCCGCTTCGAGCTGGCCAAGGAGGAGTTCACGGTGGCGGAGAAAAGCGCCCTGAGTCCCGAGTTGCGCCAGTCGGCCAAGGACGGTCGGCTCAAGGCAGAGGCGATCATCGAGGCCAAACGGTGATGACGTCGCCCACCTACCCCCATAAAAGAGCCAGGCTTTTAACCATATTTTTATCGGTGATCATGCTGGTTTGCGGCTTGGGCTGCGTCCAGGAACAGGCCCCGCCGCCCTCGACGCTCGCCCCCGATTTCTTCGCCCTAGGCGAGGAACTGGCCCGCCAGTTGGTCGCCAACCGCCGGGGGGTGGAGCCGGGCGAGCGACTCATCTTCACCACCCTGGTCAACCTGGACCACCTGCGCCAGACCTCCAAATTTGGCCGGGCGATGAGCGAATCCCTGGCCACCCAGCTCTTCCAGCACGGCTACGGGGTGGTGGAACTGCGCAAGATGGCCCGAATCGTGGTCCGGGACGACAAGGGCGAGATGGTGCTGAGCCGCGACGCCCTTAACCTCGCCCGCCAGTACTCAGCCAACGCCATCGTGGCCGGCACCTACGCCCTGACCCCGCAGACGGTGATCATCAACGTCAAGCTGCTCGACGTCCGCTCCCACGAGGTGCTGTCGGTGGCGGGCCTGGAGCTCTCCCGCAATTCGGCGATCAGCACAATGTTGAACGAACAGGTGGGACTGGCCGACGCCCCCCTGTCCGGCTTTGAACGATAGCCTACACAACGCCATGCGCAAAACCATCCTCGCCGCCCTGCTGGCCCTTTCCCTGACCGGCTGCGCCACGGCAACCGAAAGACAGGCCTCCACCGGCACCCCGGTCCGAAAAAACGCCCCGGTGGTGGCCATCCACCCCCTGGAGGCGGACACCTATGCCCACGCCTCGGTGGCCATCCTGCCCTTCCTGGTGCCGGAGGGCGTTGACCCCCGGCTGGGCCGGCGGGTGGCCCTGCTGTATCAGGACATCCTGCTCGGCAAGGCGGTCTTTCCCACCGTCCGGGTGCTCGATTCTTCTTACGGGGATTTCCGGGAGGCCCTGGCCGCCGGGAGGCTGGCGGACACCGACCTGGTGCTGGCCGGCAAGATCAACTATGCCGTGGAGGGGACGGAGCTGGGAGGGGCGCGCCTCGACGTGACGGTGCGCCTGTTGAACGTCCGCACCCAGGCCACGGTGTGGAGTATCAGCCAGGCCATGGATCAGCCTTACTCCTACCCCAACGGCGACCTGATGCAGGTCTTGCGGGACGCCGCCTTGATGCCGGAGACCCGCCGCTCGGTGGGCGCCCCGGCCCTGCCCAACATGCTGATGCAGTCCGCCGAGGATATGGCGGATGTCATGGCCGGATCGCGCTATGTGCGGAGATAATCGGGGCCGCCAGGCACCGCCTGGCAATCACCCCTTGGCAAAAGGATTTCTAAGCAGCATGGTCTGCTCGCGGCCCGGGCCGACCGAGACGATATAGGCAGGGGTCTCAGTCAACTCCTCGATCCGCCGGATGTAGTCGCGGGCCTTGGCCGGCAGGGCGTCAAGGCTCACCACCCCGGCGATCTCCTCCTGCCAGCCCGGCACCTCCTGATAGAGCGGCTGCAATCGGCTGGTGACCCGGATATTGCCGGGCATGGCCGTGAACCGCCGGCCGTCCGCCTGATAGGCGGTGGCGATCTTTAGGGTGGGCAGGCCGCTTAGGACATCGAGCTTGGTGATCGCCAGGCCGTTGATGCCGTTTAGGCGCACCGCCTCGCTGGCCACCACCGCGTCCAGCCAGCCGCAGCGCCGCTTACGCCCAGTAGTGGCCCCGAACTCGCAGCCCCTCTCCTGCAAGCGGTCGCCGGTGGCGTCGAGCAGCTCGCTGGGGAACGGCCCCTCCCCCACCCTGGTGGTGTAAGCCTTTAAGATGCCGATCACCGAGTCGATGTGCGAAGGCCCGAAGCCGGAGCCGGTGCAGGCGTTGCCGGCCACGGTGTTGGAGGAGGTGACGAAGGGATAGGTGCCGTGGTCGATGTCGAGCTGGGTGCCCTGGGCACCCTCGAAGAGGATGTGCTTGCCGGCCTTGCGGCCCTGATCCAAGGCCACCGAAACGTTCTGGATAAAGGGCGCCAGCCGCTCGGCGTAGCCCATGAATTCCGCTTGGATGGCCTCGAAATCGAGCGGCCCGGCCCCATTCAGCAACGCCCGCTTCTCGGCCAGGTTGTCGGCCAGTTTGTCGCGGAAAAGCTCGGGATCGAGGAGTTCACCCAGCTTGATGCCTTTGCGCAGTATCTTGTCACCGTAACAGGGCCCGATGCCCCGCCCGGTGGTGCCGATCTTCTTGCCCTGCTTCATGCTGGCCTCGCTCGCCTGGTCGAGCAGCCGGTGATAGGGCATGATCAGGTGGCAATTCTCGCTGATCATCAGCCGCTCCGGGGTGATCCGCATCCCGCTTGCCGCCAGTTGCTCCATCTCAGAAAGCAAAATGCCGGCGTCCAGCACCACCCCGTTGCCGATGAAGCACTTTTTGTCCGGGTAGAGGATGCCGGAGGGGATCAGGTGGAAGATGAATTTCTTGCCCTCCACCACCAGGGTGTGCCCGGCGTTGTTGCCGCCCTGGAAACGCACCACGTAATCGGCATAGCCGGTCAAGAGATCGACCACCTTGCCCTTGCCCTCGTCACCCCACTGGGTGCCCACCACCACCACGTTGGCCATTATCTTTTCTCCTTCAAGGGAGGTTAAAGTGTCTTGACTTTTCCCCCGCGGCCGCAGGGGATTTCTGGCCGGGCATCATAGCCAACGCCAGACCAAATGTCAATCACGGCCCCGCCGGCAACAAATTCCCGCTTGCCTTGCGCCAGGCTTTCCTCTAAGATGGGAGGCAAAATAGCCCGCGTGGCCCGCTAACCCTGGAGATCACCCTTCCGACCGTGAACGTCCCGCACGCCTTCCGACTCCTCGCCCTCGCCGTCCTTATTCTGACCCCCGCCCTCTGCCGCCCGGCGCGGGCCGAGATTTACTACTTCACCGACGCCAGGGGGGTGGTGCACTACACCAACGTCCTGACCGATCCCCGCTACAAGCCACTGCCCGGCATCATCACCCTCCGTCGGCCCCTGCGCCGGAGCTGGCCCCGCCACTACCGCTCCGCCTCCCACTCGGAGCGCGACTTCGATTCCCACATTCAGGAGGCGGCCCAGCGCTACGATATCGATCCCCTGCTGCTCAAGGCAGTCATCAAGCAGGAGTCGAACTTCAACCCCTACGCCATCTCGAACAAGGGCGCCCAGGGTCTGATGCAGCTCATGCCCGGCACTGCCCGGGACCTGGCGGTGCGCGACGTCTTCGACCCCCGGGAAAATATTCTGGGCGGCGCCAAATACCTAAGACAGCTATACTCCCAGTTCAACGGCGACCTAGCTCTGACCCTGGCCTCGTACAACGCCGGCCCGGAGCGGGTGGGGATGGCCAACAACATCCCTAATATCCCCGAAACCAGGGACTACGTTCGCTCGGTCATCGCGCTCTACAACCGCTACCGGGGCTATTAGGCGTCCAGCCGCCGCCTGTCAGCTCCCGAATCCTTGCCAATGGAGGGCGGAGCCGCTCCCAAAGGCTCGCCGTCCCTCTCCTCCTTCAACCCGGCGGCCAGTCGCTGGCGTCCGAACAGCCAGACCGCGACGATGCTGACCTCGTAGAGAACGATCAGGGGAATGGCCATCAGCACCTGGTTGACCACGTCGGGGGTGGGGGTGAGGATGGCGGCGACGATGAAGGAGGCCAGGAAGGCGTACTTGCGGTTCTTGATCAAAAAGGCGGGAGAGACCAGCCCCAGCTTGGCGAGCAGCACCATAAACACCGGCAGCTCGAAGACCACCCCGAAGGCGAGCAGCATCCGCACCACGAGCGAGAAGTACTCGCCCACCGTCGGCATGACCGTCAGGTGGCCGTGGGAGTAGCTGGTCAGAAACTTGAAGGCCGGGGGCAAGACCACCAGATAACCAAAGGCGGCCCCGGCCAGAAAACACAGGCCGGAGAGCAAGGCGAAGGGGATGAGCACCCGCTTCTCATGCCGGTACAGGCCCGGGGCCACGAACCGCCAGATCTGGTAGAAGATGGCCGGCGAGGCCAGGAATACCCCGCCGGCCACCGCCAGCTTCAGATAAAAAAAAAGCCGCCGGTGTAGGAGGTAAAGATCAGCGAGGAGCCAGCGGGCAGCACCTTAAGCAGGGGCCTAAGGAACCAGGCTCCGATCTCCTTGCCATAGACGTAACTCAAGCTCGAGGTGGCAAGCACCGCCAGCAGCGAGGCCACCAGGCAGTCGCGCAAATCCCGCAGATGCTCGGTCAAGACCTGCTGTTTGAGATCCTCCATCGTCACCCCACCCCTTAAGCCGTCGAGTGGCAATAACCTGGACAATAAACCTCACGGCGACGGCACAAGTATCCGTAAGGGTCGGGGAAAAACTGTCCAGGTTATCTTTAATGTACGGCTCCTTAAGTTCCACATCCTCAATAAACTGCCGTGTCCAACCTCGACGTTCCTACCATGTCCGCCGACCAATTGCAAGCCGGCCGCACGCGCCTGGCCCGACCGGTACTGCCCCTGGCCAGGCTGGTGGAACTCCTCTTCCTGAGCAGCCCCTTTGCCACCGCCGCCGAGGTGCTAGCCGAACTTAACGAGCCCATCGAGACCGCCGCCATCCGCTACCCAGACCCCGCCGCTACCCTTACCCCCCACCTCGACCTGCTCGGCGAATTCGAGCGGCTGAAAGATCCGCGCCCAGAAAGCTACACGGTGCTCGCCCCGGCTGGTGAGGCCCTCCCGCTCCTGGAGGCGGTGGAGGCCTGGGTGGCCCAGAAGATCTTGACCAGGGAACTAGAGACCATCAACAGCCTTCTGTGCGGGCCGGGCGGCTGCGCCCTGTGCTGCCAACCGCCGGCATGCGCCATGATTTCTTCGCGATCCCGCTGAGCGAGACGGAAGTGGGCCTCTTTTCCCTCCCCTGCCACGACAGCCCGGCATCCCGCCGTCTGACCGCCGACAGCGAGCCGCCCCTGACCGTGGCGGGCCGCCCCTTCTTCGCGGCCCAGGCAGGGCTCTACCACTGGCGTGAAGGCTGGGGCATGATCCTGCCCCGGCGGACATCCTGCCCGCAACTGGGCGCCGACGGGGCCTGCGCCATCTATCCCCAGCGGCCCCAGGTCTGCCGCCGGCCCCAAATCTTCGCCTATCGCCTGGAGCAGGCGGCCCGAGACGTGGTCGAGACAGGGACGGTCTGGATTGAGCGAGGCAAGCTGCTGGCCGTCTGGGACTGCCCCTACGTGCGGGCCCTGCGCCCGGAGATCGCGGCCTACGCCGAGGCCTGCGAGCTTGAACCGATCTTCAAGGAAAACAAGGCCTAAGGCGGAATTACTCCACCCGGCTGGCCAGCCAGCGGTAGAGCTTGACCGAATCCTGGTGGTTCAGATCGCAGTCCATGCCCTTGCCGACCAGCTTGTAGGCGGTCTGGTAGCCGGCCTGCTTGACGGCGGGATCAACGGCGGCATTGGCCTGTTCGAGGTGGATCGCCGCCAGGTTGAAGTAGTACACCGCCATGTCCGGAGGCGGGATGTCGTGGTTTTTGACCGTGCGCCAGATGCGGACGATGCGCTCCAGCATGAAGATGGCCGGCTCATAGGACTTCGCCGCCTTGAAGAGCAGGGCGAATTTGTTGAGCAGCCTGGGGTTGCTTAAGGTTGGGTCGATGTATTTCCGGTAGGCCACCTCGGCCTCGGCGGTCATCCCGGACTGGAGATAGATGCGGAAGATCTTGTCGAAGGTGCCCAGGTCCTCGGGATCGGTGTGACGACCCGCCACCTTCAAGGCCTCCCGCACCCCCTGGTGGTCGCCCAGCCGGGCGCAGACCAAGGCCAGGGCCAGGTTGCGCTCGACGTTGTAGGGCGACAGCTTGTCCACCCGGCGCAGCACCTGCCGCTCTTGCTGGTAATTTTTCTCCCGGCGGTGGATCAAGCCCAGCAGGTCGTAGGCCTTGGGGTAGGCCTCCTTGATCTCGAGACAGCGGTTAAGGCAGCGCTTGGCCTCCTCCAGGCGTCCCTGGCGCTGATGAGCGATGGCGCTGAAGTAGTAGGGGTCGGCTTCTAGGGGTTGCAGGCCGCTGGCCCACTCAAAGGCGGCCAGGGCCGGCTCCGTCTGCTCTTCCTGGACCAGCAGCTGGCGGCCCTCTTGCAGGGCGCCCTGATAGGGCGTGGGGTTGAATTTCCGCTCCAGCACCCGGTCGATCTCGGCCTCCAGCTTGATGGGAGTGAAGGGCTTGATGATGTAGGAGTCAACCTCGACCTCGATGCTCGACATCAGCCGGTTGGTGTTCTCCTCGCCGGTGACCATGATGAAGGGCGTCTCCCACAGCCGCTCCGAGGCCCGGAGTTTGGCAAGCAGCTCAATGCCGTTCATCCTGGGCATGACCAGGTCGGAGATGACGAGGTGAATCGTCTCCTCCCGATTCAGTCGCTCCCAGGCCTCCTTGCCATTGCCGGCAGTCAAGACCTCCTTGAAGCCCAGCCGCTCCAGCATGGGCAGAAACATCTTCAGCATCACCGGGTTGTCTTCGACCACCAGCACGGTCAACCCTGCACGCTCCATGACGAGCTCCTGGCAAAATTAAATTATCCCTTTAACTACCATAGCTTGCCATGTAATCTTCGGGATGCAAAGAAAAATTTTGCCACCCACCGATCAAAATTGACACCTGCGGCTTTTCGGGCTAACCTGCTCTGACGTATCCGTCGCGCTTTTTGTGGTAGCTGTGGGCATGCCAGCCGGGCCTAACGGGCATGTCGTGGCGACCCAATATTGATGATCTCGCACAAAGGCAAGAGGAGTTATCATGGCTGAAAACATTCTCATCATCGGCGGGGTGGCGGCCGGGCCCAAGACCGCCTGCCGCTTGCAGCGCCTGCGGTCCGAGGCCCGGATAACCATCGTCGATCAGGACAATCTGATCTCCTACGGCGGCTGCGGCATCCCCTACTATGTCTCCGGCGACGTCTCGGACGAAAAGGAGCTGCGCTCCACCAGCTTCCACGCGGTGCGCGACCCCCTGTTCTTCGAGAACGCCAAGGGGGTGAAGGTGCTGACCCGCACCCGGGCCCAGGCCATCGACCGCAAGGGCAAGCGGGTGTCGGTGACCAACCTCGACACCGGACAAAACGAGGAGTTGGCCTACGACAAGCTGGTCTTGTGCACCGGCTCCTCGCCCAACCGGGTGCCGATTCCTGGCTCCGACCTGCCCGGCGTCTTCGTGATCGGCGACATGCACCAGGCCATCGCTATCAAGGAGCTGATCGCCAAGGGCAAGGTCAGCCGGACGGCGGTGATCGGCGGCGGGCCGATCGGCATCGAGATGGCCGAGTCCTTTGGCGACCTCTGGGGGCTCGAGACCACCATCATCGAGCTGATGCCCCAAGTCCTGCCCCGGATCGTTGACCCGATCTTCGCCGGCATGCTGGCCCACCACCTGGCCGGGCACGGCATCCGCATCTTTACCGACGAGAAGGTGCAGGCCATCCGCCAGGACGGCGAGTCATACCTGGTGGTCACCGATCGGCGCGAGGTGCCCGCCGACCTGGTGGTCATGGCGGTGGGGGTGCGGCCCAGGAGCGAACTGGCCCGGGAGGCGGGGCTCCTGGTCGGCCCCCTGGGCGGCATCGTGGTCAACAACCGGATGCAGACCTCCGATCCCCACATCTACGCCGCCGGCGACTGCGTCGAAACCAACCATCTCGTCTCCGGCAAGCGGGCCCAGGCCCCCTTCGGTTCCCTGGCCAACCGCCAGGGCCGGGTGGTGGCCGACAACCTGGCCGGCATCCCCAGTATCTTCCCGGGGGTGGTCAACTCCTTCATCATGAAGGCCTTCGAGGTGTCGATCGGCGCCACCGGCCTGAGCCTGGAGGTGGCCAGAGCCGAGGGCTTCGACGCCGACCGGGTGATCACCGCCCAGTCCGACCGGGCCCACTTCTTCCCCACCCAGGCCATCATCCCCCTGGAAATGGTCTTTGACCGCCGCACCCGCCGGGTGCTGGGGGTGCAGGGCTTCGGCCCGATGGGCGACGCGGTGCTGGCCCGGCTGGACGCCGCCGCCGCCCTGATCGCCAAGGCGGCGACGGTGGAGGACTTCATCAACCTGGAGATGGCCTACGCCCCACCCTTCGCCACCGCCCTGGACGCCCTAAACGCCACCGCCAACGTGGCTGAAAACGCCCTGGCCGGACGCCTGCGCACCGTCTCGGTCGAGGAGTTCATGGCCTGGATGGACAAGCCCGGCGCCCATCCCGAATGGCTGGCCTTGGACATCCGCCACCCCAACGAGGCCAAGGCCTTCTGCCAGGCCTTCGGCGAACGTTGGCTGGCCATCCCCTATGTCGAGGTGCGGGCCCGACAGGCCGAGATCCCCACGGACCGCACCCTGATCATCATCTGCGACGCCGGCACCCGCTCCTACGAGATCCAGTGCCTCCTGGACGGCCTGGGGCGACGCGACAGCCTAGTGCTGGCCGGCGGCTTCAACCTGGTGCGCCGCCTCCCGGCAAGCTGGTGGCCTAAATAGCCCCTTGAATCTTTAACCTTGCCCTAACCCTAGGAAACCCCATGCAAAAATACTTCGTGCTCGACACCAACGTCCTGCTGCACAACTCCGAGGCGGTCACCTCCTTTGCCGATAACTTCGTGGTCCTGCCAATGACGGTCATCGAGGAGCTGGACCGCTTCAAATCCCACAGCGACGAGCTGGGCCGCAACGCCCGGCGGGTGGTGCGGGAGCTGGACGCGCTCAGGGCCAAGGGACAGCTCAGCAAGGGGGTCAGGATGGACAACGGCGGCACCCTGCTCATCGTGCTGGAGAGCGGCGACTCCAAGGTCGGCAACATGGACATGTCAGTGCCCGACAACCGCATCCTCTCGGTGGCCTACGCCCTGCACCAGCAAGGCAAGTTGGTGATCTTCGTCTCCAAGGACATCAACGCCCGCTTAAAGGCCGACGCCCTGGGCCTGGAGGTGATGGACTTCGAGAAGCAGAAGGTCAACTTCGACGAACTGTATGCCGGTCACCGGCGGGTCTCGGTGCCAGGCGAGGTGGTGAACGAGGTCTATGCCCGCAAGGAGACGGACGCCGAGGGTCTGGAGCTCCTGACAAACGAGTTCGTCCTCCTGATCGACGAGAGGGACGAAAAGCACTCGGTGCTCACCCGGGTCAACCAGCAGGGCAAGATGGCCCTACTCTCCCAGCCGGAATCGATCGGGCGCCTGCATGCCCGGAGCAAGGAGCAGCGTATGGCGCTTGAGCTTTTGCTAGACCCCGAGGTGGAGCTGGTGACCCTGGTCGGCCAGGCCGGCACCGGCAAGACGCTCTTGGCGGTGGCCGCCGGCCTGGAGTCGGTGCTCAACCTGGACCGCTACGACCGGCTCCTGGTCTCCCGGCCCATCATCCCCATGGGCAAGGACATCGGCTACCTGCCGGGCGGCAAGGACGAGAAGCTGGCAAGCTGGATGCAACCCATCTTCGACAACCTGACCTACCTCCTGAGCCTGGGACAGCAGAAGGGCCGGGAGGACGGCGGCGAGTCGATCAAGAAGAAAATCGACAAGATGATCCAGGAGAACATCCTGGAACTGGAGGCCATCACCTACATCCGGGGCCGCTCCATCCCCCGCCAGTACGTGATCATCGACGAGGCCCAGAACCTCACCCCCCACGAAGTCAAGACCATCATCAGCCGGGCCGGTGAGGGCACCAAGATGATTCTGACCGGCGATCCCGACCAGATCGACAACCCCTACCTCGACTCCAGCAGCAACGGCCTGTCCTACACCGTGGAGCGGATGAAGGGCCGGGCCATGTTCGGGCACGTCACCCTGCGCAAGAGCGAACGTAGTGGGCTGGCAGCGGCGGCGGCGGAATATCTGTGAAAAAGATGATGACCTCGCCAAAAGCTAGCCAACGGCTAAGCAAAAGGGCCGACATGCAAACCGCCCCGCAATTTTGTCCAATCCCCGCTGGTGTTGGCCGGGAACGCCGCAGATCGGTCTTTTGCGACGCCATAAAATGCCCGCCACTTTGACTTGTTGGCGGCTAAGGCCTATAATCTGCCCTATCCTCAACCAACCTGGCGGGAAGGCTCTTCGCCCGCCAGACAAACACATTCATCCGCCTGGAGAACGCCGTGGACTTCATCCCCAAATGGATCGCCTGGGAAATCACCCGCCGCTGCAACTTAAAATGCGTCCACTGCCGTTCCTCCTCGCAGCTTGAGGTGGCGGGGCATCCGGATTTCTCCCTGGACGAGGCACGTAGGGTACTGGACGACATCGCCTCCTACGCCTCGCCGGTGGTGGTGCTCTCCGGCGGCGAGCCGCTGCTCAGGCCAGATGTCTTCGACATCGCCCGCTACGGCACCGACAAGGGCCTGCGTATCTGCCTGGCCACCAACGGCACCCTGGTCACCCCCGAGATCTGCGGCCAGATCAAGGACTCGGGGATCAAGATGGTGTCCTTGAGCCTGGACGGGGCCAGCGCCGAGGTGCACGACAACTTCCGCAACATGCCCGGGGCCTTCGCCGCCACCACCAACGCCGCCAGGCTGTTCAAGGAGCAGGGGATCAAGTTCCTGGTCAACTCCTCGTTCACCAAGCGCAACCAGAAGGAGATCGGCAAGCTCTACCCCTTTGTCAAGGAACTGGGGGCCACCGCCTGGTATATGTTTATGATCGTGCCCACCGGCCGCGGCGAGGACATCATGGATGAGCTGGTGAGCATGGAGGACTACGAGGGTTTCCTCGCCTGGCACTACGAGATGGAGAAGAACGAGCACGACCTCCTGGTGCGGCCCACCTGCGCCCCCAGCTACTACCGGGTGGTGCTGCAAAAGGCCAAGGAGCAGGGCGACGACTTCAAGCGCCGGACGCTGCAATTCTCCACCGGCGGCGCCAAGGGCTGCCTGGCTGGCCAGCTCATCGTCCTAATCGACGTGGACGGCAACGTCCTGCCGTGCAGCTATTTCCCCATGGCCGCGGGCAACATCCGCGAGAAATCGTTTAAGGAGATCTGGGAGCATTCCGAGCTATTCAAGAACCTCCGCGACTTCAAATCCTACAAAGGCCGCTGCGGCTCCTGCGAGTACGTCGGTGTCTGTGGCGGCTGCCGGGCCCGGGCCTACGCCATGACCGGCGACTACATGGCCGAAGAGCCCTTCTGCAGCCATGTGCCGTTCAAGCTCAAGGAGAAGAAATAGGGAGCGGCCATGCCCATGACCTTACGCCAGAATGAACTACACCCGCTGCAAGCAGCGGGGTATCAGCCCCAAAAGCAAGGAACGCAGCAAGCTGCGGGGAATCAGACCCTAAAAGAGATTGAAAATAGTCACGCATAACTCTGTCGTCAGAAGCGGCGCAACACTATAGAAGCTATTACCGCCGGTCTTGGATGGCGCTGGTGGACGATGTCGAACGGACGATGTCAGAAATCGTCGACAACCCGCACACCTACCATTTGATTGGCGAGACCGACTTCCACAACAAAATCCATCATCAAGGAACACCACCCCATGAACACCACCTTTCTCAAGGCCTGTCAGGGTCTGCCGGTTGACTACACCCCCATCTGGATCATGCGGCAGGCGGGCCGTTATCTGCCCGAGTACCACACCGTGCGGCGCAAGGGCTCCTTCCTCGACCTGTGCAAGACCCCGGAGAATGCCGCCGAGGTCACCATCCAGCCGGTGGACATCCTGGGTGTCGATGCCGCCATCCTCTTCTCCGACATCCTGGTGCCGCTGGAGAAGATGGGCGCCCCCCTGGAGTTCCGGGAAAAACAGGGGCCAGTCTTCCCCACCCCCATCCGCGACCGGGCGGCGGTGGACAGGCTCGGCATCCCCGACCCGGAGGATGATCTGGGCTACGTCATGGACACCATCCGCATCCTGCGCCGGGAGCTGGTGGACAAGGTGCCCTTGATCGGCTTTTCCGGGGCGCCCTTCACCCTGGCCACCTACCTCATCGAGGGCGGCTCCTCCAAGAGTTTCTTCCACACCAAGATGATGATGTATAAGGCCCCGGACCTGTACCGCGACCTGCTTACCAAGATCACCGACTGCACCATCGCCTACTTGAAGGGTCAGATCGCCGCCGGGGCCCAGGCCCTGCAAATCTTCGACTCCTGGGTCGGGGTGCTGGCGCCCTGCGATTTTGCCGAATTCGCCCTGCCCTACGTGCAGAGGATCATCACGGCCTTGAAGGCGATGACCAGCGAGGTGCCGATCATCTACTTCGCCAACAACGGCGGCACCTTGATCGACCAATCGCTCACCTCTGGCGCCGATGTCCTGGGCTGCGACTGGCGGGTGCGGCTGGATGACGTCGTCCGTCAGGTGGCGGGCAAGGTGTCGATCCAGGGCAACATGGAGCCCTTGGCCCTCTTCCTGCCCCCGGACAAGCTCAAGGCCCGCATCCAGATGGTGCTGGACGAGGCCCGCAACGCCCGGGGCCACATCTTCAACCTGGGCCACGGCATCGTGCCGGAGACCGATCCCGAGCAGGCCAAACTCGCCGTCCACCTGGTGCACACCTTGAGCCGCAGGAAGTAATGATCCCCGCCCCATCCGAATGCCTGCGGCTGATGGATCAATACCGGATGCTGGCAAACATCCGGGCCCACTCCCTGATGGTGGCCAGGATCGCCGATTGCCTGACCGGCGCCCTCTTGGCCTGCGGACTGGGCATCGAGGCGCCGCTGGCGGTGGCCGGGGCGCTCCTGCACGACATCGCTAAATCCCTTTGCCTGGACAACGACCAGGATCACGCCCGGATGGGCCGCGACATCTGCCTGGCGCACGGCTTTGACGAGCTGGCCCCCCTGGTGGCCCAGCACGTCCGCCTGGATGAGGCGAGCTACCCCCAGACCCCGCTCTCGGCCAAGGAGATCGTCTATTACGCCGACAAACGGGTCAACCACGACCGGATCGTGCCGCTCGCCTCCCGGCTCGACTACATCATCGAACGTTACGGCAAAAACGACCCTGCCCGCCACCAGGCGATCCGCAGGAACTTCGCCCGCTGCCAGGCGCTAGAGGAGGAGCTCTTCCGGGGCCTTAATTTCGGGCCGGAAGAAGTGGCGGCGCGGGTCGCAAGCCGCCCGCCCGCCTGGCTTCCCAACCCGCCGAGGACGGTGGCCGCCGAGGCGGTATCTGGCGGGGGTGGCTGGTGAGCGCCGGGGAACAGGCGCCGATCGGAGTCGTCCTGCTCAACCTGGGCGGCCCGGAGCGGGTGGAGGAGGTGCGGCCCTTCCTCTACAACCTCTTCTCCGACCGGCTGATCATCCGCCTGGGGCCGGCCTGCATGCAGAAACCGCTCGCCTGGCTGATCGCCAAGCGCCGGGCGCCCAAGAGCCAGGGCTATTACCGCCAGATCGGCGGCGGCTCGCCGCTCAACCGAATCACCGCCGCCCAGTGCCAGGCCCTGGAGCGGGAACTGGCCGGCCAAGGCCCCTTCCGGGTGGACATGGTGATGCGTTACTGGCACCCCCTGGCCAGCGAGACCATACCCAAGCTGCTGGCCCCGGGCCTCCGCCGGCTGGTGGCCTTAAGCCTTTACCCCCATTATTCCGTGGCCACCACCGGCTCGTCGCTCGCCGACCTGCGGGATTTCCTGGCCCAGCAGGCCCCAGGGGTGGAGCTGCTGCCCATCGAGTCCTGGCCCGAGGCCCCGGAGTACATCGACTGCCTGGCCCGGCGAATCAACGACTGCCTGGCGGACGGGGGCGGGGAGGTCATCTACAGCGCCCACAGCCTGCCGGTGAAGTTCATCGCCGAGGGTGACCCCTATGTCGAGCACCTGAAAAAGACCATCGCCCTGGTGGAGGCCCGAACCGGCAAGACCGGCCACCTCTGCTTCCAGAGCCGCAGCGGCCCAGTCGAGTGGCTGTCTCCCTCCACCCCGGAGACCATCACCCGCCTGGCCCAAGCCGGCTGCCGCCGGCTGGTGGTGGTACCGATCAGCTTCGTCTCCGACCACGTGGAGACCCTATGCGAGATCGACCTCCAGTACCGGGACCTGGCAAGCGGCCTGGGGGTGGAGTTGATCCGCACCCCCTCCCTGAACACCGATCCCCACTTCATCGCCGGGCTCGCCCGTCTGGTCGTCTCCGCCTGCCAGGGCCAGGGCTGGCGGTGAGCACCAGGCGGACGGTTAAATTATGTAGGTTGCATGGCCAGAAAAACATTTCCAACTTCTAAAAGAGCTGCCATTTGGCGGGCACACAAGCGCCTATGCATCTACTGCACAGAATTGGTTACTTTCGCTGATCTTGACGTAGACCATATTGTCCCAAATCACCTTAAGGATAAACCGGAGCAATTATCAAAATTGTTGGATGAGTATGGGCTCAGCAATGATTTCGATGTTGATGGTCTACTTAACCTTGTTCCGTCGCATCGACACTGCAATCTACAAAAAAATAAAAAAATTCTTTCTAAGAGCAGGGTTATTCACTTTCTGTCAATCGCTGAAAGTAAATACAACAAGGCCCGCGAGATAGAATATAAGCTTAAGGAACAAGCTAAGAAAGATAATTTTTTAATATCGGTGCAGATTGCATTAGAAGTAGGACTTACTTCTCTAAATGAGCTTACCCAGCTCGTTAATCGCTATGAAGAATGCCATAATATGTTCGAAGTGCTTACCGTACTCCCTTTTGTTAATTGCGAGCTAAAAGGATTCATGTCATCTCTAGATGTAGAATCATTATATGATCTACCAATTTTACCAAGGACATGTGGTCTTGACAAGTTGACTTTAGTAAAATTAATCTCTCATAAAGAAGAAAAGATAGAGGTTGTAACATGTAGTGAATGGGTGGAAGCTGTTAGTGATGGTTTCTATGCTCTCACTACCAATGATATAAAAGAGGAGACATTATTCAAGAATGTATATTCTCTAGTCGTTGCATTATCCCAGGCAAGAACCCCTAAATATAGTTTTATCTCAGATCAGAAAGTGAGCATTGCTAATTTTGACCTCCTTCCAGTAACTCTGCTACCTGCCCTTAGCAGTGATAGTATAAAGGAATTACAGCGCTTAGAATCTGAAGGTATTCATATCCCTGACCTCATTGCTCAAGGGAGGGTAAAGGTTGTTTCCTCCTCCCCCTTGACATTGACTCTTCATTATGATGGCATGGGACTTTACTTGAATGAGATCCTCAGGGCAGATTTGAACGATGATGGAATCGAAGACCTTCTTCTCGGAAGCTATGAGTGGGCTTTAGAGGGAACATTTGGTGCAGGAGGCTCTGTGGCCTTGACTCGTCTTGGGATAGACCACCCCTTTACTGTAACTGAACACATTGAATTGAATGTAAGAGAGACTTGGTGCCAAGCAGGTCAATCTGACCTTCGTAAACAGCCATCTTTTCGGCCTCGGAGGCGGCACAGTTTACCAGGGCTGATACTTGACGAACTTGCAAAAAATCGTCATCCCGGCAAAGGCAGGGGAGGCTACTAAGCTGAAAATTGCCGGTGATTAGATTCTGGCTTCCGCCGGAATAAACTATAGTAACTTCGACTTGTTGTGATACTATCAAACTTGGCACGAGACATGACAAAAAAAATAAAAATCCCCCAACTATCACCCCGACAGATCCGCAAACTTCGCGGCCTGGGCCATCACCGGCCGGTGCTCTCCATGATCGGCAAGGAGGGAATCACCCCGAACCTGGTGGCGGCGGTGGGCGACAACCTGGTGGCCCACGAACTGGTCAAGGTGCGTATCCAGGACACCTGCCCCCTGGAACGCCAGGAGGCGGCGGCCCAGCTTGCCACCGCGGTCGGGGCCGCCGTGGTGCAGATCCTGGGCAAGACCGCCCTCCTCTACCGCCCCAACCCCGACCTGGACGATGCGCGGCGGATCGTCCTCTGACGACCTTCCTGGCGTGCGTTACGGGGTCGTAGGGATGGCCTTTCAATGACCCCGTTTTTGGCCGACCTCCACATCCACTCGCCCTACTCCCGGGCCACCAGCCCGACCGGCACCCTGGCCGGGCTCTTCGCCTGGGCCAGGGTCAAGGGCATCTCGGTGGTGGGCAGTGGTGATTTCACCCACCCCGCCTGGTTTAAGCAGTTGCGGGAAAACCTCGCGCCCGCCGAGCCCGGCCTGTTTAGGCTGCAAGACGAAGCCGTCCCCCCGGCCCTGCCCGGCGTCCAGCCCGAGGCCATCACGGTGCGTTTTCTGCTCTCCGCCGAGATCTCCTGCATCTACAAGCGCCACGGCCGGGTGCGCAAGGTGCACAATCTGATCCTGGCCCCGGATTTCGAGGCCGCAGGCCGGATCAACGTCCGTCTTGCCAAGCTCGGCAACCTGGAGTCCGATGGCCGCCCCATCCTGGGACTCGACTCCCGCGACCTTCTGGAGATCGTGCTGGAGGCAGCCCCCGAGGCCTTCCTGGTGCCGGCCCATATCTGGACGCCCTGGTTCTCCCTGTTCGGCTCCAAGTCGGGCTTCGACACGGTGGAAGAGTGCTTCGGCGACCTCGCCCCCCACGTCTTCGCCCTGGAAACCGGCCTCTCCTCCGACCCGGCCATGAACCGCCGGGTCTCCCGTCTCGACCGCTTCGCCCTAATCTCCAACTCCGACTGTCACTCGCCCGGAAAACTGGGCCGCGAGGTCAACCGCTTCGCCACCGCCCTTGACTTCTTCGCCATGCGCGACAGCCTGAAAAACCCGGCCGACGGCGGTTTTCAAGGCACCCTGGAGTTCTTCCCCGAAGAGGGGAAATATCATCACGACGGCCACCGCCAGTGCCAGGTCTGCCTGGACCCCCTGGCCACCCGCGAGCTGGACTCCCTATGCCCAGTCTGCAAACGGCCGCTGACCATCGGGGTCAACCACCGGGTGCTGGAGCTGGCCGACCGCGAGCAGCCCTTCTATCCGGCGGGCCAGCCGGGATTTGAGAGCATCGTCCCCCTGGCGGAGGTGGTGGCCGAGCTGTTGGACCAGGGCCCGGCCACCCAGCGGGTGACGGGGCTCTACGTCTCCCTGGTCAACCGGTTCGGCTCGGAATTCACCCTGCTGCGCCACACCCCGATCGAGGAGTTAACCCGCCTCTCTCCGGTGCTGGGCGAGGCCATCCGCCGGATCAGGGCGGGGCAGGTGATCCGCCAGGCGGGCTACGACGGCGAGTTCGGACGGATAACGGTCTTCGCCGAGGGCGAGATCGCCACCCTGGCGGGGCAGGAGAGCCTGTTCACCCGGCCCCGGCGGGCGCTAAAAACGCAAAGTGCCGCCCCGGTTATGGCCCCGCTTGCCCGCAGGAGGCTACGGGGGCCGGAGATCCCCGCCGCAACGGCCATGAACCCGGAACAGCGACGGGCAGTGGAGAGCGAGGCCCGCCGGGTGCTGGTGGTGGCGGGGCCAGGCACCGGCAAGACCTTTACCCTGGTCGAACGCATCCGCCACCTCGTCCTGACCCAGGGGGGCGAGCCGGACGCCATCGCCGCCATCACCTTCACCCGCCGGGCGGCGAGGGAGATCGAGGAACGTCTGGCCCGGCAGGGGATCAGCGGGGTCATGACTGGCACCTTTCACCACTTCTGTCTCGCCTGGCTGCGCAAGGTGCGGCCCGAACTGGTGGTGGCCGGAGAGGAGGACGAATCGCGGCTGCTGGCTGAGCTCTTCCCGGCGGCGGGGGACAGGGAGCGGCGGCGAATCCTGACCGCCATCGAGGCGCATGGCCGGGCGCAAAACACCCTCTTGGCCGAGGCCCCGGAGGCGAGCCCCGAGGTGACGGCCTATCTTGCGGCCCTGGATCGGCAGGGGCTGATGGGTCTGGAGCAGGTGGTGCCGGCCCTGCTGGCCAGTATGGCCCACGACCAGCCTCTGCGGGCCCGGATCCGGACGGGCGTCCGCCATCTACTGGTGGACGAGTTCCAGGACGTGAACCGGGCTCAGTACGAGCTGGTTGTGGCCCTGGGCGAGACCGCCAGCCTCTTTGCCATCGGCGACCCCGACCAGGCCATCTACGGCTTCAGGGGCAGCGACCCCGGCCTCTTCGCCCGCCTGGGGGCGTCCGATCCCTCACGGGGCGTCGAGACCATCACCCTGACCCGCAACTACCGGAGCGGTGCCGCCATCCTTAGCGCCGCCCACGCCTTGATTAGTCACAACCGGGGGAATAGAAAACCGCTTTGCCCCAGCGAGGGCGCGGGGCCAGGGCGCATCGAGATGCAGCTATGCCCCACCCCAAAGGCGGAGGCGGAATTGGTGGTGCGACGCATCGAGGGGCTGATAGGCGGGGTCTGCCACTTCTCCCTGGACACGGGCCGGGGCGGGGCGGGCGAGGGCGAGCTTACCTTTGCCGATTTCGCGGTCTGCTACCGCCTGCACCGCCAGGCCGAGGCCCTGACCGAGGCCTTGAACCGCCGGGGTCTTCCCTTGCAGGTGGTAGGCTGCCCGCCCTTCTTCATGGCGGGGGAACTGCGGGCGCTCTACTACTGGGTGCAGGTCGCCACCAGCGCCGCCACCCTGACGGAAGGGCTCAGCCTCTGCCGATTGGCCGGGCTCTCGCCCCGGGCAGTGGCGGGGCTAGGGGCAAGGCCTGGGATGCGGACGGCCAAGGAGCTGTTCGCCGCCGCCCCCAACCTGGCCCTGCCGGCCAAGGATCAAGCCCGGCTGACGGAACTTAAAGCCGGAATTGCCCCCTTTGCCGAGCAGGCCAGGGGCGCGGGAATCGCCGCCGCCCTTTCCGCCTGCCTGCCCCGGCTGGGAATAGCTCCAGGGTCGGCGTCGCGTCTGATTGATCTGGCCGGGTTGTTCGGCCACGATCTCTTAGCCTTCGGCGAGCACCTACGGGACAACGCCGGAGGCCAGGTCTATGACCCGCGGGCCGAGGCCGTGTCCCTGCTCAGTCTCCACGCCGCCAAGGGCCTGGAGTTCCCAGTGGTCTTCATCTGCGGGCTAGAAGAGGGCGTGATCCCCTATTTGCCGCCCGGCCGGGAGGCGGACATCGAAGAGGAACGCCGCCTCCTCTACGTGGGCCTGACCAGGGCCAGAGGACACCTGATCCTCACCGCCTCCGCCGGCCATCAACAAGACGGGGCGATGGCCGAGTCCCGTTTCCTTCACGAGTTGCCAGTAGGGCTTATCGAGCTGCCCGGCTCGGGGCAAAAGGGCCGGAAACGGCGCCATGCCGCCCGGCAGCTACCCCTGTTTTAGTTCCGCCCACCAGTGATGGCGTCGCCAAAAGTCCGATCTACGGCGTTGCAGGACGGTTTGGCTCGTTCGGCATACCCATATGTATAGCCTCACTCGCCAAACGCACCCCGCGCCTTGCATATCGGCCATTTTGCTTAGCCATCGACTAGCTTTTTACTAGATCATCACCATCCACCAGGGGCAAAAAAAAAGGGTGACCCGAAGGCCACCCTTTTTCTGGGCAAATCATCGACGCGGAAGAATCAAACGCAGCCGGTCGGCTTGGGCAGGCCAGCCATCTTGCAGGCTCCCTTGCCCGGGCCCGACGGGAACAACTCGTAGATCCGCTTCAGCGGGAAGCCAGTGGTCTTGGACAGGATGCGGACCATCGGGGCGATGCCGTTCTTCTTGTAGTAGTCCTGCAGGGTATTGATGATCTTGTTGTGCTCGTCGGTCAGATCGCCGATTCCCTCGATCCCCTTGACGTAGTCAACCCAGCCGTTGTCCCACTCTTCCATACCCTTGGTCAGGAAACCGTCCTCGTCCACATTGTAGGATTTACCGTTATGCTCGATTGTGGCCATCTTACTCCTCCTCTCATTGTATGTTAGTAAAAGAACCTGCTACAAAAAAGCCCCACCGTAAAGATACAGCTTGATACTACAGCGCCAGGGGTTTGTCAAGACGCCAAAATGGAAAAATGAGACCTGGCTCATTTTTTGTGGGGACGTGCTTAACGGTCAGTTAACCGGCAGGAATTCATGGGGGTGGCGCTGACGGAGCACGATGTATTTCTTCCACTCCCGGTCGTTGAGAGCGGGGTAATCAACGATGTAGTGCAGGCCCCGCGACTCCCGGCGCAGACGGGCGGAGACGACGATCAGCTCCGCCAGGGTGGCGATGTTGCGCAACTCGATTAAGTCCGGGGTCAGGAGGTAGTCCTGGTAGTGCTGTCTGACCTCGCTAATGATGGGGAGCAGACGTTCGTGCACCAGGGAGAGACGCTTTTCGCTGCGCACGATGCCGACGTAGTTCCACATCAGGCGGCGGATCTGATCCCAGTTGTGGGAGATGAGCACGCACTCCTCGATCCGGGCCGCCTGGCCCGGCGACCAGGCAGGCACCCGAGGATGCGGGCTGGCCGCTCTGCCCGGCCAGTCGGACTGGCACTGGCAAAAGGCCAGATGCGCGAAAACCACTGCCTCCAGCAGCGAGTTGCTGGCCAGCCGATTGCCGCCGTGCAGACCGGTACAGGCGGTCTCGCCCAGGGCGTAGAGGCCAGGGATCGAGGTGCGGCCCCGGTCGTCGGTCAGCACCCCGCCGCACATATAGTGGGCCGCCGGCACCACCGGGATGGGATCGCGGGTAATGTCGATGCCGTAGGCCAGGCAGGTCTGGTAGATGTTGGGAAAACGACCTCTGACGAACTCCGCCGGCCGGTGGCTAATGTCCAAAAAGACCGAGTCGTCGCCGCTGGCCTTCAGCTCGCTGTCGATGGCCCGGGCCACGATGTCGCGGGTGGCCAGGTCGCCGGCCTGGTCGTACTTGGTCATGAAGGGCCGGCCATGCCGGTCGATCAGGCGTCCGCCCTCGCCGCGCACCGCCTCGGAGATCAAAAAGTTCTTGGCCTTGGGGTCGTAGAGGCAGGTGGGATGGAACTGGATGAACTCAAGGTTGGCGACCTTGGCCCCGGCCCGGTAGGCCATCGCCACCCCGTCGCCGGTGGCGATATCCGGGTTGGTGCTGTAGAGATAGACCTTGCCGCAGCCGCCGGTACAGAGCACCGTGGTCTTGGCTTGAAAGGTTTGGATCTCGCCGGTGCGGTTATCCAAGACGTAGGCCCCCAGACAGCGGTCCTGCTCGCCCGCCGGGCCCAGCCCGGCCTTGGAGGCCAAGAGCAGGTCGATGGCGCAGTGATTTTCGCTGATTAAAATGCGGGGATTTTTAGCGGCGGAGAGGAGCAGACAGCGCTCGATCTCCCGGCCGGTGAGGTCGAAGGCGTGGGCGATCCGCCGGGCCGAATGGCCGCCCTCCCGAGCCAGGTCGAGCTTGTCTTCCCCCTGTTCCCCGTGCTTGAAGGCCACCCCCAGCTCGATCAGCTCCCGGATCCGCTCCGGGCCGTTCTCCACCACCAGCCGAACGATCTCCGGCCGGCAGATCCCGGCCCCTGAGCGCAGGGTATCTTCAATGTGCAGCTCGAAGCTGTCGCCAGCGGCCAGCACCGCCGCGATGCCGCCCTGGGCCAGGTTGGTGGCGGTGTCGGCCTGGGACTTCTTGGTAACCATGGTCACGGTGCCCAGGGCGGCGGCCTTTAAGGCGAAGGAGAGCCCGGCGATGCCACTGCCTATGATCAGAAAGTCGGATTGAAATTCCATGGGGTTGTTTTTGGGGTTGGTGTTTTTTAAGTTTTTGGGGCATTATGGGCCGCGATGCGCCGCCTGCAAACGCGGGCCGCCAACCAGAAATGGAGATCCTAAAAAATGCCCCCGGTAAAATTGGTTGTCTTCGATTGCGACGGCGTGATGTTCGATTCGCTCGCCGCCAACAAGGCCTACTACAACGACATCCTGGCCCATTTCGGCCATCCGCCCATGGACGAGGAGGCCCTGCGCTACGTCCATGTAAGAAACGTAGTTGATTCGGTGCGGCGCATCTTCGCGCCTTACCCGGATGACTACCAGCGGGCCGAGGCCTACCGCCAGGCCCTGGATTACACACCCTACCTGCAATACATGCGGATGGAGCCCGACCTGCCGGAATTCTTACGCTTTCTGCGGCCCGAGCGGCAGACGGCGATCAGCACCAACCGCTCCTCCACCATGGGGCCGATCTTAAAGATCTTCGGGCTCGCCCCCTACTTCGACCAGGTGGTCACCTCCCTGGACGTGACCCACCCCAAGCCGCACCCCGAGGCCCTGCGCAAGATCCTCGCCCACTTCGGGCGGCCGCCGGCGGAGGCGGTCTATATCGGCGACTCGGAGGTGGATCTGGAGCACGCCCAAGGGGTAGGCATGCGGATGATCGCCTTCAAGAACCCAGAGCTGACGGCGGATTTTCACGTCGAATGCTTCATGGAGATACCCGAGCTGCCGCTGTTCTAGCGGCCATCACCGGCTTGAGGGGCCAACACCGTAAGCCCCTCCAAGAAGTCGATCTCCCGGATCGTCGCCCCGGCGATCAGCCGGGGCGGATCAAAGAAGGCGTGCAGGGTGATTCCCGCAGCACTTACCTCCAGCTTGGTAGCGGCATCCAGGATATTTTCCCGGCCCGCCTCGTTGTCCATCACCACCCGCATCTGGCACATATTTACCTCCCATAAACTGCTTATTATCTCTGACAATCCTACAAACCGCCTTGTTGCGACGCCATCAATTCCGCCGGACGAAGATGGCGATGACGTAACCCCGCTGGTGGCCCAACAGCAGCGGGGGCAGGGCCATCCCTCCGGGGCCGCTAAGCTGGCCACTCCACCACAAGTGGTCGCGGTCAAGACCGGTCAAGGTCAGCTCCAAGAATCCCACCGGTGCCGGGAGGCGGATCGCCTTGCGGGCCGCCTCCTTGGCGGCCCAGGCCAGGCACAACCTGACCGCCGGGTCAAGGCCGACCAGACAGGGGCTGGCAGCGAGCAGCGCCGTCTCCGCCCCACTCAGAAAGCGTTCGCCCACCCTCATCACCCTGGGGGTAACGCGCTGGATGTCCAGGCCGCAGTCCACGCCGTGGGCCGCCAGGGCCCCAGCGTAGTCGCCGCTGTGGGAGATGGAGATGGCGGGCCAGACGGGCCGGTCATCGGCGGCCATCCACAGCCGGGGGCGTCCGTCCTCGTCGGCCCGCACCAAGAGTCCCGGCCAGGCAGGCACGGCAAGACCCAGGCGGGTCATGAGGGTGCGGGCCGCCTCCTTGGCCGCCACCCGGCCACCCAGCCACTCGCGCCGTCTCTTGGGCAGGCGCAGGCCGGCCAGGGTCGCCGCCTCCTCGTCGGCCAGCAGGCCGGCGGTCAGCCTCCCGGCTTGATCTGCGGCCAGATCGGCCTCCAGGCGGACAAGATCGACGATTTTCAGGGTCAGCCCGCCAATTTCGGCCAGGGGCCCGTCACCGGCCAGGGCGGGGAAAGGCTCCCCCCACCAGGCTGAGGAGATAAAGGAGACTTCGTCTCCCGCCGTGGTGTCGGGCGGCTGGCCAACGGGTTTAATCACCATCCACGGGGTGCGGCATTGTTAAAATTGTTAAATTGGTATAGTTTCACATGGTGCAATCTTAATGAAATCATATAGTTTTTACGGCTAAGGACGGTGACCCTTCTGTCCGCAGCAAATACCGACGGCCTGGGTTTACAGAGTAAGTGAATGCTCATGGTTGTCCTTTTCGGGCGCTATCGGTTTCTCCGGGTAGGGCCCTTCCCTGCCAAGGGCCGCCAGCTACCGTCTATTTGTAACGGCGGCCAGGAATTGTTGCTGCTATCTCGCTGGTTTTATTGTATAGAAAAATTTTCGCCAGACACAACGGCCAGGCGGGCGGCGGTGGAAAGCCATTCCCCAACCGCTCAAGACGAGGCCACAGTCCGGGCCTTAACGCCGCTCACTGTACACAAGAATTTAGTTTTCAGAAACCTTTTACCCCTGGATAACATGACGGCATTAGACATCGGGGTGGTGATGGTGACGGTCTTCTTCCTGGTGCGGGGGGCGTGGATCGGGTTTGTCCGGCAACTGGCCTTCCTGGCCGCCCTGCTCCTGGGGTATCTGGCGGCAGGCCGCTATTACCCCGACCTCTCCCAGCGCCTGACCGCCATCGGCAACCCCCAGCTCCGTTTCGTCTTGACCTACGCCCTGCTCTTTCTCGCCACCTACGTCCTGACCATGCTGGTCGGGGTGGGCTTAAAAAAAGTAATGCAGGTCACCTTCCTAGGCTGGTTCGACCGGCTGCTGGGGGCAAGCTTCGGGCTGCTCAAGGCCGGATTCCTGGCCACCCTGGTCTTCATGGCCCTGACCGGCATCCTTTCGGACCGCAGCCCGGCGATTGAGAAGGCCTGGGTCTCCCCCTATCTGGACCTCAGCGCCAAGTGGCTCGCCTCGATCATCAAAGACCGCAACCTGCGGCAGGAGTTGCTGCCCCATCAGCCCGCCATCACGGATTTGCTGCCCGCCCCGGCCTCCGCCCCACCGGCGCCGGTCGGCAAGTGAACTGACCACCGTGGCGGGCCAGGGCGGAAGAAAAAAACGACGGCCCCTCGACCCGGCCTCCTACCGGGAGCGGTCTTACCGGCGACGGGCGCGGGCCTCCGGCCTGGTGGCCTTCGAGGTGCGGCTCAAGGAGACCGACTTGCAGATCCTGGCCCCGCAGGAGGATAGCGCCCTGGCCCTCGATCTGGTGCGCTTCTACCGCAATCAACTGGAAAACCATATCGCCGCCCGCCCCGAGTTCCTCACCGCCATGAGCCCCCTGGACCCAGACCCGCTGGCCCCGCCCCTGGTGCGGGAGATGTATAAGGCCGCCCAACTGGCCGGGGTGGGGCCGATGGCGGCGGTGGCGGGGGTGATCGCCGAGTTCGTGGGCCGGGGATTGGAGGAGGAGCGGGGCTGGGACGAAATCATCGTGGAGAACGGCGGCGACATCTACCTGCGCCGCCAGGCGGACAGCACGGTAGCCATCTTCGCCGGGGCCTCGCCCTTGAGCGACAAGATCGGTCTCCAGCTTAAGGCCGGGCAGACCCCCACCGGGCTCTGCACCTCCTCGGCCTCGGTGGGGCACTCCCTCAGCCTGGGCCGGGCGGACGCGGTGACAGTGCTGGCCCGCTCCACCGCCCTGGCGGACGCGGTGGCCACCCGGATCGGCAACGAAACCAAGCGCGACGCCGACATCAATCAGGCCCTCAAGGTGGCCGGAGGCATCCCCGGGGTGGCGGGGGCGCTGATCGTCAAGGGTAAGAACCTGGGGGTCTGGGGCGAGATGGAGCTGGTAGGGCTGTGAGGAAGGGACGACGCTCGGGTAAGGCGCTATCCCTGCGTCCCGCCGGGGGCAAATTTGGCGAGCAGGGCGTCTTTCTCTTTTAGTTCGGCCTGGAGGCGAATCACCTCCTCGTTGGTCAGCCGCAGCCGTTCGGCCAGGTTCTCGGCGAACAGGCGAAAGATGGTGTAGTGGAAGAGGCTGGGCAACTGCCGCCGCTCCTCGGAGAGATGGGCGCAGTCCACCCCCAGCACCATGGTCTTGGTCAAGGCCCAGACGCTGGCCGAGCGGGGCGAGCCGTCCACCACCCCCATCTCGCCGAACATGTCGCCCCCCTGCCTGAGGATGGCGAAGGTCCTCTCGCCCTTGACGATCTTGACCTCGCCCGACACCAGAAAATATACCCAGCGGTCGATGTCGCCCTTCTTAATGATCGTCTCCCCGGCCTCGTACTCCTTCAACTTGCCAAGTTCAAGAAACGAGGCCAGGTCCTCGTCGGTGAAGGCCTGGAAGCGGGTGATGCGCCGCAGAAGTTCCAGGGCCTTCTTATTCTCCTTCAGATATTCGGTCTCGCGCATAATCCCTTTCCTTGAAGAGCTAGTATTTTTAAGGCCCGGCCAGTAAAAAAATTGTCAGCGGGGCGGAAGTTGCCGATACTGTTATGATGCAAGAAAAATACGGCCTTGAAGAAAGTGAGGGCGGGGAGATTGACGGGTGATAGCTAGGATACCGTGGACAACCGATCCCAAGCGGATCTGCGAGGCGATTAACGCCTTAATCGACGGTCGGTTTCTAGTCACCCTGCAACGCCAGGACGGCAGGCCGCTGCGAACCAGGCTCCTGGGCATCCACACCCACGGTAACGTCTCCTACCTGCTTATCGTCAGGCCGGCGGAACTTGATAACGCCTATCAGATACGCGAACTGTTGTTCAAGCTAACGGGTCTGCCGGTTCTCGGCTTCTCCTGCCCCATCACCCGCGAAAGCGACACCCTGCTCGCCACCATGTTGCCCTACGCCTTGTTCCGCCTGGAGCTTAGGCAGTCCGGGCCGCGCCTCTCCCCGCCCCCGGACGCGGTGGCCAAATTCTTCCTCCCCCGGCGTTCCCAGATGCTGGTCTGCACCCTAAGCGACATCGGATTGGGGGGCGCCAGGCTCTCGGGACCGGCGGCGCGGGAGATCAAGCCCCACGAGGTTATCGGCCCTTGCACCCTGACCCTGACCGGCAAGGAGGCGGTGATCCGCCGGGAGGTGACGATCAACAGCTCCCTGGTCACCCGGGTGGAGATGCAAGACGGCCAACCGGGTCTGGGACTTAAGTTTTCCTCAAGCGAGGACGAGGCCCGGCAACTGGCCGAGCATCTTGCCTTCCTGAGCCAGCCGGCGCGGAGTTAGCCAGCCACCCCGTTTCCTTGCGCCCGCTTCCCCTTGGCAGGAGCAGACTCTTCTTCGGGCACGAAGGCCCTCAGCACGTCGCAACCCTTGCAGATCAGCATCTTCTTTTGCCAGTTCCTCTGAGCCGCACATTCACAGATTGTGCCATTGATAAACCAGCAGAGCTTGCCGGCCTGGAATTCCCAGGCCGGACAGGCCTTGCGGCGTTTGGGCGGGCAGTTCTTCACCTGCCAGCAGGGCTTGATATCGCCCTCCCGATCCCGCATCCGGGAGAGCAGGAAGAGCACCTGCCGCTCGGCGTGGGCCGGGATCTGCCGCCAGCCCTGCTCATAGCTGTGCAGTGTCTTGAGCGAAATGCCGAGCAGCTCGGACAGTTCCTTCTGGGTCTTGCCCAGCTTCTTGCGGATGAGACAGAAGTATTCTTTCTCCACCTGAGACTCTCTGTTGATGTTATGATTGCTCTTGCAAAAGGTAGCCGATGGCTAAACAAAAGGGCAGCTATACAAGGCGCCAGGCGCTCCGCCAGGGCCTACTTCGTGTGACATGGATAAGGGCTGGGCCTGCTTTCGTCAAGAGGAATTTCTGTCCGGCAAGAGGCAAAATTCGTAGAGCGGATCGATTTTTTTGTGATGGATCATCTCGATCAGCTCGTCTGGGTGTTCCCGAAACTCCTCGGTCATGGTCTTGGGGTGGTAGAACGAGTCGTTGAAGGAGGAGATGAGGTTTAGGTGCTCCCAGCGGGTCAGGTAATACTCGATCATCCCCGGCAGCTCGGTGAAGATGGTGATCCCGGTCTGCCTGAGCCCGTAGCTGGAGCGGGCCAGCTTGTCCGGAGACAGGGTCTGGCTCTGGTAGAAGTTCTCCAAAAACATCAGCTCGGCGGGCATCCGGGCCTCGATGCTGAAGGTGCTTAACCGCCGCATCAGCCACTTTAGCGCCGACCTGCCGAGTTTGGCCAAGGCATAGGGCACGTAAATCTCCTTGGGCAGGCTAAGTTGCAGATAGCGCCTGATGGTCAGGATGAGGCTGGCCAACTCCACCGGCTCGGGATCGGTCAGGTTGTAAGTCTGGCCGCTGAACTCCGGACGGTGGTTTAACAGGTGGCTGACGAAGGGGCCGATCTTGCGGGTATTGGTGTACGAGTGCCTGACCCCCGGCCTGGTGAGCAGAAAGGGCATGGCCTGGTTGACGATGGAGAAAAACAGCCGGTGGAAGCCCTGAATCTTGTGGTCGTGCTTGCCGTACACCACCGCCAGGCGGACGGCGGTGTAGTCCAGCCCCTCGGTGCGGGCCAGGTGGCGCAGGGTCAACTCCGCCATCAGCTTTGACTTGGCGTAGTTGGAGAGCCCCGGGGTCAGGGGCAGGGAGTCACCCTCGGTCAGGTTGAGCCCCGAGGGCATGGTGGCGGAGGAACTGAAATGCAGATAGGGAATCTTTAACTGAATCGCCACCTTGGCCAGACTGATGGCCCCGATGTAGTTGGTCTCAAACGACAGCAGGGGGTCGGAATCAATGGCGGCGATGGCGGCGTTGATGATAAAATCAGGTTTGATTTTTTCAAAATATTGCTTAATGTCGTTGGCAACCCTAAGACTCAGTTTCTTGCTGTTCGGGGCCAGGATCTCGTAATCTTCGCTGGCGCTGGTCTTGAAGAAGTAGGTAAGGGCGCCGCCGATCAGGCCCGAGCCGCCGATAATCACCCCCAGTCTCTTTCGATGCGCCGTTATTCCCATGCCGTGCCTCGCTCGTCTTGCGGTAAGGTAAAGGATTGCCGGCCAAAGGTCAAAATAAAAACGTAGGCCATGCCCGGCGGGCCGTCCCGCCCCTCCCTCCATGCCCGCATATCAGCGCAGCGACCTCCCCAAGCTTCTCGCGGCCATCAACCAGGGCAAGCCCTGCCCGGTTTACCTCCTGGTCGGCGACCGTTACCTCTGCCAGCAGGCGGCCGAGCAACTGGCGGAGGCCTTAATCCCGGAGGCAAGGGCCAGGGAGCAGGGCCTCAAGCTGATCGACGGCGACCAGGAGGAGCCGCTGCGCACCTTAAGCTGGCTTAAGACCTACAGCCTGTTCGGTGGGCGCCAGGTCTTCAAGGTCTCGGGCACCCGTTTATTCCCGGCTCAGAAGGAGGCGGCGAGTGGGATCTGGGATAAGGCCAGGACGGCCCACGAGCGGGGCGAGACGCGAAAGGCGTCCGCCGGGCTCAGACAATTGGCGGCCCTGGCCAAGTGCACACCCCAGGAACTGGCGGGGCTGAACGACGAGGAGTGGCAGGCGGCCTTCGCCTTCCCCCGGCCCGATACCGGCTGGCTGCAGGAGGGGGCGCCGAACGATGGGCAATCCGCCCCCGGCGGTGGAGACGTGGAATCCCAATACCTGGCCGCCCTGGCCGAGGGCTGGCCCGCCGATAACATCCTGGTCCTGCTCGCCGACAGCGCCGACAAGCGCAAGAGGCTCTATGCCGGGCTGCTCAAGGCGGGGGTGGTGCTCGATCTCACCGTGGCCGAGGGCAGCGCCAAGGCGGCCCGGGAGCAGCAAGACTCCCTGCTGGCCGAGCTTACGCGCGACACCCTGGCCGGGTTCGGCAAGACCATGGAGCCCCGGGCCCTGCCCGCCTTTCTGGAGCGGGTGGGCTTTCATCCGGTGGCGGTGGTGCGGGAGGCGGAGAAACTGGCACTCTACGCCGGCGCGGCGGAGCGGATCGGCCTGGCCGATGTCCAGCTCATGGTGGGCCGCATCCGGGAAGACGCCCTCTTCGAGCTGACCGAGGCCTTCGGCGACCGGGACCTGTCCCAGACCCTGACCCTGGCCACCCGACTGCACGAAAACGGCGTCCATCCCCTGATGGTGGTGGCCGGACTGCGCAACTACCTGCGCAAGCTGATGCTCGCCTGCTCGCTCCGCCAGTCGGGGCCGCCGGACTATGTCGAGGGCATGACCTTTCCGCTCTTCCAGAAGGGCTACCTGCCCGCCTTAAAGGAGAGCCGGGGGGAGTGGCTGAAACAGCTCCCCGGCCATCCCTACGCCCTACACCTGATGTTCGTCAGGGCCGGGCGCTACACCGTACGCCAGCTTTGGGACATGCTGGAAAACCTGCTTAACGCCGAGCTCACCTTAAAGAGTTCCCCGCTGCCGCCCCTGACGGTGCTGGAGGACTTCTTCTGGCGGGTGATGCCCGGAACTGGATCGCAACGGGGATAAGAGATGGCCGACTCGCTGACCAAGAACAAGGAAAAGATAGCACCCCGCGATCAGGAGGATCTTGAGGAGCCGCCCAGCTTCAAGGTGCTGCTCCACAACGACGACTACACCACCATGGACTTCGTGGTGATGATCCTGCAATCGGTGTTCAACAAAGACGCGGCCACCGCCGCCGAAATCATGCTTAACGTCCACAAGCAGGGGGTGGGGGTGGCGGGCGTCTATACCCGCGACGTGGCCGAGACCAAGGTGGCCCTGGTGCACGAGCTGTCGCGCAAGCACGAGCATCCCCTAAGATGCACCATGGAAGAGGCGTGAGATGATCAGCACCCGACTGGAGATCGCCCTGGTGATGGCAATCCGCGAGGCCAAGACCCGGCAGCACGAACACGTGGCAGTGGAGCATATCCTCTTCGGACTCCTGCACGACGAGACCACCGCCCAGATCATCAAGTCCTGCGGCGGCGAGATCGAGGGCTTAAAGGACAAGCTGCGCCAGTTCTTTGAAAACGGGCTCCTGGGCGGCAACCTGCGGGACAATCAGGAGCCGTTGCAGACCATCGGCTTCAACCGGGTGCTGCAACGGGCCATCGCCCATGTGCAGAGCTGCGGCAAGAAGGAGGTCGAAGCCAGCGACGTCCTGGTCTCCATCTTCGCCGAACGCGACTCCTACGCCGTCTATTTCCTGCGTTCCGCAGGCCTCACTAGGCTCAGGGTGTTGCAGTGCATCTCGCACGACTTGGAACGCGAGCCCGAGGTCCACCGGGGGGACGAGGCCCAGGAGCAGCCAGAGCCCAAACGCTCCGCCCTGGAGCGGTTCACCGTTAACTTCGCGGAGCTGGCGGCAGGGGGCAAGATCGACCCCTTGATCGGCCGCGGCGAGGAGCTGAAACGCCTGATGCAGGTACTCTGCCGCCGCCGCAAGAACAACCCCCTACTGGTGGGCGAGCCAGGGGTGGGCAAGACGGCCATCGCCGAGGGCCTGGCCCTGCGCATCCATCAGGGACAGGTGCCAGAGTTGCTAAAAGACGCCGAGGTGCGGCTGCTCGACATGGGCACCTTGCTCTCCGGCACCAAGTACCGGGGCGATTTCGAGGAACGGCTGAAGGCGGTCTTAAAGGAGGTCAAGGCCAAGGGCAACATCATCCTCTTCATCGACGAGATCCACACCATCGTAGGGGCCGGGGCCACCAGCGGCGGAAGCATGGACGCCTCCAACCTGCTCAAGCCCTCCCTGCAAGACGGCTCGCTGCGCTGCATCGGCTCCACCACCTACGAGGAGTACCGTCAATACATCGAGAAGGACCGCGCCCTATCGCGGCGTTTTCAAAAGGTCGATGTGGACGAGCCCTCGGTGACGGAGACGGTCGAGATCTTAAAGGGGCTAAAGGCCCGCTACGAGAGTCATCACGGGGTAAAGTACGCCGCGGACGCCCTCAAGGCGGCGGCGGAACTGGCCAAACGGCACCTAAACGACCGCTTCCTGCCCGACAAGGCCATCGACCTCGTGGACGAGGCCGGGGCCATCCGTCGGCTGGAGGGCGAGGGCCGCCGCCGGACGATCACCAGCCGCGACATCGAAACGGTGGTGGCCCGGATGGCCAAGATCCCGGCACAGACGGCCAGCGTCTCGGATCAGAAGCTGCTCCGCGACCTGGCGGACGTTTTAAAGGGCCAGGTCTTTGGCCAGGACGAGGCGATTGCGGCTCTGGTCACGACGGTCAAGCGTTCCCGGGCCGGGCTGGCCGACCCCCGCCGGCCCACCGCCGCCTTTGTCTTCGCCGGCCCCACCGGGGTGGGCAAGACGGAGGTAGCCAGGCAACTGGCCCTGGCCCTGGCGGTGCACTTCGAACGGATCGACATGAGCGAGTACATGGAGAAACACGCCGTGGCCCGGCTGATCGGCGCCCCGCCCGGCTATGTGGGTTTCGACCAGGGCGGGCTCTTGACCGACGCGGTGCGCAAGCATCCCTACAGCGTCCTCTTGCTCGACGAGATCGAGAAGGCCCATCCCGATGTCTTCAATATCCTGCTCCAGGTGATGGACAACGCCACCCTGACCGACAACACCGGCCGGCGGGCCGACTTCCGCAACGTAATCCTGATCATGACCACCAACGCCGGGGCCCGGGAGATGACCGGCCAGCCCATGGGTTTCACGGGCAGCAAGGTGGGCCGGGATCGGCAGGCCATCAACAACCTCTTCGCCCCCGAGTTCCGCAACCGCCTGGATGCGATCGTCAACTTTAAACCCTTGACCAACGAGGCGGTGGAGAGGGTAGTGGACAAACTAGTCGCCGAGTTGCAAGGCCAGCTTGCCGGCCGCCAAGTGACTGTCGTCCTCTCGGCCCCGGCCCGTAAGTGGCTGGCCGGGGCCGGTTACGACCCCGATTACGGCGCCCGCCCGCTTAAGAGGCTGATAATGAAAGAGATCGGCGACGTACTGGCCGAGGAGATACTCTTCGGCCAGCTCCATAAGGGAGGCCGGTGCGCCGTGGGACTGAAAAACAACAAGTTGACCTTTGCCTTTATCAGAAAATAGTGGTATAGGAAATCATTTAACTGGTGGAATCTCCCGCCCTGAAGACGTTTAGGCCTAGGCCAGTCTTGGCCGCCGGTCAGGGCCTGCCCGGGGCGGCTTTCCGCCTGAGAAGCCAATCGCTGTCAACCGAAAACAAAGGAGAACGAAAGATGAAGAAGATGCTTTGCTGCCTGGCCCTGGCCGCCCTTACCCTGTCCGTGTCCGCCTGTAGCGAGAACAACTCCTCCGAACCTGCCAAGGAGACCAAGCCCGCCGCCACGGCCCCGGCGGCCCCGAAGCCGGCTACGGCCCCGACTGTCGCTCCGGCAACCGCCCCGGCGGCCGCCCCCGCTCAGCAGGCCGAACCGGTGATGCCGCCGCCCGCCGCCCCACAGTCGGCCCCGGCTACCGCCCCCGCCGCGCCGCACAACTGATTCCACCCAGGCGCTTAACCACCCCGGCGGCCTAACTGGCCGCCGGGGTTTTGATTATGTCCATCATGGCGGCCGTCAGTAAGCCTGGACGCCGCTTGCCATATATCAAAAGTTTTACCGGAGGATATCTGTCATGAGGAAGATGTATCGTTGTCTCACCTGTATTTCCCTGATCCTGGCCCTGACCGCCTGCGGCAAGAACCAGCAGGCCGAGTCCGCCAAGGAGAAAAAGACCGCCGCCCCGGTCACCCAGGCCGCCCAAGTTGTCAAGCCCACCGGGGACAAGGCCCAAACGGCGGGCGAGGCGACGCCGCCCGCGCCGGCCCCGGTCAAGGGCAAGGTGGCGGAGACCTTGGACGCCAGCGGCTATACCTATGTCCGCTTAGACGACGGCTCGGGCAAGGATGTGTGGGCCGCGATTCCCAAGACGGACCTCAAGGTCGGCGAGGAGATCACCTTGCAGGGCGGCTCGGTGATGGAAAACTTCAACAGCAAGACCTTGAACAAGACCTTCGACAAGATCATCTTCGCCTCCGGGATCACCAAGGGTGATGGCAAGGAGGCCGCCGCCCCTGGCAGCTTCGACGCGGCGGTGAAGCAGCAAGGCGCCGCCGCCGGGGCCTCTAGCGGCAGCGCCGGCAACGTGGTGCCCTTCGCTGATCTCAAGATCACCAAGGCCCCAGGGCCGGACGGCCAGACGGTGAGCGATCTCTACGAGAAGGCCGCCAGCCTTGACAAGAAGAAGGTGGACATCAAGGGTGAGGTGGTTAAGGTTTCGAAGAACATCATGGGCAAGAACTGGGTGCACATCCAGGATGGCACCGGCGACCCCCAAAAGAACAACCACGACCTGGTAGTAACCACCATGGACAGCCCTGAGAAGGGCGAGGTGGTCACCGTGGAGGGAACCGTGGCCGCCAACAAGGACTTCGGCTCGGGCTACAAGTACGACGTGATCGTCGAGGACGCCAAGGTGACCAAGGACAAGGCGGTGGACGCCAAGGCGGCCAAGTAGTTTTATCCTATCGTTTTAAGTAGGTTGCGCGACAATACTCCCCGCCCGTCGGCGTGGGAGTATTGTCGTTTTCTTCGCTTGACTCCAACCCCTGGCACCGGGTGTGAAAATCGGCGTGATTGGCCCCGGGGCGATTGGCTGCCTCTTCGGGGCCTTGTTCAGTCGGGCCGGGCACGAGGTCTGGGTGCTCGACCACCGCCCGGAACGGGCGCAGCTCCTCGACCGGCAGGGGATTTTAGGACATGACCCCAACGGTCAGGACTGGCGGGCCCAGGTACGGGCCACCGCCGAGGCGGTCCGAATCGGGCCCGTGCCCCTGGCCTTGCTCTGCGTCAAATCGGCGGCCGTGGCAGAAGCCGTGGCCGCCGCCAGGCCGATGCTGGGGAATAAAACCCTGGTGGTGGCCCTGCAAAATGGCCTGGGCCACCACCCCGTCTTGGACGCGGCCCTACCGTTCTGGGCCCTGGGGATAACCTCCCAGGGGGCCAACATCTCCGGCCCCGGTCACCTAATCCGGGGTGGCCAGGGGCCGACCCTGCTGGGCTTTCTCGCCCCGGCCCCGGACTGGGCCTGGGCACGGCTTACAGAAACGGTGGCGATGCTTTCCCAGGCCGGCCTCCCCGCCGAGCTGAGTCCAGACATCCGGGCCGCGGCCTGGAACAAACTAATCGTCAACGCCGGGATCAACGCCTTAACCGCCCTGGAAAACTGCCCCAACGGCGAACTGCTCAAACGGCCAGCAGCCCTGGCCCTGATGACCGAAGCGACGCAGGAGGCGGCGCGGGTGGCAAGGCAAAGCGGGGTGTCGATAAACGCCGATCCGCTGGCAATGACGATGGCCGTCTGCCGGGCCACGGCGGCCAACCGGTCGTCGATGCTGCAGGATGTCCGCAGCGGACGGCCCACCGAGGTAGAGGCGATCAACGGCGAGGTCGTCCGGCGGGGCCAGGAGTTGGGGATCGCCACCCCGGCAAACGAGTTGCTTCTGGCCAGGGTGCTGGCCTTGCGGGCCTGAGCCGGTCTATCCGCCGGACGGTTATCACCAAAAACCTAAGGGAAACAACAATGTCTAGTCATTTCTTCACCTCCGAATCGGTATCCGAGGGTCATCCCGACAAGGTCGCGGATCAGATCTCCGACGCCATCCTCGACAGCCTCCTCGCCCAGGACAAAAGGGCCCGGGTGGCCTGCGAGACCCTGGTCACCACCGGCATGGCCCTGATCGCCGGCGAGATCACCACCTCCGCCTGGGTGGACATGCCCCAGATCGTCCGGGAAACCATCAAGGAGATCGGCTATAATTCCTCGGATATGGGCTTCGACTACCAGTCCTGCGCGGTGCTGACCAGCATCGACAAGCAGTCGTCGGACATCGCCCAGGGGGTGGACGAGGGCACCGGCCTGGACCTGGATCAGGGGGCCGGCGACCAGGGCTTGATGTTCGGCTACGCGGTGCGGGAAACCGAGGTGTTGATGCCCATGACCATCTCCCTGGCCCACCGGCTGATGAAACGCCAGGCCGAGGTGCGCAAGTCCGGCCGCCTACCCTGGCTGCGCCCGGACGCCAAGAGCCAGGTGACCATCGAATACGAGAACCGGGTGCCGAAACGCATCGAGGCGGTGGTACTCTCCTCCCAGCACGCCCCGGAGGTGGACTACGAGGACTTAAAATCCGGGATCATGGAGGAGATCATCAAGCCCATCCTGCCCGCCGGGATGCTGGACGCCAATACCAAGTACTTCATCAACCCCACCGGCCGCTTCGTGGTCGGCGGCCCGGTGGGCGACTGCGGGGTCACGGGCCGCAAGATCATCGTCGATACCTACGGCGGGCGCGGCTCGCACGGCGGCGGCGCCTTCTCGGGCAAGGACCCCTCCAAGGTCGACCGTTCCTCCGCCTACATGGGCCGCTACGTGGCCAAAAACGTGGTGGCCGCCGGCCTGGCCGACGAGCTGGAGGTGCAGGTGGCCTACGCCATCGGCATCTCGCGCCCGGTGTCGATCAGCGTCAACAGCTTCGGCACCGGCCGGATCACGGACGAAAAGATCAAGGACCTGATCCTGCGGCACTTCGACCTGCGCCCCAAGGCCATCATCCAGCATCTCGACCTGTTGCGGCCCATCTACCGCAAGACCGCCGCCTACGGGCATTTCGGGCGGGAGCGAAGCGAGTTCACCTGGGAGCGCATCGACAAGGCCGAGGCCCTGCGCCAGGACGCCGGGCTATAAGCGCCTCGCGCCATCAACATTTAGATAATTATTTCGTAAGGATATAAAATGACACAGGCAAAGACAGGCGACTTCAAGGTCGCGGACATGGGACTGGCCGACTGGGGCCGCAAGGAGATCATCATCGCCGAAAAGGAGATGCCGGGGCTGATGGCCACCCGGGAGGAGTACGCCGGCAAGCGGCCGCTGGCTGGCGCCCGGATCGCCGGCTGCCTGCACATGACCATCCAGACGGCGGTGCTGATGGAGACCCTGGTGGCCCTGGGCGCCGAGCTGCGCTGGTCGTCGTGCAACATCTTCTCCACCCAGGATCACGCCGCCGCCGCCGTGGCCGCCGCCGGCATCCCCACCTTCGCCTGGAAGGGCGAGAGCGAGGCGGAGTTTTCCTGGTGCATCCGCCAGACCATCGAGGGCCCGGACGGCTGGCATCCCAACATGATCCTCGACGATGGCGGCGACCTGACTCTAATGATGCATCAGGAGTATCCGCATCTGATGAAGGACGTCCGGGGAATCAGCGAGGAGACCACCACCGGGGTGATGCGGCTCAACGAGATGATGCGGGCCGGCACCCTAAAGGCCCCGGCCTTCAACGTCAACGACTCGGTGACCAAGTCCAAGTTCGACAACCTCTACGGCTGCCGGGAGTCTCTTATCGACGGCATCAAGCGGGCCACCGACGTAATGGTGGCCGGCAAGATCGCGGTGGTGGTCGGCTATGGCGACGTGGGCAAGGGCTGCGCCGCCGCCCTGCGGGGCATGGGGGCCTCGGTGCTGGTGACCGAGATCGACCCCATCTGCGCCCTGCAGGCGGCGATGGAAGGCTACCGGGTGGTGACCATGGAGGAGGCGGCGCCGGTGGGCAACATCTTCGTCACCTGCACCGGCAACGTCCGGGTCATCACCCGCGCCCACATGGAGCGGATGCCGGACGAGGCGATCGTCTGCAACATCGGCCACTTCGACAGCGAGATCGACATCGCCGCCATCCGCAGCCTGCCCTGGGATAACATCAAGCCCCAAGTCGATCACGTCCTCTTCCCGGACGGCAAGCGGCTGATCGTCTTAGCCGAAGGCCGGCTGGTCAACCTGGGCTGCGCCACCGGGCACCCCAGCTTCGTGATGAGCAACTCCTTCACCAACCAGGTGATGGCCCAGATCGAGCTGTGGCAGAATCACGCCCGCTACGAGCGCCAGGTATATTTCCTGCCCAAGGTCCTGGATGAGAAGGTGGCCCGCCTGCACCTGGCCAAGATCGGCGCCAAGCTCACCACCCTAACCAAGGAGCAAGCCGACTACATCGGGGTGTCGGTGAGCGGGCCGTTTAAGCCAGAGTACTATCGCTATTAGAAAGGGAGTGGCATGAAGAAAAAACAGACCTTGGCGGCGATTCTCGGCTTGGGCTTGGGCTTGGCCCTTGGCGTCTCACGGGCACAGGCCTTTGTCCAGGCGGACCTTGACCGCCTGCTGACCAGCAAGGAGTGCCGCAAGTGCGATTTGAGCGGCGCCGACCTCAAGGGCCGGGATTTAAGCAAGGCCAAGCTCGAGGGCGCCAACCTGAGCGGCGCCGACCTGGGCAACGCCTCACTTAAAATGGCCGACCTCACCGGGGCCAACCTGACTAACGCCAAGCTCTCGGGAACGGATCTCGAGGCCGCTGACCTGTTTCAGGCCAACTTCAAGGGGGCGGAGCTGCAGGGGGCGCGGCTAAACGGTGCCTATCTGGAACAGGCCGTCTTAGACGACCGCCAAAAGGAAGCCATCAGTCAGGCCGCCTCGGCCCCGACGGCGGATGCCGAGACGCAGCCGACGGCCCCGGAGGCCAAGGCCCCGGCAGAGGCAAATCCACCCACCGACCCGCCAGCCCCCAAGGCTAAGGGCCAGGCCGCCGGCCAGGCCTCGTCCAGCCCCGCGCCTAAGCCGGCGGCACAGGAGGCCGCTCCGGCCCCGTTCGCCAAGGAGAATAAGGAAGCCGGCCCGGTGGATATCAAGACACTGCTCAAGCGGATCGCAAAGACCAAGGTCTGCGTGGATTGCGACTTCGCGGGCTTGACGCTGAGAGATGTCTCCTTTAAGGAATACTGCCTAGAGCGGAGCAACTTCACCGGCGCCAAGCTTGCCAAGGCCAACCTGAAGGGCGCCGACCTCAAGGCCGCCGACTTCCGAGGCGCGGATTTGAAGGACGCGGATCTGCGGGGCGCGGACCTCTATCTCGCCGATTTCACCGGCGCCGACCTCACCGGCGCCGATCTGCGGGAGGCGGCCACCGACGGCGCCAAACTGGCCGACGCCAACCTCGCCGGCGCCAAGCAGGACAAGGCCAAGGGGAAATAGCTTCCCTCCTGGCCTGGCGCATTTTTTTTAAACAAAATACCAGCCCAAAGGGAGGCAACATGCCCTACGTCAACATTCGGGTGGCCGGAAAACTCAGCCGGCAACAAAAGCAGGAGATCTGCTCCGGGGTTACCGAGGTCATCGCCAAGGTCGCCGCCAAGCCCAAGGACTCCATCCTCATCTTCCTAGACGAAGTCGAGGCCGAGAACATCGCCAAGGGTGGCGAGTTGCTCTCCGAGCGACGCTGAGGGTCGGCGCCCTAGTCCCTTCCTTGCCGTTCCCCGCTCTCCCCTCCCACCAGTGAACGAAAGCGACACCATCCGTCAGCGTCTGGCCGTCCTTAGGCAACAGATCGATCTCCACTCCCACCGTTATTACGTGCTGGACTCGCCGCTCCTTGCCGACAGCGAGTACGACGCCCTGTTCCAGGAGTTGCTGGCCCTCGAGGCCCGGCACCCGGAGCTGGTCACCCCCGACTCACCTAGCCAGCGGGTAGGAGGGGAGCCACTGGCTCAGTTCGTCCAGGTGGCGCACCGGCTGCCGATGTTAAGCCTGAAAAACGCCTTCTCTCCCGGAGAGATGGCGGATTTCGAGCGGGGGCTGCGCGATTTTCTGAGCTTGGCCGGGCCCCTTTCCTACATGGCCGAGCCCAAGCTGGACGGCCTGGCGGTGGAGCTGATCTACCGGGACGGGGTGCTGGAGACGGGCGCCACCAGGGGCGACGGACTGCTCGGCGAGGAGATCACCGCCAACCTGCGCACCATCCCCGCCATCCCCTTACGGCTAAAGGGCAATAAGCTCCCGCCGCTGCTGGAGGTGCGAGGGGAGGCCTTCCTGTCGCGGGCCGGCTTTGCCCGCCTGAACGAACAGCGGGCCGCCAGCGGCGAGCCGCCCTTTGCCAACCCCCGTAACGCCGCTGCCGGCTCCCTGCGCCAGCTTGATCCCAAGGTGGCGGCCTCCCGTGCCCTGGATTTTTTCTGCTACGGGGTGGCGGATCCGGCCCAGGTGCCCTGCCAGCGGCAGTCGGAGGCCTTGCGCTACCTGGCGGAGCTGGGCTTTAAGGTTTCGCCGCTGGCGAGGCCATGCGCCGGAATGCCCGAAGTGGCGGCCCATTTCGCAGAACTTAGCGCTCGACGGGCCGAGCTCGACCACGATATTGACGGCATGGTAGTCAAGGTGGACGCCTTCGACCTCCAGGCCCGGCTGGGCAACACCGTCCGCGCCCCCCGCTGGGCCATTGCCTGGAAATTCGCCCCCCTCCAGGCGGCCACCACCCTGGTGGACATCAAGTTCGGGGTGGGCCGGACCGGGGCGGTGACCCCGGTGGCCATCCTGGAGCCGGTAGCCATCGGCGGGGTGACGGTGCGGCACGCCAGCCTGCACAACCAGGAGGAGATCGCCCGCAAGGGCCTGTTGCTCGGCGACAGGGTACTGGTGCAGCGGGCCGGGGATGTCATCCCCGAGGTGGTGAGGCCGTTGCTCGAGGAGCGGCGGGGCGAGGAGCGGCCCATCGTCTGGCCCGAGCGTTGTCCGAGTTGCGGCCAGCCGCTCGCCCGACCCGAGGGCGAGGTGATCAGCCGCTGCCAGAATCCCCGCTGCCCGGCCCAGCGGGTCAAGGCCCTGATCCATTACGTGGGCAAGGCGGGACTGGACATCGAGACCCTGGGCGAAAAGGCGGTGGAGCAGCTCTACGAGCAAGGACTGGTGCGGGATCTGCCCGATTTCTACCGCTTGCGGCCCGCCGACCTTGTGGGGCTGGAGGGCTGGGGCGAGCGCTCCGCCGAGCTGGCGGTCGAGGCCATCGCCCGCAGCCTCAAGGCCCCGCTGTCCCGTTTTCTGGCCGCCCTGGGCATCCGTTTCGTGGGCGAGGTGACGGCCCAGCTCCTGGAGGAACGATTCGGGAGCCTGGAAAGATTGCGGCGGACGGGGATGGAGGAGCTGTTGGAGGTCGAGGGCATCGGCGAGCAGTCGGCCCGGAGCATCAGCCAGTATCTCGCCGATCCCCAGGTGGCCGCCATGCTTGACCGTCTGCTGGAGCTGGGCCTGGAACTGCGGGCCACCGGCCGGGTCGGACTGCCGCTGGCGGGGTTGGTCTTTGTCTTTACCGGCACCCTGGCCGGCTGCTCCCGCGACGAGGCCAAGAGCCGGGTCAAGGCCCTAGGCGGGCAAGTGGTGTCGGCGGTGAGCAAAAAGGTCACCCACGTGGTGTGCGGCGAGGAGGCCGGCAGCAAGCGGAAGAAGGCCAGCGAACTGGGCCTGACGATTATCGACGAGGCAGGGTTCACCCGTCTGCTCGCCGAGGCGGGCGGGGCAACCGCCGGGAGGGAATGAACGATGGCCACGGTGCGACTGCGGGCCCTGGTCGAGGGCCGGGTGCAGGGGGTTTACTTTAGGGATTTCACCCGCCAGGAGGCCGAGCGACTGGGCCTGAGCGGCTGGGTGCGCAACCTGAAAAACGGCGCGGTGGAGGCCGAATACCAGGGGCCGGAGGCAGAGGTTAAGTGCCTGACCGCCTGGCTGCATCAGGGCTCGCCCCGCGCCCAGGTGTTGCGGGTGCAGACCTGGCCCTGTCCGCCACTGACCGAAGAGTCCGGGTTCTTGGTCCGATATTGACAACGCCCGGCTTCTACCGTAGATTGGCCCATTCCCGATACGCAATCGCCGAGCGCACCCAAAATCCATGAACCAGAAGAAGACCGCCTTACGGATCACCTGCCCCCAGTGCGGCAACGACACCGACTTCTTCGAGGTCGCCGAAGGGGTAGAGATCACCACCCACTACGTCCAGAACGGCGATTGCAGTTTCACCCAGGATGGGGACGAGTCGCAGGTGTTGGGGGATATTAAATTTTTCTGCGGCGAATGCAACGCCGACCTGTCACAGTTCCACCAACGGTTTGTCGAAATGCTGTTTTGAGGGGTGACGGCGGGCCGTCCCTGGATGTTTGTTTCCCGCATCTTGCAACTAGTTAAGGAGGTGTCTCGATGAAAAAAATCACCATGTTTCCCGTCTGTATCCTGCTACTCGCCGCCGGTTGCACCTGGGTCAAGCTGACCGGCAGAGGCGACAACGTTCGCACCGTGTCGGTCTCCGACGCCCAGGGCTGCAAGAATATCGGCCAGGCCAAGGTCTCGGTGCGTGACAACTTGTTAGGCGACCTGAAACGCGACCCCAACGCGGTGGCCAGGGAATTGATGACCTTGGGCCGGAACAGCGCCGCCGAGATGGGCGGCGACACCATCACCCCGGCCTCGGGGATCGTCAACGGCGAGCAGTCGTTCAACGTCTACAAATGTATGCCGTAGAGCCAGCGCCGAGGCCCTCACTGGAGGCTTTTGTTACGCTGGTGTAAATAATTTCTTTCACGATTCACGATAATGTGATAGATCGACAGACGGTTTATGCCGTGTCCACGAGACGGCGGCAGCTTTTTGTCGTTAACTAAAGAAAAAACCTTCAGGAGGGATTTCCAATGGCTAAGACCTGCAACTGCGGCAACAACGACGACCTGGCGGCCCAGGCGCTTCCGTCCCTGTTTGGGAGCAACGTCTTCAACTTCAAGGCAATGAAGGAGCGTCTGCCCAAGGAGACCTACAAGGCCCTGCGCCAGACCATCGACCACGGCACCTCCCTGAAGCCCGAGGTGGCGGCGGTGGTCGCCAACGCCATGAAGGACTGGGCCATCGAGAAGGGCGCCACCCACTACACCCACTGGTTCCAGCCGCTTACCGGGATCACCGCCGAGAAGCACGACTCCTTCCTCTCGCCCACCAGCGATGGCGGCATCATCATGGAGTTCTCCGGCCGGCAGCTCACCCAGGGCGAGCCGGACGCCTCCTCCTTCCCGAGTGGCGGCCTGCGCGCCACCTTCGAGGCCCGGGGCTACACCGCCTGGGACTGCACCTCCCCGGCCTTCCTGAAGGAGGACGCGGTCGGCGACGTCACCCTCTGCATCCCCACCGCCTTCTGTTCCTACAACGGCGAGGCCTTAGACAAGAAGACCCCCCTCCTGCGCTCCATGGAGGCGGTCTCCAAGCAGGCCCTGCGGGTGCTCAGGGCGATGGGCAACGCCACCTCGATGCGGGTCACCTCCACGGTGGGCGCCGAGCAGGAATATTTCCTGATCGACCAGGAACTGTTCAATCAGCGTCTCGACATAATCTCCTGCGGCCGCACCCTGTTCGGGGCCCCGGCCCCTAAGGGTCAGGAGTTGGAGGATCAGTACTTCGGCTCCATCAAGGATCGGGTCTCGGCCTACATGAAGGACCTGGACATCGAGCTATGGAAGATGGGCATCACCTCCAAGACCAAGCACAACGAGGTCGCCCCGGCCCAGTTCGAGATGGCCCCGGTGTTCGCCACCACCAATATCGCCACCGACCACAACCAGTTGGTGATGGAGACCATGCAGAAGGTGGCCCTGCGCCACGGCATGGTCTGCCTGCTGCACGAGAAGCCCTTCGCCGGGGTCAACGGCTCGGGCAAGCACAACAACTGGTCGCTGTCCACCGACGACGGCATCAACCTGCTGGAGCCGGGCGCCACCCCCGCCGACAACGCCCAGTTCCTGGTATTTTTGTGCGCCCTGCTCAAGGCAGTTGACACCCACGCCGACATCCTGCGCGCCACCTGCGGCAGCGCCGGCAACGACCACCGCCTGGGCGCCAACGAGGCCCCGCCGGCCATCGTCTCGGTCTTCCTGGGCGACGAGCTGTTCGACGTGGTCAACAAGGTCGCCAAGGGCGAGAAGGTCTGCAAGGGCAAGAGCTGCCAGAACCTGAACATCGGAGTCGATTCCCTGCCCGAGCTGCCCAAGGACAACACCGACCGCAACCGCACCTCGCCCTTCGCCTTCACCGGCAACAAGTTCGAGTTCCGCATGGTGGGTTCCTCCCAGTCCATCGCCGGCCCCAACGTGGCCTTGAACACCATCGCCGCCGAGGCCTTGGACGAGATCGCCACCCGGCTGGAGAAGGCCAAGAACGTCAACACCGAGGTGCTGGCCATCCTCAAGGAGACCATCGACAAGCATGGCCGCATCGTCTTCAACGGCAACAACTACTCGGAGGACTGGGCCAAGGAAGCGGAACGGCGCAAGCTGCCCAACACCAAGACCACCATCGACGCCCTGAAGGCCTTCGTCACCCCCAAGGCCATCAAGCTGTTCGGCGGCTACAAGGTGCTGAGCAAGGATGAGCTACACTCTCGCTACGAGATCTACGTCGAGCAGTACGCCAAACAGATCAACATCGAGTCCCAGACCGCCATCCAGATGGTCAAGCGCCTCTACATCCCGGCGGCGATCACCTTCCTCACCGAACTGGGTGGCTCGATTGAGGTCTCCGGCAAGTTCGCCACCGTGCAGAAGGACTTGCAGGCCAAGGTGGGCGGCCTGCTCGAATCCGCCGCCAAGAATGTGGCCAAGCTGGAGGTCGAGACCCAAAAGGCCAAGGCCATCGACAAGGTGGACAAACAGGCCATGGCCTACCGCGACAAGGTGACCACCACCATGGCCAGCCTGCGGGCCGACATCGACGCCCTGGAGGCCTTAATGCCCGCCGATCTCTGGCCGGTGCCGGTTTACAGCGAGCTGTTGTTTGCCCTGTAATCCACCGCCAGGCGGTAACTATCCAGCTCAGTGCCGCAGAATTGGCACCGGCTGGGGACCGTAACTATTCAGCAGGAGGGGGTCGCCAGGGTGGCGGTTCCCTCCTGCTTGTTTGGTGCGCACCACCCATAAACGCTTATGAAACAGACCGCGTCCGGGCCGCCAGACGAGGAGGAACGAGACATCCTCTTCGGGGTTATCAACCGCTTCATCGGCTTTTTCAGCCGCGATTCCCAGCGGTTCAGCCAGAACGACCCGCAATCCGAGTACCCCTTCGTGGCTATGGATACCCGCCAGGCCTACGCGCAGCTCGCCCATGTCCGGCGTCTCTTGGCCGCCGAGGGGCGCCCGGGACCTCCCAGTCTGCTCGACATCGGCTGCGGCATCGGCAATGTCCTGTTATTCGCCGAGCTGATGGATTTTGCGGCCCACGGCCTGGAGAAGGACGAGTACCCCTGCGGGATCGCCAAGCGGCTGCTGGGCCCGGAGCTGATAGAACAAGCCGACATCTGGGACTTTGACCGCTATCCCGCCTTCGACGTGATCTACTACTTCCGCCCCTTCCACGACGGCATGATCGAGCGCCGCTTCGAGCGCTTCATCGAAGACCAGCTCAAGCCCGGCGGGGTACTAATCGCCAACCGCAAGATGAGCCAGGAGATCGACACCGACCCGCGTTTCGTGCGACTTACCCCCGACCTGCCCATCTGGCGCAAGCTCCTGACCCATGCCTGACCCCCTCGTCCCGGCAGAGGAGCTTTCCTTCAGCTACTCCCGCAGCTCCGGCCCGGGCGGGCAGCACGTCAACAAGGTGAGCAGCCGGGTCACCCTGTGGTTTGATCTAGACGCCTCGCCCTCCCTAACCGACGAACAGAAGGCCCGGTTGCGGCAAGGGCTGGCGGGACGGCTCAACCGCCAGGGTCGGCTGTGGCTGGTGGCCAGGGCCTCGCGCAGCCAGACGATGAACCGGCAGGCGGCAGTGCGACGTTTTTATGAATTGATCAGCCAGGCCCTGGCGGAGGAGACGCCCCGCCGCCCGACCAGGGTTCCTCGTGCCTCCCGGGCCGCAAGACTAACCGCCAAACGGCATCGCGCCCGCATCAAGCGAGAGGGCCGCGGCAAGATCGCCACCGATGAGTGAACCGCCAGGGGACGATTTCCCCCGTCAATACGCCCGGCAGTGGGCCGCCCAGCTTGTCCGCGAGTTCGAGGGCCTCTGTTTCCAGCACCGGCTGGACCTGCCCGTGCCGGCCATCGAGTTTTTCACGGCGGAGCATCAGCTGGGCGAGTGGCGGGCGGCGGGCCAGACCATCCGCCTAAACTGGCGGCTGATCATGGAACGGCCCTGGCAGGTGACCATCAACGTCTTCAAGCACGAGATGGCCCACCAGTTGTGCGGCCACTGGGGATACCACCAAGCCGGGCATGGGCCGCTGTTTGATAGGGCCTGCCAGCGCTTGGGGGTGCCGGCCGCCTACCGGCGGGCGAGCGGGGATACGCCCGTGCTCTTTGACGACCTGGCGGCGGCGGATACCACGCTGGGCGAGGGCCGCCGTTTCCTAGCCAAGGTGGAGAAACTCCTGGCCCTGGGACGCTCACCCAACGAACATGAGGCGGCCCTGGCCATGCGCAAGGCCAACGAGCTGATTGCCAGGCACAACCTGAATCTCGATGCGGACGGGGAAGCCCCCAAGCGCCGTTATCGCCGGGCGGTGATCGACTGCGGCGGGAGGCGCATCCAGGGCTGGCAGCGGACCATCGGCGGCATCCTGACCAGTTTTTTCTATGTCGACCTGGTGCTGGCCGACACCTACGAGCCCCGGCTAAACGAACGCCACCGGAGCATCGAACTCTTTGGCCGGGCCGAAAACGTGGCGGTGGCCGAGTACTGCTTCCATTTCCTGGAACGCGAACTGGCCCGCCTGTGGCAGCTGCGGCGTCAGGCCGGACAGACGGGGGGGCTGGCCGGCAAGAACAGCTACTACCTAGGGGTGCTCAACGGCTTCAGGCATAAGTTGCAGGCCCAGCGACAGGCCCCCTCCCTAAAAACCGGCGGCCAAGAGGAAACGTCCACCAGCGCCCTGGTGGTAGCCGGGGATCTAGGCCTGCGGGAGTTTATCTCCCAGACCCATCCCCGGTTGCAGAGATACCACGGCGCCGGCAGCCGCATCGACCAGGCGGCTTACCGGCACGGCGAACAAGACGGCGGGGCCCTGGTGCTGCGCCACGGGGTCGAACACCGGGCCGGCAATCTAGGAAATTTTCTGCCATAAAACTAAGAGTGACGGCCCGGAGTGAAAAACGACTCCTCTCCGCCACCGGGCCGCAACCTTACCACCACATCATCCCCCAAGGAGGAAGCTCATGAAAAAATCAATCCTGCCCCTGGCCCTCTCCCTGCTGCTTGCCGCCGCCGTGCCCGCCGTCTGGGGTGGAGAAGAGATACCCGGCATGGAGATGGGCGGCAGTAATGGCGTCATGCTCAACCCCGCCTCCCCCCAGGACGGGGTGATGGCCATGGCGCACCTGTACGACATCCAGGCGGCCATTAGCAAAAACGGCCGTCAGGAGACCCATCACCTGATGGTCATCTTCACCGATGCCGCCCAGGGCAAGCCCATCACCCAGGGTCTGGCGGCGG
>JAJXUT010000057.1 GCA_021782655.1 Deltaproteobacteria bacterium
GGTTTCCCCATCCTCCCCCGATCATCTGCACCTAAGAAGCAACTCGTGAAGACCCTGGAATATATCGGACTTGACCCCTCCCGCTGCCGGCCCCAGTATCAAAAGACCGTGGCCGCCCTCGAACGGGACGACTTCAAGAGCGCCGAGGTCAAGAAGCTCGCCCACCTCACCCACGGCGTCTTCTTCCGGGCCAAGCTCGACTACGCCAACCGTCTGCTGTTCACCGTCATCCGCCACCAGGATCAAGCCTACGCCCTGCTCTTGGAGGTAATCGAGCACCACGACTACGCCAAATCCCGCTTCCTGCGCGGGGCGCGGGTGGACGAGGATTCACTGCCCGTGGTGGAGGCGGGCCAGGCGGCGCAGGGGGCGGAGCCAGCCCGCTACCTGAACCAGACCCGGCGCGAGGTGCACTTCCTCGACAAGATGATCTCCTTCGACGACAGCCAGGAGGAGATCTACCGCCTGCCGCCCCCGGTGATCCTGGTCGGCTCGGCGGGCAGCGGCAAAACCGCCCTGACCCTGGAGAAGATGAAGCACGTCGAGGGCGAGACCCTCTACGTCACCCATTCCGCCTTCCTGGCCCAGAACGCCCGCGAACTCTACTACGCCCACGGCTTTGAGCGCCCGAGCCAGGAGGCGACCTTCTTTTCCTTCTGGGAGCTACTGGAAAGCATCCGCGTTCCCCAGGGCCGGGAGGCCACCTGGCGGGACTTTTCCTTCTGGTTTAGCCGGCTGCGCCAGCAGTTCAAGGGGATCGAGGCCCACCAGGCCTTCGAGGAGATCCGGGGGGTGATCGGCGCCGACGCCGCCGGGGTGCTTGACCGGAAGGCCTACCTGGGCCTGGGGGTCAAGCAGTCGATCTTCACCGGCCCGGAACGGGAACGGCTCTACGACCTGTTCGACAAGTACCGCCAGTGGCTGGCCGAAAGCGGCCTCCTGGACCTAAACCTGGTGGCCGGGGAGTGGCTGGCCATCGCCGAGCCCCAATACGACTTCGTGGTCGTGGATGAGGTCCAGGACATGACCTGCGTCCAACTCGCTCTCGTCCTCAAGACCTTGCGCCATCAAGGCAACTTCCTCCTCTGCGGTGATTCCAACCAGATCGTCCACCCGAATTTCTTCTCCTGGTCCAAGGTCAAGTCCCTATTCTGGCGCGACCCGGAACTGGCGGCCCGCCAGGATGTCCGGGTGCTGCGCACCAATTTCCGCAACGGTCAGGAGGCCACCCGCATCGCCAACGCCTTGCTCAAGATCAAGCATTGCCGCTTCGGCTCCATCGACCGGGAAAGCAACTTTCTGGTCACCCCGGTGGCCGGCGACCACGGCCAGGTCACCATCCTCGCCGACACCGAGCAGGTGAAACGGGAGCTGAACAAGAAGAGCAAGGACTCCACCCAGTGCGCGGTGATCGTCCTGCGGGACGAGGACAAGGCCGCGGCCCGGCAGTTCTTCCAGACCCCGCTGCTCTTCTCCACCCACGAGGCCAAGGGCCTGGAGTACGAGACCGTCATCCTCCATCGCTTCGTCTCCAACCACCGGGGCGAATTCTCCGAACTGGCCGCCGGAGTCACCCCCGCCGACCTGACCAGCGAGGAACTTAACTACCGGCGGGCCAGGGACAAAAGCGACAAGTCGCTAGAGATCTTCAAGTTCTACGTCAACGCCCTGTACGTGGCCCTGACCAGGGCGATTAAGAACGTCTATTGGCTGGAGTCGGATGCCAGCCACCCCCTGCTGGCCCTGGTAAATCCCCGCCAGGGCGGCGACCGGGTGGAGATGAACGCCCAGGTCTCGACGCTCGAGGAGTGGCAGCGGGAGGCGCACCGACTGGAGCTTCAGGGCAAGCTGGAGCAAGCGGAGGCGATTCGCAGCACCATCCTGAAAGAGGCACCGGTGCCCTGGACGCCCTTCTCGCAGGCCCACCTTCGGCAGACCATCGCCAAGGTCTTTAAGGATCGCTTCCCTGGCAACAAGCCCAAGCAGCAACTCTTGGACTACGCCTGCTTCTACGGCCTGAAGTCGATGGCCGAACTCCTGCACGCCGAGACCGGCTACGGGACCGCCAACCAGTTTACCGCCAGCCACCGGACGGTGGCCACCCGCCTCCTCGCCCCCTATGCCTCCCGAAACATTAAGGACGTACTGCGCCTCTGCGACCGGCACGGGGCGAACCACCGCACCCCCATGAACCAGACCCCGCTCATGGCCGCCGCCGCCGCTGGCAACCCGGCCCTGGTGGAGGCGCTCCTGGCCCGAGGCGCCGATCCCGCCCTCACCGACGACTACGGATGCAACGCCCTGCACTGGGCGATTGGCGAGGCGGCGGCAAACCCCAAGTTCGCCGCTGGGCCCTTTGCCGCCATCTACGATCTGATCGCCCCGGCCAGCGTCGATATCATGGCCGACCGGCGGCTGATCCGCATCGACCGCCATTTAAGCGAATACCTCCTGTTCCAGACCCTGTGGGCGCTCCACAAACAACCATATCTCACCGGCAACGCCCTCCTCCCCCCGCAACTAGGCTTTGACGCCACGACCATCCTGGACGCCTGGGCCGAGATGCCGCCCCACATCGTCCGTCCGGAACGAAAAAAACGGCCCCATGTCTCAAGCGTTCTCTCCCGCAACGAGGTGGATCGCGACTACGTTTACAACCGCCGGCTGTTCAAACGAATTAGCCGCGGCTACTACCAGCTCAACCCCTTGCTCTCGGTGCGCCGCAAGACCGCCGACGGCGAGGCCTGGACGCCGATCCTAGGTGCCTTGAACCTAGCCTTGCTTAAGGAATGCACCCATCCCCAAGTTTGGCCGGCGATAGACGACCTGCTGAAGGAGGCCGGACTGCCCTCCCCGCCCCTACCGGTAATGGGGAGGGCGGAATTTACCCGCGACCAGGAACGATTGGAAAATATGCGCCATGAGGAGGCCAGGCTCCAGGAGCAAAAAAAACTCTGGCGGCTAGAGAGGGATAGACGGCGAAACGTTCGCTAGCCGCAAGGTAATACATGATTGCAAGACTTGACCCCTGAGATAGAGGTTTTCTCCCGTTGGCTGACCGTGGAACGGGGATATTCCGACCACACGGCGGACAGCTACCTGGGTGACATCAAGGGCTTCGTAGCCAGCCAGCCCGACGGCATATCCCTCGCCGAAATCGGCCCGGCGCAGATCCGGGCCTTCATCTATTCCCTGCACGGCACCCACAAACCATCCTCCGTGGCCCGTAAGCTTTCGGCCTTGCAGACCTTTTTTGGTTTTCTGGCCCGGGAGAAGCTTATGGGCCGCAATCCCCTGACCGGGGTGGCGCGCCCGAAGTTAAACCGCCACATCCCGGTGTTCCTGACCGTGGACGAGGTCTTCCGCCTCCTGGCGGCCCCTGGCCCGGAAGACCCCTTCGCGGCTCGGGATCGGGCGGTAATGGAGTTGCTCTACTCCACCGGGATGCGGGTGGCGGAACTGGTGGGGCTGGATAATAATTCCCTTGATTTTGAAACGGAAATGGTTAGGGTAAGCGGCAAAGGTAACCGGGAGCGGCTAACGCCCATGGGCCGTCCCGCCATCGACGCCCTGCGCGCCTATTTCCCCCAGCGCCAGTTACTGCTTGCCAGCTCTGGCCATGACGCCTCCGAAAACCGGGAGGCGGTGTTCGTCAACCATCGCGGCGGCCGGCTCACCACCCGCAGCGTCGAACGTCTGGTGGCCATGTACGCCCAGCGGGCCGGCATCGTCAGCCGGATCACCCCCCACGCCCTCCGCCACTCCTTCGCCACCCACCTGCTGGAGATGGGGGCGGACCTGCGGCTGGTGCAGGAGTTACTGGGGCATGTGAGCCTGTCAACCACCCAGCGTTACACCCATCTGACGGTGGATCATCTGATGGCGGTCTATGACAACGCCCACCCCCAGGCGCGGAAGCGGGGGCGACCCGCCGGACGGAATAAGGAACAAACCTAATGAAAATCAGATCGACAACCATCGTCGCGGTGCGTCGCCATGGCGAGGTGGCGGTAGGCGGAGACGGTCAGGTCTCCATGGGCGCCACGGTGGTCAAACACAACGCCCAGAAGGTGCGGAAACTAAATGACGGCAAGGTGCTGTGCGGTTTCGCCGGCTCCACCGCCGACGCCTTCACCCTCTTTGAGCGGCTGGAAAAAAAACTTGAGCAGTACGGCGGCAACCTGCTGCGGGCGGCGGTGGAACTGGCCAAGGACTGGCGCACCGACAAGCACCTGCGCCGGCTGGAGGCCTTCTTGATCTGCGTGGACCAGGAGCGATCCCTGCTGCTCTCCGGCAACGGGGACGTGATCGAGTCCGACAACGGCGTCCTGGCCATTGGCTCGGGCGGGCCTTATGCCCAGGCCGCGGCCCAGGCCCTGATGGCTCACAGCGAGCTCGGCGCCGAGGCCATCTGCCGGGCCGCACTCGAGATCGCCGGCAACATCTGCGTGTACACCAACTCCAACCTCACCCTGCTGACCCTGTAGCCTCCAGACAACGCCCCCCTGCCACCATGCCACCGCCGGAGCCCGAGCCGGTGGCAGCCCGCGCCCGCCAGCGTAGGCGGCAACGGCTTGATAGGCAAGAGACAAAATTTGTCAAAAAATCCAAATTGATACAACCAAGATAACCTGTTTATTGACATGGACAACCTGACCCCGAAAGAGATCGTCGCCCAGCTCGACGCCTACATCATCGGCCAAGCCGACGCCAAGCGTTTCGTGGCCGTGGCCCTGCGTAACCGCTGGCGGCGGCAGCAGGTCAGCCCGCCCCTGCGGGACGAAATCGCGCCCAAGAATATCATCATGATCGGCCCCACCGGGGTCGGGAAGACGGAGATCGCCCGGCGGCTGGCAGGACTTGCCCAGTCGCCCTTTCTGAAAATCGAGGCCTCGAAGTTCACCGAGGTGGGCTACGTGGGCCGGGACGTGGAGTCGATGGTCCGCGACCTGACCGAGATCGCCGTCTCCCTGGCCCGGGCCGAGGCCCGGCGGCAGGTGGAGGAGAAGGCCAAGGCCCTGGCCGAGGAGCGGCTGCTCGATCTCCTAGTGCCGCCCCGGCCCGCCAGCGCCCGGCCCCCGGCCCCGCCGGATGCCACGCCCGGGGAGGGATACCAGACCCGAGAAAAATTCCGCCAGATGCTGCGGGAGGGGAAGTTGAGCGACCGGCAGGTGGAGCTGGACGTGGCCCAGGCCCCGTCCCTGCCGATGATCGAGGTCTTCTCCAACGCCGGGGCCGACGACCCGGGCTCGGGCTTGAAGGAGATGTTCGGCAAGCTCTTCCCCAAAAAGAGCAAACGGCGCAAGATGCCGGTGGACGAGGCCCTGCGGCTGCTCAAGGTCGAGGAGTCGGAGAAGCTGATCGACGACGAGCAGGTCACCCGGCTGGCGATTAAGCGCACCGAGCAGTCGGGAATCATCTTCCTGGACGAAATCGACAAGATCGTCTCCCGCCAGGGCGACGGCCAGCGCGGGGCGGAGGTCTCCCGGGAGGGGGTGCAGCGCGACCTCCTGCCCATCGTCGAGGGCTCGATCGTCAACACCAAATACGGCATGGTGCGCACCGATCATATCCTGTTCATCGCCAGCGGCGCCTTCCACACCTGCAAACCGTCGGACCTGATCCCCGAGTTGCAGGGCCGCTTCCCCATCCGGGTGGAACTCAACTCCCTGTCGGAGGAGGATTTTTACCGCATCCTCACCGAGCCCCAGAACGCCTTGATCAAGCAGTACGTGGCCCTCCTGGCCACCGAGGGGATCGAGCTGGATTTCGATGATAAAGCCATCCGGGAGATGGCCAGGATCTGCGCCCTGGTCAACCGCAAGACCGACAACATCGGGGCCCGGCGCCTGCACACCATCATGGAACGGCTCTTGGAAGACCTGTCCTTCAACGCCCCGGAGCGGGAGGAAAAATCGTTTACCGTCACCGCCGACTATGTTAAGCAACAGTTGGCCGATATTGCCCAGGACGAGGATCTGAGCCGCTTCATCCTCTGATTATGCGATAATAATCATATCCCTTGCCAAGCCATGATCCACGACATTGACCCGCAGATGCGCTACTGCCCCAAGTGTAAGGAGGAGTACGAGCCGGAGTTCGCAAGCTGCGGGGTGTGCGGCCAGACCCTGCTTTGGGGCTCCGAGATGCTGGCCAGCCGCCAGGGCCACCGTCCCCGGCTGGCAGCCCCTAAACCGCTCACCGCCGGCGACGATCTGGTGACGGTGTTCAAGGCCCCGCTTGCCGAGCTTAAGCGACTCGAACGGCAGTTGCGGGCCGAGTCGATTCCCGCCTTGATCCAGGGAGATGGCCCCTCCTGCGGCCAGGGCTGTTGCGGGGGCGGCGAGATGGAACTGCTGGTGCGGCGCGGGGAGGTGTCCGCCGCCCTGGCGGTAATCGAGGCCGACTTCGAGCAGCAGACCGCTGGTCACGGGGCGCACTCCGCGGTGGCCGACTACGGCTTCGATCCGGGCCGGGGTGAGAACCGCTGTCCGGCTTGCGGGGCGAGTTTCCCCAGTCACGCCCTGACGGGCGGGGGGATGAACTGCCCGGATTGCGGGCTCTGCTTCGGGTAGAGACCATGGGTGAGCAATTTCCTTGGCGTGCCGAGTACAGCGTCGGCATCGCCGCCATAGACGGCCAGCACCAGCGCCTGGTGGCCATGATCAACGAACTGCATCAGGCCCTGCTCGCCCGGCGCTCAAGGGAGGTGATGGGCGCCATCCTCTCCCAGTTGGTGGATTATACCGAGTTGCATTTCACCTTCGAGGAGTCGCTGATGGCCCGTTACGATTATCCAGGCCATCAAAGCCACCAAGAGGCCCACGAACGGATGCGGGCCAAGGTCCTGGCCCTGCGCGACGACCACCAGGCGGGACGGGCGGTGATATCGCTCGCGGTGATGGTCTTTCTCAAGGACTGGCTGAGCGGCCATATCCTGGGCACCGATCACCTGTATAAGGATTTCTTTCAGCAGGAAGGTCTGCGGTAGCGGACGTCTCGTCCCTTACCCCGACCAAAGTCATAACCAAGCCACAAACCACAAAGGAGAAAACGCTATGTACACTCAGATGGGCAACACCCCAGTCACCCTGCAGCAGGCCAAGACCCAGGCCTCGACTATCTTTCTCGCCAAGGTGTTCAACTGGATGGCCATCGGCCTGGGGATCACCGGGCTGGCCGCCTTTATCACCGTCAACTCCCAGACCATGATGCAACTCGTCTTCGGCAACCGTCTGGTGCTCTACGGGCTGATGTTCGCCGAGTTGGGCATGGTGTTTTACCTGTCGGCCCGTATCCAGCAGATGTCCTCCCAGGCGGCGACCGGGCTCTTCGTGGCCTATTCCCTCCTAAACGGCGTCACCCTGTCCGCCATCCTCCTGATCTATACCGCTGCCTCGGTGGCGGCCACCTTCTTCATCACCGCCGGCATGTTCGGGGCGATGGCGGTTTACGGCCTGGTCACCAAGCGCGACCTCTCCGGGCTGGGCTCCTTCATGTTCATGGGTCTGATCGGGATAGTGATCGCCTCCCTGGTCAACATCTTTATGCACAGCCCTGCGATCTCGTGGATGGTCTCCGGCCTGGGGGTGATTATCTTCACCGGCCTTACCGCCTATGACGTGCAGAAGATCACCCAGATGGGGGCCTCGGGGATCATGTACGAGGGCGAGGCCGCCATCCAGAAGGTGGCGATCATGGGCGCCCTGTCCCTGTACCTGGATTTCATCAACCTCTTCATCAGTCTGTTGCAGTTCTTCGGCAACCGCCGCGATTAATACTAGCGCCTGGCAATCTAAGGGGATAACAGCAGCAAGGGCGCCGGCTTGGCGCCCTTGGCGTTTCAGGAGGGGGAAACCAGTGTCCTTGCGCAAGAAGCTGATCGTCTCGTTTGCGGTGGTCTGTCTGCTCGCGGTCTCCCTTCTGGCCTTAAACTCGGTCATGGCCAGCCAGGAGGAGCGATACGTGGCCAAGCTCCTGGCCATCCACCACCAATACGCCGCCCTGCTGAACTTAAAAAACGCCGTCAGCCGCCAGTTGAGCGAGGCCCAGGACATCTTTCTGTACGGCAAGACGGTGGACGGCGCCAACTTCACCCAAATCACCGCCCAGGTGGGCAAGGAGGTGCGCAGCCTCTCCCAGGCCCTAGACGAGGCCGATGCCTTGTCCCTGGCCCTCTCCGGGGAAGGCCCGGAGCCGGGCAGGCAGCGAATCGTGCGCCTCCAGCACGACTACGAGGACCTGTACCGGGAACTGATGCTGATGTCCACCCTGTTCCAAAGCGGCCGGCGGGTCAAGGCCCAGGAGCATTTTCAGACCGAGATCGTGGGCCGTTTCTCGCGGCTGTTCGCCCAGATCGACAGTTGGCTCGCGGTGCAAAAGGAGGCCATGGCCCGCACCGAGTCTGGCTTCGTGGCCTTGAATCGGCGCCACAAACGCACCTCGCTCGTCGCCCTGGCGGCGATTGTGGGGATCGTCCTCTTCTCCTCCGGGGCCTTCGTCTATCTCCTGGGCCCGCGGCTTAAGGAGTTGATGCGCGGCACCGAGCGGATATCCCAGGGCGATTTCTCAAAACCGGTGCTGGTGGAGGGCAACGACGAGTTCACCCGCCTGTCCCTGGCCATGAACCAAATGATGGCCGACCTCGCCTCCTCCCGGAAAAAACTGCTTGAGCAATCTTATTACTCCGGCATGGCCGATATGGTCTCCGGCGCCCTACACAACCTGCGCAACGCCTTGGCGCCCATCGTGATCGAACTTGAGGGCCAGCAGCAGACGGTTATGGACCTGCGGCTGGAACAGATGAGCCAGGCCTGCGCCGAGCTAAAAAGTCCAGGACTTCCCCCAGACCGGCGGCAGGATCTGGTCGAGTATCTGGCCCTGGGACTTGAACGGATGGGAGGCCGGCTGACGGCGATGGCGGAGACCATGGCCAACACCAGGAACAAGGTGGGGGTAGTGGAGAAGGTCTTGAATCAACAGAGCCATCTGGCCCGGATGGAGCGGCCACTGGAGCCGATCAATTTGGCCGAAGTGGCACACGACAGCCTGGGTCTGGTGCGTCAGGAACTTTTGGCCCGTTTCCCGGTGCTTATCGATCCCAGCCTGGACGAGGTCGGGCCCCTGGTGAGCCAGCGGATTGTCCTGGTGCAGGTGGTGGCCAACCTGATCGGCAATGGCTTGGAAGCGATTGCGCGCTCCGGGGCGGCCACGGGTCAGGTGCGGGTACGGGCCGACCGGGAGGAAGAGGGCCAGGTGCAGCAGGTGCATGTGCGGGTTATGGACACCGGCGAGGGCATCGTCCCGGAGATGCGAGAGCGAATTTTCGAACGGGGAGTCTCCGGCAAGGAGGGAGGCAGCGGGCTGGGGCTACACTGGTGCGCCAACGCCACCGCCTCCCTGGGCGGACGCCTGTACGCCGAAAGCCCTGGTCCCGGCCTGGGGGCGACCCTGCATCTGATTCTCAAGGCTGAGATTGACGCCAGCCGGCCCCCAACCACCCCTACGCCAGCGGCCGGCGCCACCAACGGCGAGGCGGCGCGGGCATAGAGATGCACGGACGGCGCTAACGGTCGCCGAACTCGTCTTCCAAGTCCTGCAGCACCGCCCTTAAGTTGGACTTGGTGTTCTTGATGCCGATCTTCTCTCGGATTCGGTCGCGGTGAAAGTCCACCGTCCGCTTGGTCATCTTAAGCTGCTCGGCGATGTCCTTGGTGGAGACCCCCTGGCGGATGAGGTTGGCGATGTTGATCTCAGTGGGCGAGAGACGGAAATACTTGTGTCCCAGCTCCTTGAGGAAGGGAGCGGCGATCTCTTGCAGGTTGGCGCGGATGATCTTGACGAATGACTCCTGGGCGTCGGCGAGCGGGGTCTTCTCCAACCGGTCCAGATACGGTTCCACCATCTCGTGAATCGCAAACAGCACCTTCTCTTCGATCTCCTTGCGATCCTCCTCGTTTTTCTTCACCATCTGCTGCAGGGCCTGATTGGTACCCAAAAGGTCTTCCGCCTTGGCGGCCAGGGCGGACTCGGCCTCCTGCAAGCGCTGGGCGGTTTGCCGGTACTGCTGGTTGGATAACTCCAAGGCCTCGATGGCCAGAGTCAACTCCCGGGTGCGTTCCTGCACCAGGTGATCTAAATGCTGGTTAGCGGCGTGCAGGGTCTTCTCCGCCCCCCATTTGGCCGACAGCGCCCGGGCGAACTGCTGAATCTCATGGGTGTGAAAGGGTTTCTGCATGTAGAGCAGCCGTTCCGGCGGCCGCACCTGACGGCCGATCTCGTCAGGAGCAAGATCCGAGTAAGCGGTGACCATGACGATATTAACCCAGGGGTCAAGCTCCCGCACTTGAGTGGCGGCCCACACCCCATCCGGGCCGGGCGGCATTCTCACATCCAAAAAAGCTACCGAAAACGGGGCATTATCTTCAACAGCTTGCCGAACCGCCGCTACCGCCTCCGGCCCTTGGCGGCAGAGACAAAGGTCAAAGGCCAGCGGCACTTCCTTTCGGGTCTGGGGGCTGAAGATCCGGCTCTCCAGTTCGTTCAGTCGGCTGTCGGCGCGGCTAACTGACCGCTGATCGTTAGTTAGGATCTGGCGGTAGGCCTCCAACACCGAGGGCTCGTCATCGGCGATCAGGATGCGGGGCGGGTAATCAGGGGCAGGCATGGTCGGGCCGGGAAGCATCGGACGTGGTTGTCTGGCTGGTTAATGGCCAGTCTGTATTTTGCGCAGGGTATCGAGATACTGCTCCTGATCTTCCAGCGTGCTGTTGTCGGAGATGTCCTTCATTACCGCCCGCAGGTGATAATAAAGGTCGATATTGTATTTATTCATCGAGTGCTTTATTGCCTGATTAACGATCAGCACCGAGTAATAACGGATCATAACCCTGGTAGTTGGGTCGCGTCTCGACAGATAAGATTTACCACCTAACGTATTTAAAAAAAAGGCGGCATATTCATAAGTTTTTGCAAGCGGCAGATGGAGTTTTAGCGATGACTTGCCAAGGCAATCCTGATTCATATTAGACCAGGAGTACAATGATGAAAATAGTTGTTCTAGCGATGAATGTTCGTTGGTTAAAATATCTTTAAGCAAGGAAAGATTCTTGATGCCAATGACACGGAAAACATGGGAGTTGTTTTTGAGGATGGTAAGCAGGTCAGAGGTCTCGTTGGCGTTGATGGGCGGGTTATTTAGCAGTTGCGAAATTATCGTCTCCAGATGATCTGGCAGCGGCTCGTTAAGGCCGTAGGCCTTTATGTAGGCCTTCCCCTCCAGCCCTTTAATAAAACCTTGAATCTCGCCTGCGGTCTGCTGACAGGCGGATGCCTCCGGCCGCTGCTTGGCCGCCTCGACGACGGGGGGCGAGGGCGGTGATTCTGGCTGGGAGGCGACGGCCGGCAAGGCGGTGGTCGTCCCGGCTACGGGGGGTGTGGTCTTACTGGCCGTCTGGCCGCCAGTGGGCGCCGGGGCATTTTTGGGGTTGTTAACCAGGTGGTCTTTTAGTAAGAACAAAACAATAGCCATAAGCGCCAGGCCCAAGACAACCGAGACTGACGACCGGGTGTTGGAGATGCCGCGTTTCGTTTTTTTCATGGGCTGAGGGCCTGGTGAGCGCTTAGGGGGGAGGTAACGTCAAGTGGCGGAATTCTATCGCGACTGATTGGCAAGGTCAAACAAAATTATGGAGCTATAAGGGCTGACCATGACCTGGTGGGGAGCAATCAAGAAGACGATGTCCGAGGCCCTGCCCTTTGTGGCCCGGAGTCCCGCCTTGCAGGTAGAGTGGCTGGTGGAGGAGATACGCCGGGCGAGGCTGAGCGACCGCGAGCTCGCCCCCTACCTGCACCTGTTACTGTCTGGGCACCAAACCCGCAAGGAGACCGGGGAGGAGGATGGGCTAAGGGAGAGCTTCGTCCTGCTGCCCAGGGAAATCATAGCGGCGATGATCCGCTGCGCCGAGATCTACGACCTGCCTGAACTTTTGCCCTTGATCCCGCAACTGACGGTGAAGGAGGCGATCATGGCCTTGAAGAAGGAGCCGCCGCCTTACGAGAAGCGCTACCTCCTGCTGCTCGATCGTATCTTTCAGGCAATCAACAGTGGTGGCGAACACCTGCTGGAGCGAGCGGGAGAGAAGATGCTGGCCGAGGGCGAGGCCCCGGCCCATTTCGCCAGCGCCTACGAGCGATTCAAGGAGATATTAATCGACGAGGGCATCCTAGCCTCGCTCTATCCCCAGGCCAAGGGATAAAAAAATGGGCGCTAGCCCCGTGGACCACGCCCATCTCCGTACCCCACAGCCTTGAAAATCAAAATCAGCGCTTGGCCATCGCCCGCTTGGAGGCCTTTAAGGGGTTGACCTTAACGTTGGAGGTGGCGATTTCGGGCTTCACATGGGAGGCGAAATTACAAATTCCGAGCTTCCACTTCGCCGCCGGGGCAGTGTAGGTCTTGCAAAATTTCTGAGCCTCGACCTCGATCACCCGATCGCACCCCTCGCACTTTTCGATAACCGGGCTAAAGACGCCGGCGGCATACATTTCGCTAGTTGTCATGTTCATTATGTTTTCTCCTTGAAAATATAGGCAAAAATCAAGCCGACACCACCCCTCAAACAAAAACCGGAAACGGCAACGACGCCGCTTTATGTAAACAACGATTTATAGAGAAAATGCGTGGTGGTGTCAATAAAAAAACATCTGCCCTCTTGTGTTTAATCCCAATTCACTATAAAATCGGGGGGCCGGGCTAAAATAGCCGGGGGCGGAAGTTTAGGGTCTATTCCCCTATCCCGGACGACGTGCCCCGCCTGGGGGAAAGCTCTTGTCTGTTATCAGGGGCAGGTCAGCAGGACATCCACGACACCAAAAATGGCCCTCGTAGCTCAGGGGATAGAGCACAGGATTCCTAATCCTGGTTTGCGCAGGTTCGATTCCTGCCGGGGGCACCAACAAAATCAAGGGGTTAGCCAGAAAATCAAGCTGGTTAGCCCCTTTGTTTTTCAGCTTGCCGAGCCAGGCGCATCTTGCACCGCTCCGGTCTAGCTGACTCCGACTACCCCCGGAAGTTCCAGTTCCTTATCAGCTCCAGCAGCAACCGCACCCCGATCCCGGAGGGGCCCTTGGGCACGTATGCCTTCTCGGTAAAATTCCAGGCAGTGCCGGCGATATCCAGATGCGCCCAGGGCGTCTCGCCCACGAACTCCTGCAAGAAGACCCCGGCGGTGATGGTGCCCGCCCCCTGATCGCCGACATTTTTCAAATCCGCCACCTTGGATTCGATCTGCTTGCCATAGTCCTTGCCGAGCGGCAGACGCCAGACCGGCTCGCCGCTCTCCTGCCCCGCCCGGACGATTTGGGCGGCGAGCTTATCGTCGTTGCTCATCAATCCGGTTAGGTGATGCCCCAGACCGACGATCACCGCCCCGGTCAGGGTGGCCAGGTCGATCACCGCCGCAGGCTTGAATTTCTTAATCCCGTAAGCCAAGGCGTCGGCCAGGATCAACCGCCCCTCGGCGTCGGTGCTGATGATCTCCACCGTCTTGCCGTTGTGCTGGGTGATGATATCTCCTGGTTTCAGTGCCCCGGGTCCGGGCATGTTGTCAGTGGCCGGGACGATGGCCACGACATCCAGGCCCCGAAGCCGCTCCTGGGCCATCGCCTCCAGACAGGCAAGCACCGCCGCGCCGCCGCACATATCGTACTTCATCTCGTGCATGTTGGCGCTGGGCTTAATCGAGATGCCGCCCGAGTCGAAGGTCAACCCCTTGCCCACCAGCAACAGGGTAGGCGCCCCCCTTTTCCCGGTTCGGTACTCAACGATCACCATCTGGGGCGGCTCGCTGGTTCCCTGATTGACCGCCAGGAGGCCGCCCATCTTCAGCTTGGCCAGTTCCGTCTTGCCCAACACCATGCACTTAAGACCGTAACGCCTGGCCAGATCCTGGCCATAGGCGGCAAAATCGGCGGGCGTCCAATGATTGGCGGGCTCGTTGGCCATGTCTCGGGCCCGGCAGGCGGCCAAGGCCCCGTTCAGGCCCCAGGCCGCGCCCTGGCGCGCCGTCTTGACCTCCTCGGCGATCAGCACCAGTTCCTCGATTGCCAGGGGCCGCTCCTCATCCTCGGTCACCGTCTTGTAGCGGTCGAAACGGTAGCTGCCCAAAATCAGGCCCTCGGTCAAGGCCTGGGCCATGGCCGAGGCTGGCAAGACAAGCCCGGCTGGCATGACCATCACCACCCGGCGCACCCGTTTCTTCTGACAGACCCCGGCCACCACGCCACCGCACTTGCGCCACGATTCCTGGCTGGGGGCCTCCTTGCCTAGTCCCACCGCCAGCAGACGGCTCGCCTCACCCTGGCCGGCAGGGGGATAAACGACCAAGGTCTGACCATCCTTGCCAGTGAAATCCCCTCCCGCCTGGGCCTGGGCCAGGACGTCGGCCAAATGAGGATGAGGACAGGAAAGCGGCTCGCCGTCCGCCGCCTGTCCAAGAAAAAAGACCAAGAGATCGGCCTTCACCCCCGCAACTGACTGCTTGACCGTAACCTTCATGCGCTCTCCTTTGAAAAAATGGCAACGAGTAGAAAATCGCCTAAAACAGGCGACCGGGAGGGACAAGATAACCTAAGTTTTCCCGGCCCGGCAAGACCAGGCCCTGTATCGGGCACAAAAAAAGGCCGGCAACAGGCCAACGAAGGCGCATGGCGCGCCGAGGACCTGCCGCCGGCCTTACACCCAGGCCGGAATGGTTCCAGCTATGCCTTACTTCTTATGGCACTCGCTGCAACCGGTCGGGCCGGAGGGCTGACCCTTGGCCTTGGTGGCCTTGTGGCAATCGATGCACATCTTCATGGCGTCCTTCTTCTTCATCTTGCCAGAGGCGATATCCTTCTCGATGGAACCGGCCTCCTTAGCGAACATCTTGTGGCACAGATTGCAATCCTTCAGCTTCTCCTGATGGAGCTTATGGGGGAAGGTCACGTTACCGGGCGCGCCGCCCTTCAGCACGATGCTGTCGGCCCCGGCGGCGAAGGCTACGCCGGCGAAGGCCAAGGAAAGAACTGAACATCCAACGACAATTGCTTTTTTCACCATGGTCTTTCTCCTCTCTTTAAGAAGGTTTGTTTGCCACCGGCACCAGCCGGCGGCTCCTTGACCAGTCGGAGGGACAACTAGAGCCACCCCCCGGCTGATGAAATTCAATCCTTTTTTAAATGTTCTCCAGCATTATTGCAAGGTCAGATTAAACGGATTTTGCAAAATTTTCCAGATCGGTCTCTTCCGAACTAGACCTCTGCCAAAAGACCGGCAAGCCAACGGTCAGGCGCATTATTCCCGCCCACATTTCGTACAACTACCTATTGATAACCCATTTACGATACGTTATATTTTTCTCCCGGTTGCCTAACTTTCGCCTACTTCGGAGTCATTGTTTACGCGGCCTTCCCTAAATTTTAAGGATGTGCCGCGTTGCCATATTCCCCCCTTTTCCTTAAAAAGGAGTCAGATGATGAGCGCTAAAATTTTAAGCGGCACCGAGACCGCCAAGGCCATCCGCCAGGAACTGGCCCAGGAGGTGGCCGAACTAAAGGCCAAGCACAACGTGGTTCCCGGCCTGGTCACCATCCTGGTGGGCGAGGATCCCGCCTCCCAATCCTACGTCACCGCCAAGAACAAGACCGCCAAGGAGTTGGGCATCTACTCCGAGCAAATCAGCTTGCCCGCCGCCACCAACGAGGCCGAGCTGCTGGCGCTGGTCAACAAATGCAACCAAGACCCGAAGATCAACGGCATCCTGGTGCAACTGCCTCTGCCCAAGCACATCAACGAGGCCCGGGTGCTCTACGCCATCGACCCCGATAAGGACGTGGACGGCTTCCATCCGGTCAACGTCGGCAAGATGATGCTGGGCGAGCAGTGCTTCCTGCCCTGCACCCCCCACGGCATCCTCGAACTGCTTGTCCGCGGCGGGGTGGAGACCAAGGGCGCCGAGGTGGTGGTGGTCGGCCGCAGCAACATCGTAGGCAAGCCGATCGCCAACCTCATGCTCCAGAAACGTCCGGCGGGTGACGCCACGGTCACCATCTGCCACACCCGCACCAAGGACATGGCGGCCCACACCCGGCGGGCGGACATCATCATCGCCGCAGTCGGGGTGCCGAAGCTAATCACCGCCGACATGGTCAAGGAGGGGGTGGCGGTGATCGACGTGGGGGTCAACCGGATCGGCATGACCGAGTCCGGCAAGGCGATCCTGGCCGGCGACGTGGACTTCGAGGCGGTGAAGGAGAAGGCCTCCTGCATCACCCCGGTGCCCGGCGGGGTCGGGCCCATGACCATCACCATGCTGATGAAGAACACCGTCCAGTCGGCCAAGATGGCGGCGGGACTGATTTAGTGAGGTTGCTTGGACTGTAGGCGGTTAGGCTGTAGCAACTGCGGGAACGCAAAAGCCAGCAACCTAACGACCTACAGCCTAAACGCCTACAGCCTAACCAACCTACAGCCTAACAAGAGGAACCTGTCAAGATGGCTACCAGAAAACTAGAATGCGAGGGCTGCACCAGTATCACCTGTTCTTCCACCCTGGAGGTCTTGCAGCAGGACATCGCCCAGGGGGTCAAGACCGCCTACCACCGGGTCGCTGACCGGGGCATGGCCGCCTGCCTGTTCGGCTCCGGCGGGGTGTGCTGCCGGCACTGCAACATGGGGCCATGCCAGATCATCGATGGGGTCGAGGAGATGGTCGGGGTCTGCGGCGCCACCGCCGAGACCGTGGCCGCCCGGGGCTTCTGCCGCACCATCGCCGCCGGTTCCGCCGCCCACACCGACCACGCCCGGGAGATGGTCAAGGGCTTCATCGCCACCGCCAAGGGGCACACCGAGCACCAGATTAAGGACGAAAACAAGCTGAAGATGATGGCCAAGGTCTTCGGTGTCGATACCGAAGGCAAGGACAAGAACCAGATCGCCCTGGAGGTGGGAGAGAAGGC
>JAJXUT010000058.1 GCA_021782655.1 Deltaproteobacteria bacterium
TTCGGCTTGATCCGGCACCAGGTGGCGGCTGGCAAGCGGGGTGTTCCGCCAACGTCCCGTCTCGCATTCGACCAGCCCCAGCCCTTCTAGGGCCAGGAGCAGCCGCGCAAGTGGCGCTTCCTGGCAGTCCGCCCGGCGGGCCAGATCGGCGAGCGGCAGTGGTCCCGGCTCCAGATGGGCGAACAGCGCAAGTCTCAGGGCCGCGAACAGCGTCTCGGAGAGCCAGTAGCCGCAGGCCAGATCCTCCAGGTGCTGGCCGGTTGCGGCCCGGCCTTGGTAATTAATCACCCGTCTTCCCGGAAACGCTGGCAGACCGGATAGCGCCGGCCCAGGCCGAAGGCCTTGCTGGTGACCTTGAGCCCCATCGGCGCCTGCTGGCGCTTGTGCTCGTTGGCATTCACCCGGCGCACCACCTCCCGGACCACCTGCTCGTCGAAGCCCAGGCCCACGATCTCAGCCACGCCCCGGTTCTCCTCCAGGTAGGCGGTCAGGATGGGGTCGAGGACCTCGTAGGGCGGCAGGTCGTCCTGATCCCGCTGGTTTAAGGCTAGTTCGGCGGTGGGCGCCCGGGCGATGGTGCGGGCCGGGATGATCTCCCGGTTGCGGTTTATATGGCGGCAGATGCGGTACACCATCACCTTGGGCACGTCGGAGATCACTGCCAGACCGCCGCTCAGGTCGCCGTAGAGGGTGCAGTAGCCCACCGCCAGCTCCGACTTGTTGCCGGTGGAGAGCAGGAGATGCCCGAATTTGTTGGCCAGGGCCATCAGTAAATTGCCCCGGATGCGGGCCTGGAGGTTCTGCTCGGCGATCCCCTGGGGGGTGCCGGCGAAGAGCGGCGCCAGGGTGGCCAGTTCGGTGGCGAAGGTGGGGGCGATGGGGATGGTGACAAAGCGCAGGCCCAGATTCTCCGCCAGCTTGCGGGCGTCCTCGACGCTCTCTCTGGCGGTGTAGGGCGAGGGTAGGGCCACGCCCAGGACATTCTCCGGCCCCAGGGCGGCGGCGGCGATGACGGCGGTGAGGGCGGAGTCGATGCCGCCGCTTAGGCCCAGCACCGCCGAGCGGAAGCCGCATTTGCCCAGATAGTCCCGGACGCCCATTACCAGGGCCTCGAAGATCAGGGCCGGGGCCTCCTCCGGGGGGGCGACGATTCCGGGTTGGCTGGCCGCCTTCACGGTGTCGAAGATAACCATGTCTTCCCGGAAGGCGGCGGCCCTGGCCAGCAGGCGTCCATCCGGCCCCAGGATCAGGCTCTGGCCGTCGAAGAGCAGGGAGTCCTGGCCGCCCACCTGGTTGACGTAGAGGAGCGGCAGGCCGTGTCGCCGGCAGAGGCGGGAGAAAAAGTCGATTTTGGCCGCAGACTTGCCGGTCTGAAAGGGCGAGGCGGCGAGGTTGACGAGCAGGTCGGGCCGGCGGGCGGGTTTGGCCAACAGGTCGGCTAGGGGGTTTTTCTGGTAGAGTTTGAGGGGGGCGTCGTGGGCCCGCCCTGGCCCGGCGCTCAACGGCCCGCCGGCCAGCTCCGGGTCGTTGAAGATGTCCTCGCAGATGGTGACCCCCAGGTGCAGACCCTGCCAGGGAAGGGCGGCGCTCTCTGCGCCGGGCTCGAAGTAGCGGGCCTCGTCGAAGACGTCGTAGGTGGGCAGGAGTCGTTTGTGGATCAGCCGGGTCTGGCCGCCGGAGATCAGGGCGGCGCTGTTGTGCAGGGGTTTGCCGGTGTCCGCCGTGTGCCGGGTGATGAGCCCGCAAAGGAGGTCGATGCCCAAGGCCAGTTCCGCCAGCTCGCGCCCGGCCCGAAGCTGACGGTCGATGAAGGCGGGCCGCTCCAGGAGGTCGAGGGGCGGGTAGCCGCTTAAGGCCAGCTCCGGGAAGATCGCCAGCCCGCAACCCGCCTCCCTGGCCCGTCCGGCCCAGGAGAGGATGGCCTTCAGGTTGCCATCAAAATCACCCACCGTGGGGTTGGTCTGGATCAGCGCCATCTTCATGGCGACTTTATAGCATATTTTTGGCGCTTGACCAACGGCTCTGTCGCGGTGAGGGACGAACAGGCGCCAAACTTTCGTCGTCCTGGGGGATTTGGCATTATTGCAAGACCTGACCCCTAAGGTTTGTCTGCCCAGGCGGCGGGGTGGATCTTAGTCCTCTTCTTCCTGGAGTTTAACATAACCGCAGTCGGGGTGGTGGCAGGTGAGCCTGGCCCCGCCTCCCTTGCGGCTGGTCTTTTCTACCAGGAAGGCGGCGCCGCAGGTGGGGCAGGGGGTGGCCACTGGCCGATCCCAGAGGGCGAATTTGCATTTTGGGTATTGATCGCAGGCGTAGAAAACCTTGCCGCGCTTGGAGAGCTTCTTGACCAGCATGCCTTGACAGCCGGGCTCCGGGCAGCCCACCCCGGTGGTTTCCGCCTTGATGTGATGGCAGTCGGGATACCCGGAGCAGGCCAGGAAGCGGCCAAACTTGCCCTGCTTGTACACCATCGGTTTACCGCACTTCTCGCATCGCTCGCTCGACTCCTCGGGCTGATCCCGTCGCACCGGCTGGATGGAGCCGTCCTCACCCCTGGTAAAATCTTGAGTGCTCTTGCAGGATGGGTAGTTCTCGCAGGCCAGGAACTCGCCGTTCTTGCCCCAGCGGATCACCATCTTGCCCGGACACAGGGCGCAGGGGATGTCGGTGGGGGTGATGGCCCGCTTGACCGAGGTCATGCCTTCCTTGGCCAAGTCCAGGGCGGTTTTGAACGGCCCGTAGAAGTCGCGCAGGATGTTTAGCCACTCGATCTTGCCCTCCTCCACCTGGTCGAGCTGGCGCTCCATGGCGGCGGTGAACTCGATGTCCATGATGGCCGGAAAATGCTTGAGCAGCAGGCCGTTGATCAGCTTGCCGAGGTCGGTGGGGTGGAACTTGCGCTGTTCGAGCCGGGCGTACTCCTTGTCCTGGATGGTGGACAGGATGGTGGCGTAGGTGCTGGGCCGGCCCACCCCGTTCTCCTCCAGGGCCTTGACCAGCGAGGCCTCGGTGTAGCGGGGTGGCGGCTGGGTAAAGTGCTGCTCCGCCGCCAGTTCCAGCAGGCGCAGGGCATCACCCTCGCTCAGGTTGGGCAGGGGCAGATCCTTGTCCTCGCCCTCCTTGCCGGCCTCGTCGCCCGCCGCCTCCACGTAGAGGGTCATGAAGCCGGGGAAACGGATGATGGTGCCCACCGTCTTAAGCTGATACCGGCCCGCCTCGATCAGGATGGTGGTCTGGTCGTAGAGGGCGTCGGCCATCTGGCTGGCCACGAAGCGTTTCCAGATCAGGGTGTAGAGCTTGAGCAGGTCTCGGTCCAGGTAGGCGGCCATTTGCTCCGGGGTCTTGGCGACCTCGGTGGGCCGGATGGCCTCGTGGGCGTCTTGGGCCGATTTCTTGGTCTTGTAGAGGTTGGGCTTGGCGGGCAGAAAATTTTGGCCGTAGGTCTGGCCGATAAAGCCCCGGGCCTCGGCCAGGGCCTCGTCGTTGATCCGGGTGGAGTCGGTGCGCATGTAGGTGATCAGCCCGGTGGGGCCGTCGGCGCCCACCTCGATGCCTTCGTACAGACGCTGGGCCAGGGTCATGGTCTTTTTGGCCGAGAAGCGCAGCTTGCGGTTGGCCTCGATCTGCAGGGAGCTGGTGATGAAGGGTGGGGCCGGGTGGCGTTTTTTTTGTTTTTTCTCCACCCGGCCGACCGTGAAGGTGGCCTGCCCCAGCTCGGCCTTGGTCGCCAGGGCCTGATCCTGGTTGGAGATGGCCGCCTTCTTGCCGTCGATCTGGTCAAGATGGGCCGTGAACCTAGGCGGCGTCTGGCCCTCCAGGCTGGCGTCGATCGTCCAGTACTCCTCGGAGACGAAACGCGCTATCTCCTCTTCCCGTTCGCAGATCATCCGCACCGCCACCGACTGCACCCGTCCGGCGCTCAAGCCCCGGCGCACCTTGTCCCAGAGCAGGGGTGAGATCTGGTAGCCCACCAGCCGGTCGAGGATGCGGCGGGTCTGTTGGGCCTCGAACAGCCGCTGGTTGATATCGGCGGCCTGGCCGATGGCCGAGAGGATGGCCTTCTTGGTCAACTCGTGGAAGAGCACCCGGTACACCGGCTTCTTCACCGCCTTAAGCTCATGGGCGATATGGTAGGCGATGGCCTCGCCCTCCCGGTCGGGGTCGGGGGCCAGATAGATGGCCTCGGCCTGCTTGGCGGCCCGGACCAGCTCGGCCAGGATCTGGCCCTTACCGCGGATGGTTTCGTACTGGGGGGCGAAGTCGTGCTCGATATCGACGCCCAAGGTCTTGACCGGCAGGTCGCGGACATGGCCCACCGAGGCCTTGACCTCGAAATCGTTGCCGAGATAGCGCTGGATGGTTCGCGACTTGGTGGGTGATTCGACGATCACTAATGACTTGGCCATCCGTGTTCCTTAATTTGTTATTATGACAGGGCGCGATACCGCTGGCCGGGCAGGGCCTCGATTAGGCCGTGCAGCTCTAGCTGCAACAGCACCTCGTTGACCTTGGCCGCCCCCAGGCGCGCCTGGTTGATGATGGTGTCGATGGGCTGGGGATAGACATCCAGAAGCCCCAGTACCAGCCGGGCCTCGGGGCTCAAGGCGGCGGTTGACTCCTCGCCCCTGGCCGCCGGCGTTCCCGGCGGGCTGGCCGTCTTTGGCCACGGCCCCAGTTCCTCCAGGATGTCGTCAATGCCGCCCACCAGTTTGGCCCCCTCCCGCAGCAGACGATGGGTGCCGGCGCTCTTTGCCGAATCCACCCGGCCGGGGATGGCGAAGACCTCGCGGCCCTCCTCCAGGGCCAGGCGGGCGGTGATCAGCGATCCGGAACGTTGGGCTGCCTCCACCACCAGTACCCCCTGGCAGAGGCCGCTGATGATCCGGTTGCGGGCCGGGAAACGGAAGGCGTCGGGTGGGGTGGCGAGGCGATACTCGCTGACCAGCGCCCCGTGGCTCTCGATCTCCTCGGCCAGCCGCCAGTTGGCCTTGGGGTAGCGCACATCCAGCCCGCAGCCCAGCACCGCCACCGTGTCGCCGCCCGCCGCCAGCACCCCCCGGTGGGCGGCGGCGTCAATGCCCAGGGCCAGGCCGCTGATGATTGCCAGCCCTTGGCCCGCCAACCGGGCGCTTAAGTCGTGGGCGATCTTGAGCCCGTAGGAGGTGGCGGCCCGTGAGCCGACCACCGCCAGGGCGGGCCGGTGAAGAAGCGCGGTACTGCCCTTGACGAACAGCAGCATGGGCGGGTTGTAGATGGTGGCCAGCCGGGCGGGGTAGTCCTCGGTGCCGAAGCGGAGCATCCGGATGCCCAGCCGGGCCAGGCTGGCCATCTCCGCCTCGGCCTCCCGGTGGGGAGGGCCAGCCACCAGGGCGGCGGCCGCCTCCGGGCGCAGCCCCGGAACCTGGTGCAATTCCTTGGCCGAGGCCCCGAACACCTTAGCCGGCGAGCCAAAGGTGTCCAGCAGCCGGCGAAAGCCAGCCGGTCCCAATCCCGGCACCAGGGATAAGGCCAGCCAGTCTCGATCTGTCGTCTCAGTCATGCCCAGGCTAAGTCACTTGGTTATCTTTTGGCGAGATCATCAGCAACAACCGGGACAACAAGCCTCAAGGCGACGGCATGAGGGGCCGCAACCGTCGCGGCAACTCGGCCTGTTGCGAGGCCATCCTAAATTGGGAGGGGCTAGCGGCAGTGGCCGGGCAGCCGGCCGCCACGGTCAGGAGGGGAATGTATAAGGCAAGGGCGAGGGCTGTCAACCTTTTTCGCCTCGGTGGCGGCGACGGGACAAAAAGTGGGGATCAGTCGATCAGGAAGCTGGCCAGCCGCTCACGGCGGGTGGGATGTTTTAGTTTTTTCAAGGCCTTGGCCTCGATCTGCCGGATGCGTTCCCTAGTGACTGCGAAGTTGCGGCCTACCTCCTCCAGGGTCAGATCGACCGCAGTGTCGAGGCCGTAGCGCATCCTGAGCACCGCCTCTTCCCGAGGGGAGAGGGAGGCCAGCACCTGCTTGATGCTGCGCCGCAGGCTGTTTTTGACCGTGGCCTCGTCCGGGGAGACGGCGTTGGCGTCCTCGATGAAGTCGCCCAGGAAGGAGTCTTCCCCGTCGCCTACCGGCGAGTCGAGTGAGATGGGTTCCTTGGCGATTTTGAGCATGACCTTGACCTTGTCTATGTCCATGCCGCTCTCCAGGGCCATCTCCTCGGGGCTGGGCTCGCGTCCGTGCTGGCGGACGAACTCCTTGGTCTGGCGCATCAGGCGGTTGATGTGGTCGATCATGTGCACCGGGATGCGGATGGTGCGTCCCTGATCGGCCAGTGCCCGGTTGATGGCCTGCCGGATCCACCAGGTGGCGTAGGTGCTGAACTTGTACCCCCGCCGATATTCGAACTTTTCCGCCGCCCTCATCAGGCCGACGTTGCCTTCCTGAATCAGATCCAGTAGTTGCAGGCCCCGGTTGGCGTATTTTTTGGCCACGCTGACCACCAGCCGCAGGTTGGCCTGCACCAGCCGGTTCTTGGCCTCCCGGGAGAAAAGTTCGCCCTGCTTGACCGCCGCCAGGGACTGCTCCACCGTCTCGTGATCCATGCCGGAGGTCTCCTCCAGCTCCCGGAGAAAGTTGGCCGCGTGTTTGGAGGTGCCGGCGGTGATGGCCTGCCGGGCCATGTCCATCTGGCTGCCCATCCCCTTAAGGGCGGCGGTCAGCTCGTCAAGATAACGATTTTGCAGATTGACGTCGTCGAACAGGGCGGCGATGGCGTGGCTGCACCGCTCGATGCGCACCATCAGCTTGACCGCCTCCTCGTCGTTTAAGGGCCGGCCCATGAAGTCGTCCTGAAGCGCGGCCCGTTCCTGATGGTGGCGCTGGGCCTCGGCCACCCGCCAGAGGAGTTTTTCCTTGGCCTCCCGCAGCAAAACGGGATCGCCCTCGTCCAAATTTTTGATCAGGCCGCAGATGACCAGGCTGCCGTCCCGCAGTCCGGCGGCCATTCCGGCCAGCATCGGCATGGCCATGGGCAGGGAGAGGAGGGCGCTTTGCACCTGCTTTTCGCCCCGTTCGATCCTGACCGCGATCTCGGTTTCCGTCGCCGCCGACAAGAGGGGCACTGCCCCCATCTCCCGCAGATAGGACTTGACCGGGTCAAGGGTGTCGGGGGCGAAATCCTCCCCGGCGCTGTCGTCGTTGAAGGCGATCTCCAGGCCCTCGTGCTGGTCGTGGTCGTCACCGGTCGGGCGGGAAGAGAACTCCAGGAAATCGGCGTCGCCGTCCTCGTCGGACAAGGCATCCAAAAACTCGTCCGGCTCGACCTCGTCCGGCCTGCCGGCGAAGCCTTCGGCCTCCGAGGTTTCCAGGGGCTCGCCGTGCCTTTCCGCTCTGGTCTTTTTCTTGCTCATCGCCCTACGCCACCCGCCCTGGCCCCTTGTTGAGAATCGACGCAAAACTGTTGATAGATATTCGATTACAAACGAATTTGGAAGAAAATAATCAACCCTGGCCCCCGAGGCTGAGTTTTTTCTTCTCCGTCAGGAGTTCCAGCACCAGGGCCTGGTCGTTTTGAAGTTGGGCCTCCTTGATGCGGGTGGTCAACTCCCGGGTGCGGGTCTTGCGGCGGTTTTCAAGGAGCCAGCCGATCTTCTCCGCCGCTTCCCGTTCCCGCTCGGGCAGATTTGTGGGGGCGTCAATGAGCTGCGCGGCGACAAAATCACGTTCCTCCGGGCCCGCAAGGTAGTCCAGCAGCCGCTCCGCCCCGCCATCCGGCGTTTGGCGGGCCGCCTCCCGCATGGCCTCGACGATGGCGAACGCCGCCGGGCTGGCCATGACCTCGAGCAGTCCGGCCTCGACAAAGTCATCCAGACAAGCGGGATAGAGCACCAGGAAGGCGAGCAGGTGCCGTTCGCTATCGGTCAGTTTGATTCCCTGCCGGGGGAGGGCCGGGGCCGGAACGGGCGGGGCGGGCGGGAGGCCTAGGCCGCCCGCCAGGGCCTGGCCCAACTGCTCGGGGGTCAGGCCCAGGGTGCGGCTGAAGTGGGAGATGAACAGGGAACGCTGGAGATCCTTATCGTCGATGGCGGCGACTAGCGGCCGGAGCTCTTCCAAGATGCGGCCCTTACCCTCCAGGCCCAGGCCGTGACGGGCCACCAGTTGCTCGACCGCGAACTCCGGCAGGGAGAGGGCGGCCTCGAGCCGGGTCGTAAGCTCCGCCGGTCCGTACTGGTTGATGAAGGTGTCCGGGTCGTGGCCGTCGGGCAGCACTACCACCCGGGCCGGCAGCCGGGCCGAGAGGAAGAGAGGCACGGCCCGCAGTGCCGCCTTAACCCCTGCCGCGTCGCCGTCGAAGAGCAGTACCACCTCCCCGGCGTAACCCTTGAGCGCCCGGACATGCTGCGGGGTGAGGGCGGTGCCCAGCGGGGCTACCACCTCGCCAATTCCCGCCGCCACCAGGCTGATGAGGTCGAAGTTGCCCTCCACCACCACCGCCCGCCCCGTCCGACGGATGGCCTCCTTGGCCTGGAAGAGGCCGAACAGGGTGCGGCCCTTAGTGAAGACTGCCGTCTCCGGGGAATTAAGATATTTGGGCTGCTGGCCGTCGCTCAGGGCCCGGCCCCCGAAGCCCAGGTGGCGTCCGCTGTGGTTGATGATCGGAAAGAGCACCCGCTGCCGGAAGCGGTCGTAGAATCCGCCCCCCGAATCCCTGGCCACGATCAGTCCGGCCTCGACCAGAAGCTCGGGGGGGGTGTCGGGCAGGGCCTTGCTCAGAAAGTCCCAGCGCTCCGGGGCGTAGCCCAGCCGGAAGCGGGTGATGATCTCCGGCGGGATGCGGCGTTTCGCCAGGTATTCCCTGGCTAGGGCCGCCCGGGGGTCGTTAAGCAGTAGGTCGTGGTAGAGGTCGGCGGCCCGCTGGTTGACGAGATACAGTTCCTGGCGCCGGTTGTCCGCCTCCCGTTCCTGGTGGGAAAGCTCCCGCTCGGGCAGGGGAATGTGATAGCGCCCGGCCAGTTGCTTTAAGGCCTCCCAAAAGGGCAAGTTCTGGTGGCGCATGACAAAGGTCAGCACGTCGCCGCTCTCTCCGCAGCCGAAGCAGTGGAAGAACTTCCGGGCCGGGCTGACCGTGAAGGAGGGGGTCTTCTCGCCGTGGAAGGGACAGAGCCCCAGGTAGTTGGCCCCGGTCCGCCGGAGGTTGACCACCTCGCCCACCACCTGCACGATGTCGACGGCCTCCTTGACCGCCTGCACCACCCCCTCGTCAGCGGGACGGGCCAAGGTGCATCCTCCCCTCTTGGACGGCGCCTAGCCGTTGCCGCATTCTGATCACGCCCCGGCCCGCAAGTCCTGGTACAGCTCGTAGGCCTGTTCGGGCGGCAGCAGCTCATGCACCACCTTGGCCACCGCCTGGATCATGGCCTTGGGGTTCGCGGACTGGAAGATGTTGCGGCCCATATCCACCCCGGCGGCGCCTTCCTGCACCGCCCGGTGGCACATGGTCAGGGCCTCCAGCTCCGGCAACTTCTTGCCCCCGGCCATGACGATAGGCACCGGGCAACTGGCGGTCACGGTGTCGAAGCCCTGGGGCACGTAGTAGGTCTTGACGTAGTGGGCCCCCAGCTCGGCGCACATCCGGCAGGCGAGCCGGAAGTAGCGGGCGTCGCGGGCCATGTCCTTGCCGACCGCGGTAACCGCGAGCGTCGGGATGCCGTAACGCATCCCCATGTCGACCAGCCGGGTCATGTTGAGCACCGACTGGCTCTCGAACTCGCCGCCGATGAAGACCTGCACCGCCAGCGCCGAGACGTTCAGCCTGATCGCCTCTTCCATATCCACCGCCAGGCCCTCGCCGGACAATTCCTTCAGGATGCTGGGCCCGCCGCTGGCCCTAAGCACGATGGCCTTGTTGTAGGTGGGTGGCACCGTGCTGCGCAGGATGCCGCGGGTGAGCATTAGGGTGTCGGCGAAGGGGGCCAGCGGCAGGATGTTCAAGTCGATGCGCTCCAGGCCGGTGGTCGGGCCCTGGAAATAGCCGTGATCCACCGCCAGCATCACGGTGCGGCCGCTTTCCGGGTTGAAGATGCGGGCCAGGCGATTCTTGATCCCCCAGTCCAGGGAGTTTGAGCCCTTCAGAAAAAAGCCCTCGCAGGTGGCGGGCACCTCCTGGTGAAACTGTTTCCCTTCCTTGTCCTCTTCCGGCATGGTTTGATCTCCTTAAATAAAAATTTTGGGGTTTCGCGGGTGAAAAGCCCTTGTCGTACCAGACAGGCGTTGGGGCTGGATCTTAAGCAGTGTAAGTAGCACGGCGGCCTTGTTTCGTCAATCAGGCGTGGGGGTGGTCGCCGGCCAGAATCAGAGCGGCGGCCCGTCGGCGAGTCCGGGGAAGAAGGATTTTGGGGACACCTCAAGGGGGAGTTGTCCTGAAAAGAGTAAATAATTATAATTTGTTAAGATGGAGTGCGGATGAGGCGGGGCGGGACGTAAAGGAAAGCTAGACGGCGGAGACACGGGTGGTCTCGCCGGCGGGGAAGACTTGGGAGCCAGTTGGATCCGGAGTGAATCAGGAGGTCTCGTTGAACAGGATACCCGTCACATCCTCCAGCCTGGCCTTGAGCCGGAGCAGCTCTTCCGAGGGGAACTGGCGGATTATCTTGTCGTTGCGAGTATCTCGCACCTGAATCACGATGTCCTTGGTCGGCAGGTACTCCTTGAGCCCCAGGCTCAGGTTGCCGCCGATGGAGTCAAGGCGGCTCTGGATCTGGGCCATGATCTTCTCCGCCTCGTCCCTGGACATGGTGGCGCCACCGGACTGGTTAGCCTGGGGGTGCAGGGCCTGCTCGTTGAGCTTGGCATGGGTGGCCTCGGTGCCTTCCTTGACCGGGGCCACCTGGGGTTTTACCTTGTCTTCCTGCTCCACCACCGGCACGGTGGGGGCGCCGTACACCTTGGCCTCGGTATTCAGATTGACATCCATGACGCACCTCCTACCTTAAAGATTTGTTTGTTGTTCTTTCGCCCCCCGTCGGGGCCAATACCGGCGGGAAGACCTTACTCCCGGCCTAGACCGAGATGTTTATGCCGCTGCTTGAGTCGCTGCTGGTGCTGCTGCTGGTGCTGTCCTGACCTTGACTGCTTACGCTGGCGTAGCTGGCCGCCGCATGGTGATGATGGTGGCCGCCCCGGTGCGCCTGCATGTCCTGCTGGATCTTGGTGAAGGCGTCCTGGGCATCAGTAAGATTGCCGGCGGTGAGGGCCTGGCCCAAGGTTGAGAACTCACTGGCGATGGCATTGGTGCCGCTGACAGACGAGATGCTGTTGCTATCCTGGGCCTGCCCTCCTGGCTTAAGGCTCTGAAGATCGGCAAAGGCCTTTTGCGCCGAGGCCAGATCCCCGCTTTGCAGCGCTGCTCCCAGTTGGTTGAAGTCTTGCTCTCTCTGTTGCCGCTTGTCTTGCAGTCCTTGGGCGTTGTCCTGACCAGTGGTGGCCGTGCCCTGGGTGTCGCTGACGCTGCTAGACGAGGTGGCCTGAGTCTGCCCCAGGAGGGCGGCGAACAGGTCGGAGCTGGAGGTGCCTCCGTTGGCGTCGGTGTTGCCAGTGGCCATTAGCATGGAGGCCAGATCGCCGCCCTGGGAGAGCTGGCTCAACAAGTCGGAGCCACTGCCGCTGGAACTGGCGCCGTCGCTACTGCTGGAGAGCAGCATGGAGGCCAAGTCGTCGCCCTGGAGCATCGAGACGAGCTGGCTGGCGTCCACGTTGTTGGCGCTATTCGTTGTTGAGCTGGCGCCGCCGCTCGTGGCGCCATTGCTGCCGTCTTGGCCGTTTGCCGCCTTTAGATTCTGAAGATCGGCAAAGGCCTTTTGTGCCCCGGAGAGGTCGCCATTTTGCAGCGCCGAGCCAAGCTGGCTCATGTCCTGCTTGCGTTGCTGCATCTTGGCGAGCCAAGCCTGCTGCAAGTCACTACTGCTGGAAATTCCCGAAACTGTCATCTGTCCACCTCCTGCTGTAAAATTTGTTCTTGCATCGAACTATTGCGATGCGCCCAGGGAGAAACCCTGCCCCGGATGCGGCGGGCGTTCTCCTATCTGGCGTATCGGGCAGGCATGGCCAGAACAATGTGCAAATAATGTGAAAGATCGAGAAGGACTTGCCTGGCTTAGGTCAGGGAATGGAGGCCTGGGCTATTCCTGTCCGCTGATGAAGCGCGGCGGACGGTTGCGGGTAGGAGGGCCGTAACCGGAAAGGGCGCGTCTGCCTCGGCGCAGGGCGGCGAGCGACTCGCCGAGCCGGTTGCGCTCGCCCTGGGTGGCCACGAAGAGCTGGGCCTCGCCTTCCATGAGGCGTTGAATCCGGTCCAAGAGCAGGGGCCGCAGCTCGGGATCGATGCCGGAGGTCTGGGCCTCGGCGAAGACTTGTCGCAGTCTATCCACCAGTTCCTGGCGTTCCGCTAGCCAGCCCTTGACCTGGCTTAACTCGCCGGTTGTCAGCCCCTCCAGGTGTCTGGCCTGCATGGCGAGACAGCGTTCGGTGGCCGTAAGCAGCGAGTCTCTGGTCTCGGCTGGGGTATTCATGGCCGTTCCTCCCGAGGGGGATCTTGAGGTCGCAATCCGGCAAGTCATGTTATATGGCCACCGACACCCCGCGCAGTTGGCAGGCGGCGACGTCCTGGCCCTTGAGTTTCCGGGGGCCGGCGAGGCCGTACTCGGCGATCCCCGGCGGGGCGGCGGCCTGGGGCTCGGGGCGGGGGGCGGCGGTCTCCTCCGGGGTTGGGCCCACGGTCAGGCCTGCCTCGCGCATGGCGGTGGCCTCCCAGATCTCCCGTAGCCGGTCCAGGTAACGGTGGGCCTGGCTGATGGCCCCGGGGTCGCCGGTGATCCCGACCTTGGGCAGCTCGACGAGGATGGCGGAGTAGAGGCCGCGCAGGAAGGCCGCCGCCTCGGAGGCGTCTGAATCCTTGATCGAGGCGTTTAGCTCGCTGACGATGGCGATGGCCTTGCTCAAATTTTCACCCCGCGCCTTGACGTCGCCTTGACGCATCCCCTGCTCGGCTAGGTTCAGATGGATAAGCACCCGTTCGTAAAGCAGGTGGATGAGCTTGACCGGGTGGATGTTGGTTTGGGCCTCGCTTTGCTGGTAGGCGGTTCTGGCCTTGGCGGTGTTCATGCGTCGCTCCTGTGGTGAATGGTTGGCGGGCCTGTTCGCCCTTCTTTGAAAGGATTATCGCGCCCCGTTTGTCAGGTCGGGCCTCTTGGCCTCTCTGGGGCCAAGCCGTTGTCGATTGGCAACAAGCTGAACCATTATAAGCCGTTACCGTCGTGGAAACTGTCCAAGTTGTTTCCGCCCGGCTTTTAAAATCCGCTACTGCTCGAACTGCTGCTTGATGAGCTGCCGGTGCCACTCCAGCCGCTGCTTAGGGTGTTGAACTGGCCGGTCAGGAAGTTCGACATCGAGGTCATCTGGTTCATGTAGGAATCCAGGGCCACGAACTGCTGGGTCATCTGGTCGTACTTCTTGTTTATGCGGTCGGTGTCGCTGGCGATCTGTTGGTTTAAGTTGTCGATCCGGGCCTGGGCGGCGTTCTTGTCCCCGGCCACCGAGCCGCTGTCGCTGGTTAGGGTCAGAAGCTGGTTGTTGACGGTATCGGCAAAGCCGGTGATGCCCTTGGTGGAGTCGCCCAGAAAGAAGGCCTGCACCGCGTTGGGTTTGGTGCTCAGGGCCGCGTTTAAGGTGTTGCTGTCGATGGTGATGGTGCCGTCGCGGTTGAAGGTGAGCCCCAGGTCGAACATGCTCTTGATGCTGCCGGTGGGGTCGGCACCGTTGGTGGTGGTCATTAAATTTTCCAGCTCGGAGGGCAGGTCGCGGCTGGTGGTGCTGGCCAGTACCCCGAAGGTGCTGGTCGTGGTGTTGTAGCCGCTCTTGCTGCTTACCTCCTGCACCACGTCGTTGTAGGCGGTGACCAGGGAGGTAATCATGCCGCCCAGGCCGCTGTTGTCGCTGGCCACGCCCAGGGTGGTCGTGCCATTGCCCTGGAGGTTGAAGGTGACGCCGCTTAGCACGTCGTTTACGGTGTTGCCCTGCCGTTGGTAGGAGACGCCGCTCACCGTGAACTGGGCGTTTAGGGAGTTGGCCGCCGTCTGGCTGGCCTGTTGGGTCATGGTCAGGTCCGGCAGCTGAGATAGGAAGCTGATTCGGTGGTTCTCGCCGGTGCCGTTGGCGGTGATTGCTAGCTTATAGGGGTTAAGGGGATCAACGCCGTCGTTGACGATGGCGGCGGTGATCCCAGGGTTGCTGCTGGCGGTGTTGATCTGGGTCACCAGTTGGCTTAAGGTGGTGTCCCCGGCCACTGAGAGCGAGGTGGTGCCAGTGCCGGACTGGATGGTCAAGGTCTTGGCCGGAGGGGCGAAGGTCAGGCTGGTGCCGTTGGTGGTGATCGCCACCCGGTTGGCCTCGCCGGTGCCGCCAGGGGTGGCGGTGGCGATTTGCAGGTAGGTCTGGCCGCCCGAGCTGGAGGTCGAGGCCACCACCTTGCCGGCGTTCTGGGGGCTGTTGTTGATGAGCGACACCAGGCTTAGGCCGCTCGCCCCGCCGTCGTCCATCATGGTTGAGCTGTTGACGTTGACAGTGATGGTGCTGCTGCCCCCGAAGGTGATGGTGAGCTGGCCGGGGCCGGCGGCGACGGGGGTGGTGGCCGGGTTGGCCACCCCGGAGGAGACCTGGCTGGTGGGCACATAGACGATGCTGCTGTTGGAGGCTACCCCGGTTGAGGATATCCAGGAGCTCTGCTGGGCCAGGTTGGTGACGTTGAGGGTCGAGTTCTGGACCGTGGCCCCGTCGCTGACCGTGGCGGTGGCCACCGACGGGGAGGAGCTGGTGATGGTGCGGCCCAGGAAGGTGCTGGACAGGGAGAGGTTTAGGGCTGTCCCCTTTAGGGTCAGAAGCTTGTTGTTGACCGTGGTCAGCTCGTCAAGCTGCGATTGGGCAGCGGTGACTTGCGTCTGTTCGTTGGTGACGACCTGCTGGTCAACGGCCTTTAGCTGATCCAGAATGCTTTGCAGTTGCAGCCCTGAACCGACGCCTAGGGTGGTGATGGTGCCTGTGGCCATGGTAGTGCCGCCAAGTTGAGTGTCGGGTTGACTAGCTTTCGCAAGGCGAAACAAAACCGCCTGCCAACAAACCTATCGGCAGAAGGAGAAAAATTCTTTACAGGAATTTAAGCCGCTGGCCGGGCCGATGCCGCGACGGGTGGGGATCGGTTTGGGCCTGGGGCGTCGGATGCGGCGGCTCAGGCGAAGTGGAAGAAGACCTTGACCCCTAGGCGATGCACCCTGGCGTGCAGGTTGCGCAGCGAGGTGATGAGGTCGGCGTAGCCCAGGTCCACCAGGAAGCGGTTGGGCTCGGGCAGGAGGGCGAGGGAGCTGAAGGGCAGCTTGTTGAAGCGCACCTCCGCCCCGTCGGCGTACCATTCGTGGAACTTTTGCAGGGCCAGGTGCTGGTATTGCGGCGGCACCTCGGCACAGTCCAGGAAGATCTCGACATCCATTTCCGTTAGCTCTCGCGTGGACGATCAGAGGCCGAGCAAGCCGTTGATCGCCTCCTTGTACTGGTCCAAGGCGGCCAGGTATTGATCGTTCAACTGGGCCTGCACCCGTTGCCACTCCTCTTGGAATTTGGGGTGCTGCCGGGGACTTATCTTCATCTTCATCCCGGTTTGCTGGGCCAGGGACTGTTGGAGCTGGGCGGTCTGGAGGGCTAAACCATCCTCCAGTTGTTTTTCGAGTTGCTGGCGGTGCTGGAGGTAGCGGCTTAAGATGCTGCGCACCTCGGCCACCAGGCCGGAGAGTTGGGCACTATCGGCCTGGGGCAGGGCCTTGGCCAGTTCCATGATTCCGTGCAGGGCGGCTTCCCAGGGCTGTCCTTCCTCGCGGGGCAGAACGAGGTTGCGGAACAGGATGTCAAGCAGGCCTTGCGCCAGGGGGGTAAGCGCGGGCGGCGGGCACTGCCGGATGGCCGCTGCCAGGTCAACCGCCTCGCCGTTCATCAGGGCGGCGCCGATCTTCATTCCCCGCCGCCGCAGGTCGTCGTCGCTGCTGGCCGGCTCCGTCTCGGCGCACAGTCGATCCGCCCGGGCCAGCACCATCTCCATCGTGCTTTTGATTTGGGCCATGATGCTCCTTATGCTGGGGACCATTTCGGCCCCTTCTGGTAGAGTCTATCGTCACTTGGCGATCTCGAACTCGCCCCTGTTTTGTTCCGCCAGCCTTGGGGCCAGGGGAATTGGGCCTTGTGCTTAAGGCGGCCATAGGATACATTTTATCCCCTTGGTTGGGCAAGATAATTTTTGGACAGGAGGGGACGGGATGCGGGTGGCCATGTACTACAACAACCGGGATGTCCGGCTTGAGGAGTTGCCCTGCCCGGTGGCGGGGCCGGGCGAGTTGCTGGTCAGGATTCACGCCAGCGGCATCTGCGGCAGCGATGTCATGGAGTGGTACCGGGCCGGGAAGGCGCCGCTGGTCTTGGGTCACGAGATGGCGGGGGAGGTGGCGGCGGTGGGCGCGGGCGTGACTGGTTTTAAGCCCGGCGACCGGGTGGCGGCTACCCATCACGTTCCCTGCCTCGCCTGCCCCGAGTGCTTGGGCGGCCACGAGACGGTCTGCGACCTGCTTCTTTCCGGCACCCATTTCGACCCCGGCGGGTTTTGCGAGTACGCACGGCTGGCGGCGGTGAACGTCGAGCGCGGCACCTGGAGGATTCCAGACGATTTGAGCTATGACGACGCCACCTTCGTCGAGCCGCTGGCCTGCGTCCTGCGTGGTCAGCGGCTGGCCGGGCTCAAGCCGGGGATGAGCGTCCTGGTCTTGGGCAGCGGCATCTCGGGGCTGCTGCACGTGCATCTGGCCTCGGTGAGCGGGGCGGGATTCGTTGCCGCGAGCGACCTCTCCGACTACCGGCTGCAAGCGGCCCGCCGT
>JAJXUT010000059.1:0-12650 GCA_021782655.1 Deltaproteobacteria bacterium
CGCCGAGGGCCTGGGCGGCCAGGTCACGCTCACCAGTCCACCCGAAGGCGGCTGCCGGTTTACGGTCTATCTGCCCCTGCCCCAACCAGATCGTTGCTCGACCGCTTAACTAAACTATTCGCCTTGCGCCGGGGATGGCCGTCATTGCCGTCGGACTGACCTCCCAACGGGCGCTCCGGAGGGATAGCCAGCCAGGGCTCTGCTTATCCTTGCCTCCTCGAGCAGACGTTCGCCAGTTCCTGCCTGAGCACGGAGCAGGCAGGCCAGGAAGGCGGCAGCGGCGAGCCATAGGCACAAGGTCCCCCATCCGAGCAGGGCCCGCCAGCTTGCCTTCTCAGCGCCCAGCCCCTCAAATCGTCCGCTTGTCACCATAGCCCGCGTCCCCCCTATCCGGTTGTAACATGTCTTATGCCTCTAGCTGTGACGGCCAGCCAGGAGTCCTTGGCTAATCCCAGCCTGCCGGCAGAAAAGCATCAACGGATGAGGAGATGATGAACGGACGATTAAAATTTGATAAAATGGGCCAGCAGGGGTAAAGTCTGGCCGGTGAGCCGGGAAGGCCGTTTCTTCCCTTGCCCGCCGCCGGTGATTCTGATAATGACAGCGGACGGCGCCCCAGCCAGGATGGGGACTGAGACAGGTTGTGCAAGTTGAGCAATTTCAAATGCTGCCGGGTAGTCACCCGTTTTTGCGATTAAGGGACGTTGGCATGAGCCAGGATTATAGACAGATCATCGAACATTGCCGCACCTTTGGCATCATCAGCCATCCGGACGCCGGCAAGACCACCCTGACCGAGAAGCTCCTGCTCTACGGCGGCGCCATCCAACTGGCCGGGGCGGTGAAATCGAGAAAGGCCTCCCGCAAGGCCACCTCCGACTGGATGGCGGTGGAACAGGAGCGCGGCATCTCGGTCACCACCTCGGTGATGAGGTTCCAGTACCGGGATTTCGAGATCAACCTGCTCGATACCCCTGGCCATCAGGACTTCTCCGAGGACACCTACCGGGTGCTGACCGCGGTGGACAGCGCCCTGATGGTGATCGACAGCGCCAAGGGGGTCGAGGCCCAGACCGAGCGGCTGATGGAGGTCTGCCGGATGCGCAACACCCCGATCATCACCTTCATCAACAAGCTCGACCGGGATGGGCTCTCGCCGCTGGAGGTGATCGCCGACATCGAGGAAAAATTGCAAATCGAGTGCGTCCCCCTGTCCTGGCCGATCGGCATGGGCAAGAATTTCAAGGGGGTGTACAACATCTACCGCCAGGAACTACGCCTCTTCACCCCCGGCCAGGAGACCGCCGAACAGGAGGGGATCACCATCACCGACCTGAAGGACCCGCGCCTAGATCAGCTCCTGGGCATCCAGGCCGAGGAGCTGCGGGCCGACCTCGAACTGCTCTCCGGCGCCGCCAGTCCCTTTGAGCGTCGGCACTACCTGACCGCCAGCCAGACCCCGGTGTTTTTCGGCAGCGCGGTCAACAACTTCGGAGTCAAAGAGCTGCTCGACGCCTTTGTGGATAACGCCCCTTCCCCCGGCCCCCGGTCGACCGAGACCCGGGAGGTGTCGCCCTACGAACCGGACTTTTCGGGCTTCGTGTTTAAAATTCAGGCCAACATGAATCCTGCCCATCGCGATAGAATCGCCTTTCTGCGCATTTGTTCTGGAAAGTTCACTCGCGGCATGAAGGTGATGCATCACCGGATCGGCAAGGAGGTGCCGCTCGCCAATGCCACCATCTTCATGGCCCAGGGCCGTACCAACATCGAGGAGGCGTACCCCGGAGACATCATCGGCCTCCACAATCACGGCACCATCAAGATCGGCGACACCTTCACCGCCCGGGAGCCCCTGAAATTCACCGGCATCCCCAACTTCGCCCCTGAGCTGTTCCGGCGGGTGATCCTAAAAAATCCGCTCAAGCTCAAGCAACTGCAAAAGGGATTACTGCAACTGGCCGAGGAGGGGGCGGTGCAGGTATTCCGGCCTCAGTTGGGCTCAAGCTACATCCTGGGCGCGGTGGGGGAATTGCAGTTTGAGGTCACCATGGCCAGGCTCAAGGCAGAATACGGGGTGGATGCCATCTACGAGCCAGTTGACCTGGCCGACGCCCGCTGGATCAGTTCCGAGAACCGCAAGCGGCTCGACGAATTCAAGAGCCGCAACCAGGCTAGCCTCTACCTGGACGCTGATGGATTTTTGACCTATCTGGCCCAGAGCCAATGGCACCTAAATTACGTCATGGAACAATGGCCGGAGATAATCTTCCAGAAGACCAGGGAACACATCTAATAATTAAAAAGGGAGAAATGGGCGTGGATGCGGACAAACTGATGGATGGGCTAACCAACGAGCTGGTTGATGCGGTGCGGAAGATGAACAAGGCCAAGACGGTGGAAGAAAAATTGATCTACAGCAAGATCATCAGGAATTTAACCAAATCTTTTGCGGTATTTTTGGATTTCGCCAACCAAATGATGGATTGCGAAGAGGATGTAGAGCAATAACTCAGTTCAACCATAAACGGTTTCTCTTGGAGGTGGACATGAAGATAACCATCACTTACTGTACCCAATGAAACTACCTTCCCAAGGCCTCCAGTCTGGAGGCCGAGCTGCGTAAGGCGCTTGCCGCCGAGGTGGAACTTATACCAGGCACCGGGGGGGTGTTCGAGGTGGTCGTCGAGGGAAGGGAGGTGTTTTCCAAGAAGAAGACGGGCCGTTTCCCAACCGCAGAAGAGGTGCTGGCCCTGCTCCAGGGCAAATGAGGACGCCGTGCCCGACCTGACCGCCACCCCGCCCACCCTGTCTCTGATGGACGAGCGGGGCAGCCCGGCCAAGACCTGGGCCCTGGCCGGCAAGACCAGCTTCCGAATCGGACGGGGCAAAGGCAACGACATCGAGCTTGACAACCACCTGGTGTCGCGCCAGCATCTGATCTTGCAGGTCGAGGAAAACGGCCGGGTCAACGCCGTGGATCTAGGCAGCGCCAACGGCACCACGGTCAACGGCCTCCGCCTCTACGCCCCCACCCCGCTGCGTTCTGGTGATCGCCTTAGGGTTGGCGGCCAGGCGGAGCTGGTCTTCCTGCAAGAGGCCCCGGCGGCGTCCCTCGTCACCGGAGAATTGGAGGACGAGCAGACAGTGGCCTTCCTGACCACTGGCCAAGTCACGGTTCTGGTTTGCGACATCCGTCGCTTCACCAGTCTGTCGGAACGGCTGGGGCCGGGCCAGGTCTCCGATATCGTCAAGTCCTGGAGCCAGCAGGCCAACGCCCTGGTATTGCGCCATCAGGGCCGAATCGACAAGTTCATCGGCGACGCGGCGATGGCCGTCTGGGCCGGCGGGGGGATAAGCCCCAGCCAATCGGTGCCGCTGGCCTTGACCTGCGCCGTTAAGATTGCCGAGATGACCGGCAAGCTCTCCCAGTCGCTGCGGCCCCCTCTGCCCTGGCCGCTGGCCATCCGGGCGGCCATCAACACCGGCGAGGCGGTGCTGGGCAACGTCGGGGTGGACGGCAACCGCGATTACTCGGTGATCGGCGATGCGGTCAACGTGGCCTTCCGCCTGGGTCTGGACATCCTGATCGGCGACCAGGCGGCGGGCTTTCTAGACCCCGGCCTGGTCGCCGCCTGTCTTTCCCCCTGTCAGTGCCAGTTGAAGGGCAAGTCTCAGCCCGTCTCCGCCCGAGGGGGGATGTTCGTTGACCTTGACCGGCACCTCGCCTCGGGCTTGGCTTAGCCATCGGCTACCTTTGGCGAGATCATCAGTAGTGGCCGTGCAGAAATAACTTGGGCAATTTCCCCACGACCCTTGCGGCTCCTTAGCGATCAGCCCCGCGGCCCGAAGAGGGCCGAGCCGACCCGCACCAGGGTGGCGCCCTCCTCGACTGCAACCTGGTAGTCGTTGGACATGCCCATGGATAAACCTAGGGGCTGGGGTGCCAGCCCCCGACCAAACAAGGAATCGGCCAAGGTCTTGGTCTGGCGGAAATAGGGGCGGCTGGCCTCGGGGTCGGGATGCTGGGGCGGCATAATCATGAGCCCGGCCAGGCGGAGATGGGGGCAGCTCGTCACCGCCCGCGCCAAGGCGTCCAAATCCTCGGGCAGCACCCCCGCTTTCTGCGGCTCCCGACCAACGTTAACCTGGATGTAAACCGTCATTATCTTGTCAATAGTGACTAATTTATCTTCCAGCGCCCAAGCCAGACGCGCCTGATCGAGCGTCTCCACCACCGTGAACAGGGCCGCAATCTTCCCCAGCTTGTTGGACTGAAGCTTGCCGATAAAGTGCCAACAAAGACCGGCTCCGGCCAGGGCCTCGATCTTCCCCTCCGCCTCTTGCAGATAGTTCTCCCCAAACACCGTCTGCCCCGCCGCCGCTGCCTCCCGCAGTCGTTTTTCATCCACCCGTTTCGAGACCGCAACCAGGGCTACCTCCTCCGTCCGCCGGCCCGCCCTGGCCGCCGCCTGGGCCAGACGGCGGTGGATTTCGGTCAGATTTTCCCGCACCCCGCTCATGGCGTCGCCGCCTGGCGATCCAGGCGGAACAGGGCCACGGCGTTGGCGGTGGTCTGTCGTGCCACCTCGTCTATGGATATCTGGCGCAGCTCGGCGACCTTGGCGGCGGTGTAGAGGACGTAGGCTGGCTCGTTGCGCTGGCCACGGAAGGGGACGGGCGCCAGATAAGGGCCGTCGGTCTCAATCAGCATCGAGGTCAGGGGGATGGTGCGGGCGACCTCTTGCAGCACCTCCGCCTTGGCAAAGGTGACGATGCCGGGGATGGAGAGGTGAAAGCCGAGCTCCACCACCTCCGCCGCCAGTTTTATATCCCCGGAGTAGCAGTGCATCACCCCGCCCCGGGGAAAGGGGGCGGCGGCCCTTAAGCCGGCCATGACATCCGCGTGTGCCTCCCGGTCATGGATGATGAGCGGCAGGTCAAGCCCCTTGGCCAGCTCAATCTGGCGGCGGAAATGATCGAGTTGGGCCGGACGGGGGGCATGGTTTTTCACATAATCCAGGCCGATCTCGCCGTAGGCCACCACCCGTGGATGGCGGGCCAGCGCCGCCAGTTGCCGGTAATGCCCCTCCTCCGCCTGACCCACGTAGTGGGGATGCACCCCGACAGCGCAGACCAGGCCGGGATAGGTCTCGGCCAGACGCAGGGCGGCAAGCGAGCTCTCAAGGTCGATGCCCACCGAGACGATCCAGCCCACCCCGGCCCCTTGCGCCCGACGGATGACCTCCCGCCGATCCGGGTAATCCGCCATGTCGAGATGACAGTGGCTATCCACCGCTAAGCAGCCTGCCGCAAGGTGCGGCAGGGGTTTTCTTGCCGTTGTTGCCGCCACTACTGGGCCTGGCCGCCCAGCTCCCGCAGCCGGGCCATGTTCTCGTCAAGCTTGGCGCTGGTGGCCAGAAATCCTTCCAGCTTCTCCCGCTCCTTGGCCACCACCTCCGCCGGGGCGTGGGCCGCGAACTTTTCGTTTTCGAGCTTGGCCCTGATCCGTTCCACCTGGGCCATGATCTTGTCCCGCTCGCGGCTCAGCTTCTCCAGTTCCCGGTCAATATCGATCAACCCCTGCATGGGCACGAAGATGGCGAGGTCTTCAAAGATATAGGAGACGGCGCCCTGAGGACATTCGCCGTGCTCCTGGATGTCGAGCCGTTCCACCTTGGTCATGGTGGTGATATCCTTGGCCTGCCGCCGCAGGGTCTCGCGCCGGATGGCGTCGGCGCAGACCACGATGGCGTTGATGTTGGCTGCGGGATGGATCTGCATTTCGCTTCGGAGGTTGCGGATCCCGGTTATCACCCCCATGAGCAAGGTCGCCGCCGCCTCGACCTCGGGGCGTTCCCAAGCGCCTCGCGGCTCGGGGAAGGACTCCAGCATGAGGCTGGAGCGCGCCCCGGGCAGGGCGTGCCAGATCTCCTCGGTGACAAAGGGGGCGATGGGATGGAGCAGCTTCAAGGTTATCTCCAGGGCGGTCAAGAGCACCGAGCGGGTCTCGGCCTTGCCCGCCTCCGAATCTCCGTAAAGGTCGGGCTTGATCCACTCCAGATACCAGTCGCACAGCTCCCGCCAGATGAACTGGTAAAGCAGCGAGGCCGCCTCGTTGAACAGGAAGCCGTCCAGCGCCGCCCGCACCTGGCGGACGGTGTTCGAGAGCCGGCTCAAGATCCACTGGTTGGTGATCGACAGGGCGGTGGTCTCCCCGTCCGTAAAGCCCACGGTCTCCGGGGTCAGGTGCATGAGGGCGAAGCGGCTGGCGTTCCAAATCTTGTTGATAAAATGACGGTAGCCCTCGATGCGTTCCTCGGAGATGCGGATGTCGCGGCCCTGGGCGGCGAAGGCGGTAAGGGTGAAGCGGAAGGCGTCGGTGCCGTACTTGTCCATCACCAGCAGGGGGTCCATGACGTTGCCCTTGGACTTGCTCATCTTCTGGCCCTGGGCGTCGCGCACCAGTGCGTGCAGATAAACGTCCCGGAAAGGCACCTCCTTCATGAAGTGGGTGCCCATCATGATCATCCGGGCCACCCAGAAGAAGAGGATGTCAAAGCTGGTGATCAACACCGAGGTGGGATAGAAGCAGGCGAGTTCCCTGGTCTGCTCCGGCCAACCCAAGGTGGAGAACGGCCAGAGGGCGGAGGAGAACCAGGTATCCAAGACGTCGGACTCCCTGGTCAGGTTGGCGGCCTGGCATTTGGGACATTGGCCGGGCTCCTGGTCGGCGACCACCAACTCGCCGCAGAGGTCGCAGGTCCAGGCCGGGATCTGATGCCCCCACCAGATCTGGCGCGAGATGCACCAATCGCGAATGTTGAGCATCCAGTCGAAATAGGTGTTCTCCCAGGACTTGGGATGCAGGCGGATCTCGCCCTCCCGCACTGCGGCGATGGCCCGCTCCGCCAGGGGCTTGACCGCCACGAACCACTGCTTGGATAGCCTGGGTTCCACCACGGTGTGACATCGGTAGCAAGCGCCCACCCCGTGCTCGTAGTCCTCGATGCCGTCCAAGAGGCCCTGGGCCTCCAGGTCGGCCACCACCCGCTTACGGCACTCGAAGCGGTCCAGCCCCAGATAGCGGCCCGCCTGCTCGTTCATGATTCCGTTTTCGTCCATCACCGACCGCAGGGGGAGCTGATGGCGGCGACCAATCTCGAAGTCGTTTAGGTCGTGGGCCGGGGTGACCTTGAGCGCCCCGGTGCCGAATTCGCGCTCCACGTGGGGATCGGCAACCACCGGGATCTCCCGGTCGGTCAGGGGCAGCCGCAGCCGTCCGCCGGCAATGGCCTGGTAGCGCTCGTCCTCGGGATGCACCGCCACTGCCGTGTCGCCCAGCATGGTCTCGGGCCTGGTGGTGGCCACCACCAGGTAGCCCGAGCCGTCGGCGTAGGGATAACGGATGCGGTAGAGCTTGCCGGCGGTGGGCTCGTGCTCCACCTCCAGGTCGGAGAGGGCGGTGTGGCAGCGCGGGCACCAGTTGATGATGTAGTCGCCCTTGTAAATCAGGCCCTGGCGGTAGAGGGTGGTGAAGACCTTGACCACCGCCCGGGAGAGGCCCTCGTCCATGGTGAAGCGCTCCCGATTCCAATCGCAGGAGCAGCCCAAGCGCTTCAACTGGTTGATGATCTGGCCGCCCGACTCCGTCCGCCAGGCCCAGACCCGCTCGATGAACTTATCCCGGCCTAGCTGGTGGCGATCCTGGCCCTCGGTCTGCAACTGGCGCTCCACCACGTTCTGGGTGGCGATGCCGGCGTGGTCGGTGCCTGGCACCCAGAGGACGTTTTCGCCCTGCATCCGGTGGTAGCGCACCAGGATGTCCTGCAGGGTGTTGTTCAAGGCGTGGCCGATGTGCAAGACGCCGGTGACGTTGGGCGGCGGGATGACGATGGAGAACGACTCCCGCCCCTCCTCCATCCGGGCGGCGAAGGTCTGCTGGTCGAGCCAGGCCTGGCGCCAGCGATCTTCGAGGGCGTGAAATTCGTAGGCCTTGGCGAGTTCCGGGGCGCGGCTGGCGGGTGATTCGGTGCGGTTGCTCATCTATGCTTCGCGGGGTTTAGTTTTTTAACAAGTAAGGCGAGGGTTCGAGTTGCCGCCCATAATACTGAATCCGACGCAATTGACAATTGATTTTAAACCGTGAACAGTAGGCGATCAGGCGGAGAGCGCCCCCTTTGGGCGATGCCATCAAGTTTGGGCGCCAGGCGGTGGGAGATGAGCGCGGCAGAAGACGTTGGGGGGAGGAGACAGGGCCGGCGGCGGGCCGGGCCGCCAACCGCTCACGATTTTTTATGCGTCAGCTTGGCCAGGCGCTGGCAAAACTCCTCGTAGTCCATCCGCTTGCTGATCCCGGGGCAGGACTCCTTGATGGTCTCGAAGTTGTTGGGATCACTTAGAATGGAGGGGTGCAGCGGCCACTGGGAGCAGCGCCAGGGCTTGCCGGGATGGACGGTGCAGCCGCCGTTGTAGAAGATGCAGTGCCCGTCCACCACTCGCATCTGGATCACCTTGTCCTTCTCACTGAGGTAGCGCGCCTTAAGCTCGGCCACGGGGATCTTCAGGTAGTCGGCCATCCGGGCCACGTCCTCGGGGGTCAGGGAGACCGTGGTCTCGCCCTGGCAGCAGTAGCCACATTCTCGGCATTGAAAAATTTCCTTGGGCATCGGAGTACCTTTCTTGTCTGCAATGCCAGGCCGTTCGCCCCGAGGAGCGCCCGTCCCGGCGGGATTACGCCAGTCCCACCTGGTCGTTAAATATGGCGATGTCGATCCCGAACCGCCGGGCCGCCTGTTGCCACTTCTCCACGTCCGGGGTGTCGAAGATGATCGACTCTTCCGCCGGCAGGGTCAACCAGCCGTTCACCGTCAGCTCGTTTTCCAACTGGCCTGGCCCCCAGCCCGCGTAACCCAAGGCGAAGAGGTAACGCCGCGGCCCCCGCCCCGCCGCCAGGTCATGGAGGATCTGGGGGTCGCGCGACAGGCGGAGATCGCCGCCGACCGCCAGAAAATCACCGGCCTGGTAGTCGGCGGTGTAGAGGAAGAAGGCCGCCTCCGTCTCCACCGGCCCGCCCAGGTAGATGGGTGGCCACTCCCCGTTCCCCACCTCAACTTGCAGACCTTTGAGGATCTCAAGCAGCGAATGCGCCGAGGGGCGGTTGACCACCAGCCCCATCGCCCCGTCCTGGTCGTGAGAGCAGAGGTAGATCAACAGCTCCTTAAACCTGGGGTCGGGCATCTGCGTGGTGGCGATTAAAAATTGTCCTTTAAGCGATTGCATATCCCATTTCTTAGGGGTCAAGTCTTGCAATCATACAAATTTCGGAACGATTGCCTGGAAGTTATCAGGAAGAACAGGCCCGCCAGGCCCGCCGCATGACCTCGCGCAGCTCGGGGTCTTCGATTCCGGCGAGCAGGGCCGAAAATCTGGCCAGCTCATGGTGGTCAATGCCCCGCCGGGGTGGAGTCTGGGCCGGGGGCGGCGATGAAATCTGGCCGGAGGCGAGCTGAAATCGCAACTCTTTCAAGCTGGCAGATCTCCCCTCCCCTCCCGCCGCCAGCCGTTCGTTGATCAAGTCCAGCAGCGGCCGCCATTCGAACTGTAAGTGCTGCATCCACACCGAGTCCGAGACCGCGACCCAGAGCGTCTCGCCACGGATAAACTGGGGCTGGGCGTGACGGGCGATTTCCGCCCCCACTACCTCCTCCCAGAAGATAAAGACCTGATGCAGCCGCAGACGGCCCTGCCAGTCCCGCTTCCTAAACAGTGACTCCAGTACCTCTCCCAGGCCGGCTGACGCCTCGGCGGCCATGGGGCATCAGTGTTTGAAGGAACGCTGGCCGGTGAACTTCATGGCCACCTGGGGCCGGGCCTCGTTGCAGGCCTCGATAGTCTCGAAGTCGCGTAGCGAGCCGCCCGCCTGCAGAATGGCCGACACCCCCTGGCGGATGCCCACGTCCGCCCCGTCCCGGAAGGGGAAGAAGGCGTCGGAGATCATTACCGTGCCCGGCAATCCAGCCCGGTCGGCCTGGGCCTGTTCGTCGATGGCCTGCTGGTCGGCCTTAGGCCGCTTGCCCTTCTCGATCTCCAGCAGCAAGTCGCCGTAGGAGAGGCGATAGCGATCGAAACAGAGGATGTCGGCGTACTTGATGTAGGCCTTGTGGACGGCGATCTCCGCCACCCCCACCCGGTCCTGCTCGCCGGTGCCGATACCTACCGTGCAGCCGTCCTTGACGTAGATTACCGAGTTGGAGGTTACCCCGTGCTCCACCGCCCAGCCGAAGATCATGTCGTTAAGCTCGCGCTGGTTGGGCTCGCGTTCCACCTGGTAGCTCACCCCCTTGAAGGTGCAAAGGGCGGGCTGCAAGTCCTCGGCCCTACGGATGGAGTTGACCGCCGACTGCTGGACGATGATCCCCCCGTCGATCAAGCTCTTGAAATCCACGAAGCGGAATTTTTCGAACTCGGCCAGCCGGTCGATGCGGCTAATTCGCACCACCCGCAGGTTTTTCCTGGTTTGTAGGATGGCGAGCGCCCCCTCCTCGAACTCCGGGGCTGCCACCACCTCCAGGTAATTCTCGCTGATGGCCTGGGCGGTGGCCTTATCGCAGGGTCGGTTCAGCACCACGCAACCGCCGAAGGCGGCGATGCGGTCGGCCCGGTTGGCCCGGTCGTAGGCCTGGATTAAGGAGTCACCCAGGGCCACCCCGCAAGGATTGTTGTGCTTAAGGATGGCGGCGGCAGGACGCTCCATGAGGTATTTGACGATGTTGAGGCCGTTGTCGATGTCGGTGAGGTTGATCTTGCCTGGATGCTTGCCGACTTGCAGCATGTCCTCGACCCCGATGGCGCTCACCAGCCCGTGGCCGGGGCCGATAAACTGGCAATTACCAAGCACTAGGTTGCCGTTAGTCAGCTCGTAGAGAGCCGCCTCCTGATCCGGGTTCTCGCCGTAACGCACCCCGCGTTCGTCAATGGTGCCGTCCTCCATCGGGATCTTCCAGGTCTTCTTACGATAGACCAGGGCCTGATCGCCAAAGGAAATGGTCATCTCCATCGGGAAATGATCGCCCAGGATCGTTGAGTACATCTTCTTCAGATCAGCCATGTGCTTACTCCTGTCTAAACGGTTGATGGACGGCAAGGTGCCTTGCCGATAGAGATCAAAATCTGCCCGGATGGCCCGCTCTCGGCTGGCCTTATCCGGCCTCTTGAAGACAGCGATCCCAGTCCTTGCGCACCGGGTCTAAGCCCTGCTCATGGATAGCGGCGCAGACCTCGGCCACCGAGCGGTGATCGTCCACCGCGAACTGCTCGTCGCCCAGGCCCTCCTCGGCGTAGCCGCCGGGGGCGGTGCAGGAGCCCGCTGAGTAACGGGTGGGGCCCAGGCCCAGCATCCCGTTGCGGAATCGGGGTTCCTCCCTGGTCGAGAGCAGGAGCCCCACGTCGTGGTCAAAGAGGCGCAGGGCGAAGATGAGCTGGGCCAGATTCTGCTCCGAAACCGGGGTCAGGGCCTTGAACCCGCCCGAGGCCGGGCGGATGCGGGGGAAGGACACCGTAAGCGCGGTGCGCCAGAAGCGGCGGCGCAGCCAGGCCAGATGGGCACCCAGGGCCAGGCCCTCGGCCCGCCAGTCGTTAAGGCCGAGGAGCGCCCCGATCCCCACCTCCCGCATCCCCGCCGCCGCAGCCCGGTCCGGGGTGGCGAGCCGGTAGGCGTAATCCATCTTGGGCCCGGCCAGGTGCAGCCGGCGGTACAGTTCCGGATCGTAGGTCTCCTGATAGACCGCCACGCTGGTGATGCCAGCGGCAAACAGCCGGAGGTAGTCCTCATCGCCCAGGGGCTGCACCTCGATGGAGAGCGAGTCGAAGCGTCCGGCCAGCCGCCGGGCGACCTGGGCGAGATAATCCACCCCCAGCACCTTGGGGGCCTCGCCGGAGACCAGGAGCAGGTGCCTGATTCCCCGGTCGATTAGGGCCTGGGCCTCGGCATCCGCCTCCTCCAGGGTCAGGCAGCGGCGGCGGATGCGATTCTCGGCCGAAAAGCCGCAGTAGAGGCAGCGGTTGGCGCAGTAGTTGGAGAGATAAAGGGGGGCGTAGATCTGGATCACCCGGCCAAAGCGCTGCCCGGTGATCTGCCGGGAACGGCTGGCCATTTGGGGCAGGAACTCCTCCGCCGCCGGGGAGAGAAGGGCGGCCAGACCCTCTAGGTCGAGCCGCTCGGCGGCCAGGGCTGCCAGCACCTCCATCTTGCCAGGCCGGGCGGCGCGCCGGACAAGTTCCGCGAACTCTGGCAGGGAGAAGCCGGCCATCAGCGGATGAACTCCAGGCCGGATTGGGGCGAGGAGGCGGCAGCCTGGTCGGACACCCTTCCCAGCCCCGCCTCGAAGGCCAGGCGCCCGGCGATTACCGCCTGCCGAAAGGCGTCGGCCATGTCCACCGGATCTCCGGCCACCGCGATGGCGGTGTTGACTAGCACTGCGTCTGCCCCCATCTCCATCGCCTGGGCGGCGTGGGAGGGGGCGCCCAGGCCGGCATCCACCACCACCGGCACCGTCGCCTGTTGGATGATGATCTCGATCTGGTAGCGGGTGACGAGCCCCCGGTTAGTGCCGATGGGGGCCGCCAGCGGCATCACCGCTGCCGCCCCG
>JAJXUT010000059.1:12660-16642 GCA_021782655.1 Deltaproteobacteria bacterium
CGGTAGCGAGCAGGGTGTCCACCGGATCGGGCAGCAGGGTGCGGGGATCGGGGGTGACCTCGAGCTTCACCCAGTCGCCGCCGCCCGAGGCCCGGGCGAGCCGGGCTAGACGGGCCGCCTCCTTGTGATTCCTGGCCCCGGCGGTGTTGGGCAGGAAGAAAAACCGCTCCCGGTCCAGCACCCGCATGATGTCGTCTGCGGGGTCGGCGAGATCGACGCGGCGCAGGGCCACGGTCACCATCTCACTGCCCGAGCGTTCCAGGGCCGCCCGCATCACCTGCGGCGAGGAAAACTTGCCGGTGCCGGTGAACAGCCGGGAGGAAAAGGCCTTGCCCGCGATGGTCAGCATCTCAACCCCCTCCCACGAAGCGGATCAACTCCAGCTCCGCGCCCTCGGCAAGCCGACGCTCGTCGTACTCTAAACGTCCCAGGATCTGGCCGTCCAGTTCCACCACCACCGTTTCCGGATCAAAGCCCAGGGTGGCTACGTAGGCGGCCACCGTGATGCCCGGCGGAGCCTGGCGATTCTCGCCGTTGACAATTATTTCCATATTGTTTCCAAATAGTTGCGAAAGTGTAGTTCAGGCTGGTTTGAGGCGGCAGTCAGGGTTGGCTGGAGGCGGTGGCCCGAGGCGGTGATCGGCCCTTAATCCAGGCCCAACAGAAGGCGTAGTACCTGGTTGGCCTGATGGTGGGCCGCGATCCCCACCCGGGGGGCCATCAGGCCCTGGCCGGGCCGAGCCTCGGCCTCGCCGTCGCCGACGATATAGACGTGGGGCCTAAGCCGCCGGGTGCGGATCAAGTCGTTCTCCCCGTAGCCCGCCAGGCCGGAGGCGCCCACGTATCCAGCCTCGGGCATTCGGGTCAGGGCGGTGCGCAGGGCCAAGGCCTTCATCCGGGGGCCATCGAAGCACTCAACCAAGACCTTCACCCCGGCAAAGACCAGGGGAATGTTTTCCTCGGTCAGTTCCTGATCGAAGGTCTCGACCCGCAGGTAGGGGTTGATGCGGGCCAGGTTCTGGCGCAGGGCCTCGGTCTTTTTCATCCCCACCTGATCGACGAAAAACTGCTGGCGGTTCAAGTTGCTGGGCTCGACCAGGTCGTAGTCGGCGAGCAGCAGGCCGCCCACCCCAATGCGAGCCAAGGCCACCGCCACCACCGAACCCAGGCCGCCCAGGCCCATGATCCCCACCCTGCTGTCCTTGATTCTGGCCTGCACCCCTGGGGTGTGGCGGGCATAGAGCAGACGCTCCATCTCCTCCATGCCCGTCTTTTCGCCCCGGCGGATGAGCCAGCAATGGTCATGATCCTGAAGCTCGGTGGCAGGTGGGACCGGAAAACCGTTGACGATGAAGACGTCGGCGTCAGGCTTGAGTCGCTGGGCCAGTTCCGCAAGCCGCAGGCCGGGCGTAAACTCGTATGGACGCTCGTTGACCTTCAGCATAAGTTCCTCGGATAGGGTTGGCCGCCATGCGCACGCAGATGGTTTTTTACCTTAAACCGTGCAAACCTTGCAATACAATTCGACCTCCAAAGACACGCCCCCCGCCGGTTGGATTGGAAATAACCCCCACCAAGCCCAGCACCAGGGCGAAAATCGCTAGTTTTCAAGACCTGACCCCAAAGAGTTCACCTCACAAAAAAGGTTTGACAAAAAAACATTCCCCGTGGTAACTAGGCGGTTTACTTTTGCTGTATATCTTCACCCACCTTGCCCCTCGTCCAGACCGGCGGGGGCCATGCGGCGAGCGCTTGCCGTCAACGTCCAAAAGGAGGAAATCATGCGCAGGTACGAAACCATCTGTATCATCCGGCCAGGGGCCAGCGAGGATGAGGTCACCGCCATCATCGATCGCAGCAACGGGATCATCGAGGCCGCCGGCGGCAAGATCGACCAGCTCGACCGCTGGGGGGTCAAAAAGCTGGCCTACCCCATCAGCAAGGAGACCCAGGGCTACTACGTCTTCACCGAGTATGCCGGGATGCCCGAGGCGGTAAACGAGATCGAGCGGCTCTTCCGCATTGACGACAAGGTGCTGAAATATCTGACCGTCAAGACCCAGGAGGTGTACGGGCCTAAAAAGGAGAAGCCGGTGCGGGAGATCAATCCCGAGGCGGCGGCCAGCAACGGCAGCGACGACGAGTAACGGCTCGCCCGAAAGCAAGGAGAATATCGATGAGACCAACCAACAAGAATCAGAACAAGAGACCCCGCAAGACCTTTGACCGCAAGCGCGTCTGCCGCTTTTGCGCCGAGCAGTCCGTCGAAATCGACTATAAGGACGTCAAGACCCTGTCCAACTTCTTAACCGAGCGGGGCAAGATCATCCCCATGCGCATCTACGGCAACTGCGCCAAGCACCAGCGGCAGCTCACCGAGGCCATTAAGAGGGCGAGGCAGATCGCCCTCCTGCCCTACATCGGCATTATCACCCGGGCGCCGCAGGCCAGCAGGAACGGCTTCGATGGCCGCGGCGACAGTCAGGGACAGGGGGGGCGCCCCGAGACCCGTTGAGACGCCCTTTTTGTGCGGGCATCAAGGTTGATGATCTCGCAAAGAGGTAGCCGATGGCTAATAAGCAAAAGGGCCGACATGCCAGGTGGCGGGGGGCGTTTGATTAGTGAGGCCATACCTTCGGCATGCCGAACGAGCCCAATCGCCCCGCAATTCTGGCCCATCTCCGCTGATGTTGGACGGGGACACCGTAGATTCGGATTTTTTGCGCCGCCATCAAGGTCTATCCCCAGCGCCGAGGACGATATAATCCGTGCCCAACCTTGACCGAGAGCACTGGCGCGGCGTCCTGTTAAGCGCGATCCTACTGGTACTGCCGACCTTGTCGCCGGGCACGGCCTGGATGTTCTTCCTCGCCCCCCTGCCGGTGATCTGCCTGCCGGTGGTGCACGGGTCGGCGAAGGCCGCCCAGATCATCTCCCAGGCGGTGTTGATCGCGGGCGGCATCTCGCTGTTGACCGGCGGTCTGCCCATCTTGCTGCTTTCGGCGAGTCTGCTGCCGGCGGGGCTGGTTCTGGCCCGGGGACTCAAGCGCCGGGAAGCCTTCTACGGCTCCCTGCTGCAAGGTGCCGTCGTCCTGGCCATTTCCTGGCTGGGGATCGGTCTGTTGGGCAGCGTTCTCACCCACGGCAACCTCTACCGTGAGTTGCTAGACCAGATCGACCAGGGTCTGTCCGGGGCCTACCAGACCTACAGCAAGGGCCCGAATGTCTCCCTGGACGTGCAGGCGGAGTTACGGGCCGCCATAGACCGGGTGCGTGAGCTTATCCCCAAGATCCTCCCGGGACTACTGGCCACCATGACTGTCTTTGTCGTCTGGTTGAACATGACCCTGGCCAACTGGCTGCTTGGCAAGACCGAGTCCGGTGTCACCTGGGAAGACTCGGGGGATGGGCGGCTGCCCTTTCCCCTGGTCTGGGTGTTCATCGTGGCGGGCAGCGCCCTGTTCGTGCCCGGAAGGGCGGGCCTGATCGGCATGAATCTGATGATCGTCACCGTCACCCTTTACGGCATGCAGGGGTTCGATGTCTTCAACCACCTCTGCCGCCGGTGGTCGGTGCCCAACCCGATCCGGGGACTGGTGCTGTTTTTTCTGGTCATCCAGGCCTACGGTTTCATTCTCCTGGCCTTGCTCGGCCTGGCCGATGTCTGGGCAGAATTTAGAAAACAGGGGGCCGGCGGCAGGGGACAGGATTTGATGGCCTAAGATCAGACGGCGTTTGGATATTTCGGGTCGCGTCTCGCTTGCCCAGAATGACCGTCTGAAAATACCATACCTTGTAGCCCAGGGTCGCTAAACTTCGTGTACTCCCCCGGAAAATTTTGGCGGGGCATCTTGCAAAAAAACACATCACGATCTTCTTTAAACTAAAGAAACATTTCATCACGAGGCATAACCATGCAATTGATCTTGAAGCAAAACGTTGACAATCTAGGCGAGGAAGGCGATGTCGTTAAAGTCAAGCC
>JAJXUT010000060.1 GCA_021782655.1 Deltaproteobacteria bacterium
ACGTGGTGCAGGTGATCTACGACGGCAAGTGCTACGGCGGGGTGCTGAACATCGGCTGCAACCCCACCTTCGACGGCTCGCGGGTGTCGGCTGAGACCCATATCTTCGACTTCAACCAGGACATCTACGGCAAGCCGATCAAGATCAACCTACTACAACACCTGCGGGATGAAAAGAAATTCTCCGGCCCCGAGGAGCTTATCCTCCAGATCACCCGCGACATCGAAAACGCCCAAGAAGTCCTACGCCAGACTCAACGCCAGTCGCTGCTCTCCTGCGAGGAACGACTGCGCCACTGACCGACGCCCGCCCCTGCTTCGGTCTCCGCCCCCCTAATCTTGTGCGACACATAAAATATGGGGCATCAATCTTATAAATGCCAGTTTTGTCATATTGAAATGACAGCTACTGATACAGCCGCCTCTCCGTCGCCTTTAACAGCTTAATATCTATTTGTTTTTTTCTGTTGCGCTCTTGGCGGATCATGGTAAGGAAGAAGATGACTCAGGCCCGGACGGCCTCCGTTTCCTCCCCTGTCAACCCTTGCCAGGAAGGCCATGATCAGGTTCAATCAGTTCGACGATTTCTTGTCCCGGGAAGATTATCATGGCCAGATCCTGCACGGGCCTTTTTCCCGGCCGCTAAAGGATCGGCTACTCGCCTGCCTGAAGCACTTCCACAGCCTAGACCGGCTGGGCTCCCCCATTATTCCCTACATCGCCGCCTGGCAGGACGGCGTCCCTGGCCTGTGGCACGAGTTCACCGGCCGCCGGCTGCTTACCCTGCTAGATTGCGAGCCCATGGCCGCCGCCGCCTGCCTGCGCGACAGCCTGGTGGTGAGCTGCGTTTACCGCGAGGCGGAGCCGCAAGGCCGGGTGATCAAGGAGGTCACCCCCCGCCAGGCCCTGCGGCTTTCGCAGCAGGAGTTGCGGGAGCAGGTCAGACGCAACGGGGCCTTGGAGGCCATCTACCAGCTGGTGGCCGCCGAGGCGCGGCCCATCTGGCTCAAGGATCAGGCCACGGTCGAGGTCTTCCCCGACGACGGGATCTGCCTGTCGCTGGGCAGCCTGAGCTGCGTCTCCAACGAAATGCGGGCCGAGGAGGCCCTGATCCATGACCACTCGACGTTGCGCCAGCACCGGGTCGAGACCGACCGGCGGCTTAAGGATACCGAAAGCGAGCTGCGCCACGCCCAGCGGGAAATCATCGCCAGATTGGCCAAGGCCACCGAATTCCGGGACCAGACGACCGGGGCCCACATCACCAAGATGAGCCACTACTGCGCCACCATTGGCCAGGCCATCGGGGTCAAGCCGGAGTTGAACGAGTTGCTCTTCCACGCCGCACCCATGCACGACGTGGGCAAGATCGGCATCGCGGACAGCATCTTGAAGAAACCAGGCCGGCTGACCCCGGAGGAGTTCAAGGCCATGCAGATGCACACCCGCATCGGCGCCGAGCTGCTTTCCGGTCATCAGTCCCAGCTGCTCAAGGTGGCCAAACATATCGCCTTAACCCACCACGAACGCTGGGACGGCACCGGCTACCCGCGGGGGCTCAAGCAACGGGAGATCCCGCTGCCCGGCCGGATCGCCGCCCTCTGCGATGTCTTCGACGCCCTGACCTCGCCCCGCCCCTACAAGGAGGCCTGGCCGTTCGAGCGGGCAGTGCGGGAGATCTGGTGCGGCAAGGGCCGCCATTTCGACCCCCGACTGGTGGACGCCTTTATGAAGCACCTGCCCGCCATCCGGCAGATATTCAACCGCCAGATGCCACTATCGACGTAATCCTCCCCTGCCCTCAGGCGCGAAAAAGATTGCTTTCGCCCCTGGCCCGGACTATCCTAAGGCCTTATTTTCAGCAACACCCTGAGGCCTGATCCGGCCAGTTATCTTCCCATACCACCATGCCCGCCCCCCCCAACAGCTATCAGTCGATCCTGGACGAGACCTACCTCTTGGCCCTGCTCAAGCGGCAGCACCTGCTGACTGCGGAGCAGGCGGAGCAACTGGTCATCAAGCGCCACCAGCAGCGGACCAAGCTGCTGCGTCAGCGGCAGGTCTCCTCCCGTCCTGGCGAGCCGCTGTTGGCCAGCCCGCCGGATCTGCTCGACATCATCGCCTCCCTGCACTTTTCCCTGCCCGGCAAACCGGGACAGGAGCTGACCGAGGAGCTGATCGTGCGCCTGGTGGCCAGCGACCAGGGCCTACCGTTTAAGAAGCTCGACCCGCTGGAACTGGAATTAAAGACCGTCACCCGCACCATCCCCCAGGGCTTTGCCCAGAAGCACCTGCTGTTGCCCTTTGCCATCCGGGACGGCATCCTCGATGTCGCCCTCTACGACCCGGCCCACATTGAGGTGCTCTCCGAGATCGAACGCGCCAACCAGACCACAGTGCGACCATTCCTGGCCACCAAGGGCGACATCCAGAAGATCCTGGCGGAATTTTTCGGCTTTCAGTCCTCCATCGCCGCCGCCGAGACCAACCTGAAGGGCCCGGAGGTGGATCTGGGCAACCTGGAGCAGTACGTGAACATCGCCTCCAGCGCCGAGATCGCCTCCTCGGATCAACACATCAAGGGGGCGGTGGATCACCTCTTCAACTACGCCTTCGACCAGCGGGCCAGCGACATCCATGTCGAGCCCAAGCGCGACTTGAGCGTCATCCGGATTAGAATCGACGGGGTCTTGCATACCATCTACAACCTGCCCAAGGTGGTGCACCCGGCCATCATCTCCAGGATCAAGTCACTGTCCCGCCTGGACATCGCCGAGAAACGCCGCCCCCAGGACGGCCGGATCAAGGTCAACCGGAAGGGCGAGGAGGCCGAGATCCGGGTTTCCACCGTGCCCGTGGCCTTTGGCGAAAAGGCGGTGCTGCGCATACTCGACCCCCACGTCTTGTTCCAGGACCTGGGAGGGATCGGTTTTTCAGCCCGCGACCTGGGTATCTACCGGGAGATGATCTCCGCCCCGCACGGCATGATGCTGGTGACCGGCCCCACCGGCAGCGGCAAATCGACCACCCTCTATTCCACCCTGAAGAACATCGCCAGCCCGGAGAAGAACATCGTCACCGTTGAAGACCCGGTGGAGATGATCCACGAGGAATTCAACCAAATCTCGGTACAGGCGGCGGCCGAGGTCACCTTCTCCACTATCCTGCGCCACATCCTGCGCCAAGACCCGGACATCATCATGATCGGCGAGATCCGCGACCTGGACACCGCCCGCCACGCGGTGCAGGCCGCCCTGACCGGGCATCTGGTGCTTTCCACCCTGCACACCAACGACGCCGTCTCCAGCATCGCCCGGCTCATCGACCTGGGCGTCCAGCCCTTCCTGATCGCCTCCACCCTGCTGGGGGCGATGGCCCAGCGCCTGGTGCGCACCATCTGCCCCCACTGCAAAGAGACCCGCAACCTCGACCTGGGCGAGCTCGCGGCCCTGGGGCTGCCGACGGCGAGGGGCGGCGTCCTGCCCTTGAGTCAGGGGAAGGGATGTCAGAAGTGCCGAGGCACCGGCTATCTCGGGCGTTGCGGCATCTTCGAGATCTTCCCGATGAGCGAGGCGATCAAGGCTCTGACCACCAACCACGCCCCCACCTCGGAGATTAAGGCCGCTGCCATCCGGGAGGGCATGGCTACCCTGCTGGAAGACGCTTGGCAAAAGGTCATGGCCGGGGTGACCACCCACGAGGAGGCGCTCCGGGTCGCCGGCGGCGCGATTTGAGGGCTAAACAACCATGACCCCCAGCAAACCGCCGAAACGAGGCGAGACGCCGCTCGCCGGTAAACTGGCCGCCTCCAACAAGAAGGCGACCCACGAATATTTCATCGAGGAGACCATTGAGGCCGGGTTGTCGCTTCTCGGTACGGAGGTTAAGTCCCTGCGCGAGGGCAAGGTGAACCTTCGCGATGGTTATGCCAAGATCGTGCGAGGCGAGGTTATACTCTACAACGTCCACATCTCGCCCTATACCTTCACCACCAACTCAGCGCCAGACCCGATGCGACCCCGGAAGCTTCTGCTCCGCAAGGCCGAGATCCGCAAGTTGATCGGCAAGGTGCAGGAAAAGGGGATTGCCTTAATCCCCCTTAAGGTTTACTTTAAGGCTAACGGCAAGGCCAAACTGGCCCTGGGTTTGGCCCGTGGCAAGAAGCTCCACGACAAGCGGGATTCGATCAAGCGGCGGGAAAACGACCGGGAGATGCGCCGGCTGAACAAGGGCAACCGGTTCAACCAGTAAACGGTCACCATTTAACGCATAAAACATCTACCAGGGGGGGCGAAACGGTTTCGACGGGGATACATAAGCCCAGGCTGCATGCCGAGTTCTCTTCACACTCGTTAATCAGGAAGAAGTTAAACACAGTCGCAGACGACTATAATTACGCCGTAGCAGCTTAATCCCTGCTACCGTTTTCTCCCGACTTTCGCCTATGGGGTGGGAGAAAACGCCGACTACATGGGCTAGCCATTCAGTGCTCCCGCCGCTGATTGGCGAACTTTAGCGGGATAGCGCCAAAGGCCACTTGGCCCTGGAGGGGCTGCGGCGCGATAAGCAACTAATCAGGGACACGCATGTAGACGCTTGAGGGGGAGTATTTTCGGACCCGGGTTCAACTCCCGGCGCCTCCACCATCACCAAATCCAGTATCATCCGATACTGTCCACAAAGGCCCGAGAAATCGGGCTTTTTCTTTTTCTGTTGTCCCGCAATGTCCACCTTGATATAGTAAAATCCGAACGGTTTGGGGGTTGTTTCGAAGACAAACGACCCCCAAAGCAAAATGGCGACCCCCAAAAAGGAGAAAATCCCCATGCCTAAACGGATTGCGCCGCTCACCGACACCAAGGTCAGAACAGTCAAGCCGACAGCAAAGCCCCAAAAATTTTTCGACGGTGGGGGTCTCTTCCTTCTGGTCACTCCGACCGGCGGCAAGCTCTGGAACCTCAAATACCGTATTGACGGCAAAGAGAATAGGATTGCCCTTGGCGCCTACCCTGACGTTTCGCTTGCCGAGGCCAGACAAAAGCGCGACCAGGCAAGGGTCTTACTGGCCAAGGGTGTTGCCCCCAGCGACACCAGGAAGGCTCAAAAGGCGGCAGACACCCAAGAGACCGAGACCTTCGAGATCATCGCCCGTGAGTGGTACGCCAAGTTTTCACCCTCCTGGTCGGCCAGTCACGCCAAGACCACCATCCGACGGCTGGAGATTTTCGTCTTTCCCTGGCTGGGGGCGAGACAGATCAAGACTATCACGGCACCGGAACTGCTGGCGGCACTTAGAAGAATCGAGGCGAAAGGAGCGCTGGAAACGGCCCACAGGGCAAAGCAGGTATGCGGCCAGGTCTTCCGCTATGCCGTGGCCACCGTCCGGGCCGAGCGTGACCCGTCCGGCGACCTGCGTGGCGCCATCCCCCCGGCCTCTGGCAAGCACATGGCCACCATCACCGATCCCAAGGAGATTGCCGGCCTGCTACGCTCCATTGACGACTACCGGGGCAGTATCGTTACCCGCTGCGCCCTGCAACTGGCACCCTTGGTCTTTGTCCGGCCGGGTGAGCTACGGCAAGCCGAGTGGTCGGAGTTCAACCTTGAGACGGCGGAATGGAGAATCCCGGCCGAGAAGATGAAGGCGGGCGTCCTGTACATCATCCCGTTATCACGGCAGGCCTTGGATGTCCTGCACGAGATTCACCCCTTGACCGGGAATGAGCGGTATGTCTTCCCGAGCCCCCGCACCGGTTCACGACCGATGAGCAGTAACGGCATATTGTCGGCCCTGCGGCGGATGGGGTACGCCAAGGAGGAGATGAGCGGCCACGGCTTCAGGAGCATGGCCAGCACCTTATTGAATGAACAGGGGTGGAACCGGGACGCCATCGAGCGGCAGCTTGCCCATGCCGAAAGAAACAGCGTGCGGGCGGCGTATAACTATGCCGAGTTTATGCCGGAGCGTAAGAAAATGATGCAGGCTTGGGCCAATTACCTAGACGGGATCAAGGCCGGGGCCAAGATCATCCCGATACGGTCGGTTGGGTGACAGAGCAGCTTCAATACCTCCGATTGAACTGTCCGGAAATTCCGGATAGTTGCTCAGGATTTTTAGGCCTCATATACGCAGTCATAAATCTGAGATGCCGGATGAGGCATTATGATTCCCACTCAGCCTTTATTTTTGGCGGAGTGAAGATTTGATTTGCGCTTCAACATAGATGAATTTGGAGAATTTATTTCAAATTCTGGAGCACAGCTAGTCACCCCTTGGCATTTATACGCCTATCTATTAACCTGAAAATGAGCTATATTAAAAAAAAGAGAGACCATCATCAGAAATAATTTTTCTAGTTTTTATGCCCACCTTTTTCTTCTGCTCAGCTCCATTTCCCTACCTGTAAAATCCTCTGGAACAGCCCCCATGGTTCCTTTCTGAGCTGCGTTTATCTGTCACGCGAAATCCTTCGCCATGGCTGGAAGTTCAGAAAACGCATTCAGAAATAAGGAAACTCCGTGGCCTTTGGCATCCTAATAGGTTACTTCGCAAAAAAAGATGATGCACATAAAGCACTTCGGGAACTATCGAGACAAGCTTTTCGCCGGACTGCTCTAATTCATAAGAACAAGGACGGTGTGGTTCATATCGGGGTTCCGCTCCTTTGTTCCCGCGTATTTTGGATAGCCCTGGCTGGCACTCTGCTTTTGGCAATCACTGGAATGAGTGTTCTGCTCCTGCACTGGCCGAAGTTGATCCCCCTCAACCATATTTTCAGTTTCCAGGTATTGATCCTTACCTGCGTCATCATCACCGGCATCTTAGCAGTTCTGCTATGGCTAAGGTTTGTCCGGTATGGTGTTGACCAGAAGATCATTCACGACCAAGCCCGCTGGCTTCTTCCCGGCGAGTATGTCCTGATCCTTCAAGCCCCGGTCGAGTCATTACAACGTCCGGTGGCCATGTTGAGGGAAGGCGAAGATGTCCCCCCAGTATTGTTCGTCATGCATCTCAAGCGCGAGCGGCGGGCGGCGGAGCGAAGCCTTGAGGTAAAGCTCTCGCCGGCCCAGATCCTTGAACATGCCCAACGTCATGCCAAGGAGCAGCAGGTGGATTTGCATCCGAAACGTACTGCAGAACTTATCAAACGCATCAGACAGTCGCGGCAATGGGTTCGCCAAGTCTGCGCGGATCTCACCGCCGCCAGCCGATTGGAGCAGAAAGCCACGCCGGCTGCCGATTGGATTCTTGATAACGAATATATCCTGGAGGCAAACGTTCGTGATGTCCTGTTAAACCTCCCCCGGAGCTTTTACCAACAACTCCCCACCCTGGCCTCTGCCCCCTACCGGGGACTGCCGTGCATCTATGGCCTGGCCAAGAATCTCGTCTCCCATAATGAAATGCGCTTGGACCGGGAGAATATCGTGGCATATATCGAGGCCCACCAATCCGTGCACCCACTGACCATAGGCGAACTCTGGGCCATTCCCCAGATGTTGCGTATCGCGCTTATCGAAAGCATCCAGAATTTGGCCGTCACTGTTCTGGCAGATCTGCGCGAACGTCAGTTAGCCGATTTCTGGGCCAATCGGCTGATTGCCGCCAATCGTCGCGATGCCAACCAACTTTTTGCGGTTCTGGCGGAGCTGGCAGCTACGGAGCCAAATCCCAGTCCTTATTTCGGGGCTCAGTTGGTGGAACTGCTCTACGACGAGGTGGCGGCCTTGTCGTCGGTCCAAAACTGGCTTGAACGCACCCATAAAAATCCATTACACGACATCAACTTACGCGAGCAGAACCGACAGACTTGGGAGCAGATCTCTTGCGGCAACGCCTTCACCAGCCTTCGCCAGCTCGCCCTGTTTGACTGGCGCGAGGTCTTCGAGAGTCTTAGCCAGGTAGAACACCTGCTGCGCCGTGACCCATCCGGGGTCTATCCCCAATTGGATTTCGCAACCCGTGACCGTTGCCGCCGGACGATTGAAGAACTCGCTCGACGGTCCGCGCAAAATGAGGAACAGGTCACACAACTCGTCATCAAGCTGGCTACTGAGGCGCAACGCACATCGGCATCCGATGACCGGAAGAGTCACGTCGGCACCTGGCTGGTCGAGGAGGGCCGGGATGCACTGACCCGCCTGCTCTTCTACCGCGAGGCCTTCCGTTACCGCACCCTGGCATGGCTCCATCGCCACCATGCCGCCGTCTATTTCCTCACAATCTGCGGCTTTTCAACGCTGTTCGTTTTTTTGATCATTGTCTTCGCCTTTATCCCAGGGAATGGTCAAAACCTGCCATCGAAAGCTATCTGCCTCGGCCTGCTGCTGCTTCTGTTGATTCCTGTCTGCCAGCTTGCCATCGAGGGGGTCAATTATCTGATCACCCGTCTGTTGCCGCCCCGGTCCTTACCCAAGATGAATTTCGAGGAGACAGGAATTCCCGATGCCTTCCGCACCTTGGTTGTCGTGCCGATGATGCTGGTAAACGAGGAGATGATCCGGGCCGAGGTGGAGAAGCTGGAAATCCGCTATCTGGCCAACAAGGAAGCAAATCTCCTCTTCAGCCTGTTCACCGACTACACCGATTCAGCCACGCTTTCGAGTGATGAGGACAGCCCTCTACTCCAGTCCGTCATCGACAGCATGACAGAACTCAATCAGCGCCATGGGGGCAAACGTTTTTTCCTCTTCCATCGTCAGCGCACCTGGAGTGAATCAGAGCAGGTGTTCATCGGCTGGGAACGCAAGCGGGGTAAGCTCGAAGAGCTGAATCAGCTCATTGAAGGCACCCGGCCCGAAACCGCCCCAGGCCTGGTTTACCTAGGAGACCCAGACCATCTTACGGAAGTCCGCTTCATCATCACTCTTGATACCGACACCCAGTTGCCGCATGCCACGGCTCGCCGAATGGTCGAGACCCTGGCCCACCCCTTGAATCAGCCGCGCTTTGATGCGGCAGGTAAGATTATGGCTGGGACCTACAGCATAATCCAGCCTCGGGTGAGCCCAACCCTGACCAGCACAAGCGCCTCGATATTCAGTAGGCTCTTCGCCGATGCAGTCGGCATCGACCCCTATACCCAGGCGGTCTCCGATGTCTATCAAGACTTAAGCGGCGAAGGGTCGTACCATGGCAAAGGGATTTACGATGTCCGGGCCTTCAGCCGCCTGCTGTCTGGACGTTTTCCCGAAGCGTTGGTGTTGAGCCACGACCTGATTGAAGGTGCTCATGTCCGAGTAGGATTGGCCAGCGATATCGAGCTCTACGATGAATTCCCGCAAGGGTACCAAAGCTACAGCAGCCGGACCCATCGCTGGACTCGCGGCGATTGGCAGATCGCGGACTGGATTTTTTGGCGCGTTCCGCAAGCGGATGGCTCTCGAGTGCCAAACCCGCTTTCCTTGCTCAACCGTTGGAAGATATTAGACAACCTGCGTCGCAGTCTGTTGGCGGCCGCAAACCTCGGCCTACTGCTGGCCGCATGGTTCGTCTCTCCGAGGATTGGCGGCATCGCTACCTTGGTAGTGGGCATGCAGCTGCTCTTTCATCCCTTGTCGCAGCCCTTCACCATGGCTACCACCCGCAAGGGATTAAAGTACTTCTCCCCGCCGAAGCTGTTTCACGACCTGATGCGGGCTGTGGCCGATGCTGCGCTTTTGCCACACCAGGCGGCAGTAACCATTGATGCTATCGTCCGGGTCGGTTACCGTCGTCTGATCTCCCGGCGCGGGCTTTTGGAGTGGACTGCTCAGGCTACTTATGCTAGTGCCTCCCACCGGCAATTGCTCTTCGTATCGCGCCTGTCTATGGGAAGCCTCTTCAGTTGTATTGTGGGTTTGGCAATCTGGCAGATCAGGCCGGACAGTTTGCCACAGGCCACACCCTGGCTCGTTTTGTGGGTTCTCTCGCCTCTGCTTGGGTTTTTCCTGAACCTGCCCCCGGTTGCGCGGCATCAAACGCAAGCGTTGCCGGATACAGAGCGTCGCTTCCTCCGTCAAATCACCAGGCGGACCTGGCGCTACTTCTCAACCTTTGTCAACGATAATACCTCGTGGTTGCCGCCCGATAACTATCAGGTTGCCCATCAAAATTGCCTGGCCATGCGGACGAGCCCAACTAACATCGGCCTCTGGCTGAACAGCGCACTTGGTGCCCATGATTGTGGCTATATTACCCTTAACCAGGTCGTCGAAAATCTGACCAATACCATGTCGACCATCGGCCGCCTGGAGCTCTATGAAGGACACCTCCTGAACTGGTACGATATAGAGACCCTGGTGCCGCTTGAACCTCGTTACGTCTCCAGCGTCGACAGCGGCAACCTGCTAGGGGCACTATGGACTTTGGAGCAAGGGCTTGACGAGCTGGTGCACGCCCCACTCCTTGAGGCAAAAGCCTTTGCCGGTTTGGCTGATACTGGAGAACTCCTCAGAGAGTCCTTAGCCGTAAAAGAAATACAAGACCACTCTCTCCACGAACTGGATCAACTCCTGGCTAATTGGCAAGCTCCGCCTCCTGACCTTGTCGATCTTCTTCGTCTGCAACGACTGACTCAGATCAAGGTCAGCACTGTTGTCACGGCAGCAGGAGTCGAGTCTTGGGCCACTGAGCTTGAACAACAGGTTGCGGCCTGGATCCAAAATAGCGACCGTTATCTCTCCTGGATCGAAATCCTGGCAGAAAAGACAGAAACCGATCTTGCTCAGTTGGGGGCGGCGGCCCTGCTCGCCATCCATCATGATCTGTTGCAGGCCCCATCGCTCGTTGATCTTGCACATGGCCGGATAGAGTCTATCGCGCTTCTGCGAACGATTCGGGAGGAGTCTCTTCCTGCCCATGCCCCGATTACCCAGTGGCTCGACCGGGTAATCGATTCCTTCGCCACTGCGCAGTGGCTGGCAGGAGAGACACTGGGGCTGACGGAACGCTTGATTGCTAACGTTCGCGAACTTGCCGCCGGGATGAATATGCGCTTCCTCTATGCCCCCAAGCGCAAGCTGTTCGCGATTGGCTATAACGTCTCAACCGACCGCCTGGACGCCTCCAGTTACGATCTCCTGGCCAGCGAGGCGCGGCTCGGTAGCTTTGTCGCCATTGCCCGAGGCGACGTCCCCCTAGAGCACTGGTTTTCTCTGAGCCGTCCCTACGGCGCCATCGGCCGGCAACGGGTGCTGCTCAGTTGGACTGGGACCATGTTTGAATACTTGATGCCGCTCTTGTTTCAGCATTCTTATGGCAACTCACTCCTCGATAAAGCGGCCCGAGAAGCTGTGACGGTACAGATCGCTTACGGTCGTTTGTGTGGTGTGCCTTGGGGTATTTCCGAGTCCGCCTTTGCCGATCTGGACCTTAACAAGACCTATCAGTACAAGGCCTTTGGCGTGCCGGCCCTCGGCTTGAAGCGCGGCCTGGAGAAGCAGGTGGTCATTGCCCCCTATGCCACCATGCTTGCCCTGAACGTGGCACCAATTGAGACCGTCCGCAATCTGAAACAACTGGCAGGGATGGGGTTGCTGGCTGATTACGGCTACTACGAAGCCATGGACTTCAGCCGGCAACCACAGCGTGAGGGCAAACGCGGGGTGATTGTCGAGGCATATATGGCCCATCATCAGGGAATGGCCTTTCTGGCCTTGACAAATTTCCTGCATGACAACCCATTCCCGCGCCGTTTCCATAGCGACTCGCGAGTGCGTGCCTTTGAGGCCCTGCTCCAGGAACGCATCCCGACCCTGCCGCCGCTGCATCTGATCTCGGCCCGGCCAACAGAGCCTGAGTTGGTAGGGGTAGACCTAGTCGCACCGGCAGGAATCACCTTTACCACCCCCCATACCGCTACCCCCAAAACTCTCCTGCTCAGCAACGGTCGTTATGGATTGATGGTCACCAACAGCGGTGGCGGCTATAGCCAGTGGGGAGGGCATGAACTTACCCGTTGGCGATCTGATCAAACCTGCGATGCGATGGGAACATTCTGCTACATCCACGAAGCCCACTCGGATCTGCTTTGGTCCTCCACCTATCACCCGGTCGGCGGCAAGGTTGAGGGGTATTCGGTTGACTTTGCCCTTGACCGGGCGGTATTTCGTCGCGTCGACTACGGCATTTATTCGGAGACCGAGATCATCGTCTCGCCTGATGATGATGTGGAGATCCGCCGGATTACCCTGGTCAATCGCACCAATCGTGCCCGCCAGCTCAACCTCACAAGTTATGTGGAACTTTCCATGGCGTCCCACAATGCCGATCGGCAACACCCCGCCTTCAATAAACTCTTCATCCAGACTGAAGCGATCCTTACGCAAAATGCGCTCATCGCTTTCCGGCGAGCACGGGGCGAAAATGACCCGCCGCTTTATCTGGCCCATTGCCTGACGCTTCATCCCTCAAACGATAACTATATCTCCGAAAATGACCTCCACTTTGAAACTGACCGGGGACGGTTCATCGGCCGTGGCCGTACACTTGCCAACCCCATGGGAGCAGTGCAAGCACTGGGCAACAGCCAGGGCTTTGTCCTGGATCCTTGTCTAAGCCTGCGGCGAACCCTCACCCTGGGGCCAGGCCAGCGCGCCCAGATCTCCCTGGTGCTTGTTGCCGGAACGACTCGGGAGCAAGTCTTACTGCTGATGGAAAAATATAGTGACCAGCATTCTATTGAGCGGGCCATGGATTTTGCTTGGAGTTCCGCCCAGCAACAGCTGCAGGTGCTGCACATTCAAGCTGACGAGGCCCGTCGTTTCCAGCAACTGGCAGGCCACCTGCTGTATGCTAACCACCTCTTGCGAGCCCCTGCCGAACGTTTGGCAGAGAACCGCAAGGGGCAAGCAGGATTATGGCCCTACGCCATCTCGGGCGACCTGCCAATGGTTCTGATCACCATAGACGTGGTGCGGGATATCAGCCTGGTCCGCCAGATGCTCCTGGCCCACACCTATTGGTGGCTGCATGGCTTGTCCGTCGACCTGGTCATTTTAAATGAAGAAGCCGGGAGTTATGAGCGGCCATTGCAAGAACGCCTGGAGGAGTTGATTCAAGCCCAACCCCATTCAGCCGCAACTGATCGGACGGGCAAAATCTTCCTGAAAAGTACGGCGCAGATTCCAGAAGAAGATCTCAGACTCCTGAAGTCAGTGGCCAGTGTGGTTCTGGTGGCGGCACGCGGCACGCTCGCCCAACAATTGGGAGTGCCGGCGGAGGCTCCCCAAATCTTGGACACACTGACCCGAAAACGTGCCCCCCGTGAGGCCTCGTCCCCCCTCCCATTTATGGAGTTGAACTATTTCAACAGTCTGGGCGGCTTTACCCCGGACGGTCGTGAATATGCGATCTATCTGGGCCCCGGCACCAACACCCCGGCCCCCTGGGTGAATATCATCGCTAACCCAACCTTTGGCACCATGGTCAGCGAAACTGGATCCGGTTTTACCTGGTATGGCAATAGCCAGCGCAATCGCCTGACCGCCTGGTCGAACGACCCGGTGCTGGACCCGGCGTCAGAAGCGCTCTATATCCGCGACGAGGAGAGCGGGCACTTCTGGTCGCCGACCGCCATGCCGATCCGTGAGGAGACCGCCTATCGGGCTAGGCATGGGGCCGGTTATACTGTGTTCGAGCATAACAGTAACGGCATCGAGCAGGAGCTGACCGTTTTCGTCCCTGTGGATGATAACGGCGGCCAACCGATCAAACTGCAGCGCTTGCGCCTTACCAATGCTTCCTCAAGGCGACGAAGGCTCTCGTTAACCTACTATGTGGAGTTGACGCTTGGCGAAAACCGCGAGACTTCCCAGATGCACGTCATGACGCACTGGGACGACGGGGCTCAGGCTATGCTTGCGCACAACCACTACCACCCCGAATATGGCGCGAGGGTGGCCTTTGCGGCCATCACCCCCCAGGCCGACTCTTACGGAGGCGACCGTAAGGCCTTCATCGGTCGCAATCGAACTCTCGCCAACCCCGTAGCCATGGAACTGCCTCGGCTATCTCTGCGGACCGGGGCCGGGCTGGACCCATGCACGGCACTCCGAGTCTCCGTAGAAATAGAGCCCAATGAGCAACACGAGTTCACATGTATGTTGGGACAAGCTGCCTCGGTGGCAGAGGCCAGGGTGCAGGTACAGAGCTTCCGGGAGGAGCAGGCCGTGGAAGAGGCGCTTGCCCGATCCAAAGCTTGGTGGGATGAGCTGCTCTGCACCATTGAAGTGCAGACCCCTGACCTGGCCGCCGACCTCTTGATCAACCGCTGGTTGCAGTACCAGTCCTTGAGCTGCCGCATCTGGGGGCGCTCGGCCTTTTATCAGTCAGGCGGGGCCTTCGGTTTCCGCGATCAGTTGCAGGATGTTATGGCCTTTTTCTACGCAAGGCCCAAACTGGCGCGCGACCAGATCCTGCTCGCCGCCAGTCGCCAATTCAAGGAGGGCGATGTCCAGCATTGGTGGCATGACCCTGCCGGCGCGGGCATCCGCTCGCGGATTTCCGATGACCTGCTTTGGCTCCCTTACATGGTCGCCCATTACGTCCGGACGACCGGTGATCTGGAGATCCTGCAGACTACCATCCCTTTTCTCAACGCCCCATCCTTGGCTGACGATCAGCACGAGGTGTTTTCCTCGCCGGAGATAAGCCTTGAACGGGCGACGCTCTTTGAACACTGCCAACGTGCGGTCAGCCGTGGGCTGACGATAGGACCCAAGGGCCTACCCCTGATCGGGACGGGGGATTGGAATGATGGGTTGAATTTGGTGGGAGCCGGGGGAAAAGGCGAAAGCGTCTGGCTTGCCTGGTTCCTGTGTGAACTCTTGCAGGGAATGGCTGAAATGTCTGGCCTCATGCAGCAACTTGAGCTGAGCCTTAGTTATCAAAAAGAGAGATCTAGCCTGATGCAACGGGTTGAAGAGGCCGGTTGGGACGGGGCGTGGTATCTGCGTGGGACCTTCGATGATGGCACCCCGCTTGGGTCAGCGGCTAACACTGAGGCGATGATCGATTCCTTGCCCCAATCGTGGGCTTGGCTTTCCTGCGCAGCCGACCCTGCTCGTGCGGATCAGGCCCTCGAGTCTGCCTGGCAACATCTCGTCCGCCAGGATGAAGGACTGGTTCTGCTCTTTACGCCTCCCTTCGACAAAGCCGTCCCGTCGCCTGGCTACATCAAGGGCTATCCCCCCGGTGTGCGGGAGAACGGCGGGCAGTACACCCACGCCGCTCTGTGGATGGCTATGGCCATGGCCCGCAAGGGGGATGGCGAACGGGCGGTGCAGCTCTTGCGCATGCTCAATCCGATCGAGCATGCCCGCGATGCAGCTACGGCATGGCGCTATGGTGTTGAACCCTACGTAGTTGCCGCAGACGTTTACCGACTGCCAGACCGGGTTGGGCAGGGAGGTTGGTCTTGGTATACCGGTTCTGCCGCCTGGATGTATCGGGCCTGGATTGAAGAGGTCCTGGGGTTACATGTCAGGGCCGGACAGATGTCTGTGAATCCTGTTATTCCCGCAGAGTGGAAAGGCTTCAGTCTCCGCTATAAACACGGTGAAACGATCTATGCGATTCAAGTCGAGAATCCGCATGGCTTCGAACGCGGTGTCTCATGGGTGGAGATGAATGGTCAACGATTGGTTGGTGGCGTAATCCCTCTGGAGCGTGGACTTGTGAAACATCGTGTAGTTGTAAGAATGGGAGACCCAGAAAAGTCGATGAACGGTGCCCAAAACCCGGAGAAATCATGAACACGTTAGCTCACTCAATGTCAGCATAACTGCACCGTGAACTCACAGCTTGGCATCCGATACGCGAAAGGGGAAATTAACAAAAATAGCGACGGTGGTTAGATTTACCATTTCGCAATTTTCTAAAATTCACGCCTATGAATCCCGCGAAACTTGATGGGGATCACAATTAAACAGGAGGCTTACCATGAATGAATACAAACGCATTCTTGTCGTCAGCAGAATGATCCAGTCATCACAAAAGGCCATTCAAGTCGGCGTTTCACTCGCCCAAAAATTTGGAGCGGAACTATTTGTCATTCATTCAATTTTCAATCCCTTTGGTCTCAGCGGCTGGAGTATGGGTCACTTGTCTCTTGAAAAAGAGTATGAAAAAATTCTTCTTGATGCCAGAGAGGGCTTGTCTGATCTTGTCGAAGCCGAAAAAACTAAAGGCATGTCCATAAAAGAAGTGGTAAGGGAAGGTGAGCCCACCGAAGAAATCCTGAGAACTATTAAGGAAGAAAAAATTGACCTCCTGGTGATGCTTGCTCATGAAGAAGGCCACATAGAAGACCTCTTTTTTAATCGCAGCAATAATGAATTAGCCAGAAAGATGCCATGTTCGATCCTGCTGGTAAAAAAAGAACCCGGAAAGGGTTAGCGAATATTTTTGTTCAAC
>JAJXUT010000130.1 GCA_021782655.1 Deltaproteobacteria bacterium
AGCACGACATGCGGCTGGTGATGCGCCTTTCAGACCGGATCTACGTTATGGATCATGGCGAGCTGATCGCGAGCGGCACCCCGGCCGAAATCAGGGCCAATCCGGCGGTGATCGCCGCCTATCTAGGAGAGGACGATGCTGCTTAGCCTGCGGGGGGTGGAGGCGGGATACGGCCCGGTGGCCGCCTTGCGGGGGGTGGATCTCACGGTCGGGCAGGGCGAGATCGTCACCCTGATCGGGGCCAACGGGGCGGGCAAAAGCACCCTGCTGCTCGCCATCTCCGGCCTGGTGGCGGCCCGGCGGGGGGAGATCGTCTTGGCTGGCCAGAGGATCGACGGCCTGCCCCCACATCGGATCGTCGGGCTGGGCATCGCCCAGGTGCCGGAGGGCCGGCGCATCTTCCCCCAGCTCACGGTGCTGGAGAACCTGGAGCTGGGGGCCTTTCGGCGTCGCGACCGCCAGGGGGTGCGGGCCGATCGGGACTACGTGTTCTCGTTTTTTCCCATCCTGGCCGAACGGCGGCGACAGGACGGCGGCACCTTGAGCGGCGGCGAGCAGCAGATGCTGGCCATCGCCAGGGCCATCATGGCCAGGCCGCGTCTGCTCCTGCTTGACGAGCCCTCCCTGGGCCTGGCGCCGATTGTCATCCGCCAGATCTTTTCCGTGGTGCGCCAGATCAACCAGGAGCAGGGGGTCTCGGTGCTGCTGGTGGAGCAGAACGCCAACCTGGCGCTCAAGACCGCCAGCCGGGGCTACGTGCTGGAAAACGGGGAGATGGTTTTGTCCGGCTCGGCTGGGGAGCTGTTGAACAACGACCAGGTGCGGCGGGCCTATCTGGGTGGGTAGGGGTAAGGTTTAATTTGGGGTTAATCTTAGGAATAGACGGTGTGGTAGCGCAGGGGGTAGGCCTCCTGCTGGCCGGGGAGGGGCAGGAGGAGCTGATCGTGGATGGTGAGCCACTGGTAGTCGGGGTGCAGCTCGCGGAGTTTGCCGTCGTCCGGGGTCTTGGAGTAGGGGGTGTTGCGATACACCACCTGGAATATCCCCACCCCGTGGGAGTCACAGAGGGCCACCAGGTAACGTTCGCAGAAGGTGTCTAGCGACATCTGGTGTTCATGGGCCAGTCGCTCCACATCGGGAAGCGGCACCTTGAAAAGGACGAACTTGCTCACCCCACGTTCGCTGAGCCGGGTCAGGGTGCGGGCCTCGGCGCTGGAGACGTACACCGTGGAGATAAAGTTCATTCTCCGCAACAGTTGGGCCGCCACCACCGCCGCCGTCCGCCGTCCGCCCACCATGTGGTGGAAGCCGTAGAACTCAAAGAGTTTGTGGTGGAGTTGCTCGGCATAGGGCTCGCCGTTTTCGTACAGGTCTTTGGCAATGTAGCGGAGATGGGTGGCCATGTCCTCGGCGGCGTTGTCGATCGGCCAGTCCACCCGGACGTGGAAGTGGGTCAGCATGTAGCGGGCCTGGGCCCGGGTGGCGGGGTCCTGCTGGATGAGCAGGGCGTAATCGACCGGGGTCAGGTCCTTGACCATGGTGGCGAACGAGGGATTGTCGAAGTATTTCAGGTTGCTGGTGTAGTTTTTGTGCAGGGTGAGATAGGGGATCTTCTCGATCGCCTCCTTGGTCAGCCGGTTGGAGTCGAAAAAGCGAAGGTACTTCTTGTGCTCGCTGGGAATGGTGCCCTCGCAGAAGATGACAAAGAAGTGATTGTGGTGGCTGAACTCCTGCTCCGCCACCCGGGCCCGGGGCTTAAGCTCCCGTTTCTGGACAAAGGGGTAGGGGAGGCCGGCCCGGACGAAGTTCCAGTAGGAGTCCACCAGGCTCAACTGCACCAGGTCGTTGTCCAACTGGTCGCGCAGCACCTCGTACAGGGAGCGGCGCAGCCGCTGCTTGAGGCTTAGGTGGTGACGGTAGGGCCAGCTCAGCATCGGTAAACCGGGTAGGGACAAAGGCCGGCACGGCCCGCCATCAGTCCTCCTCCTCGTCCAGGAGGAAGTACCGGAAGTGGTCGGGGCCGTGTTCTTTGAACTCCTTCAAGGTCTTCTTGGCCAGGTTCCCGGCCTCGTAGCGCTTCATCTTCTGTAGTTCTGGTAGTCTAAAGATCGGGGCGTCGTCCTGGCGGGTTATGTCCTCCGTCTCGGCCTCGGGGTCGAAGATGCCAGTGAGGAAGGTCTCCACCGCCTCCTTGCTGGCCCCGAATATGATCCGCTTGGCATGGGCCAGGTTGATCTCCGTAAGCGCCCCGTCGCCCCGGCAGAGGGCGGCGCCGTGCCCGTCGTAGTTAAAGGCCACGATTTCTACCTCCTGGTGCTCGGCGAAATACTCGTCAAAGAGGATGTTTTGGTGGGAGAGGTCCTTGTGGAATGAGAGCTGGTTTCTTTTCGTCTTCATGGGCCTGCCTGTGGTGAGGTTGGGGTAAACGGTTGGCCAAGGGTAGCGCGCCTGGCCGTTAATGCTAGGGCATCGTTAGGCGTCTTCCCTTGCAGGGGAACTCGTCTCCAGCGACCGTTAGTCCATTAGACAACGCCGGCCAAGCCCCTGTCAACGAAAAGAATCGGGCTGTCCGGCAAGGGCTAAGGGTTTAGGGGATTAGGCGCCCTGAAGGAGGGTTAAGACGTTCTTCTTGCTCGCGTTCGCCTGGGCGGCGGCGAATACCTGGGCGGTGTTTAGGGATTCCAGGGCCGAGAAGTTGGCCGATTCCTGAGCCAGGTCGAGGTCGCGGACGGCTGAGGCCGACGCCAGGGTATTGATCTGCGAGGTGCCGAGGTTGACGACGGTGGCGGAAATTTGATTCTTGTAGGCGCCCACCCCGGATTGCATCTGGCCGATCTGCTTGAGGGCCGCGTCGGCGATGGCTACCGCATTTTGCGCCCCCTGGTCGCTGGTGACGTTGACGCTGGCGAGATTGCCCAGGGTCTGGTCGCCCAGTTGGCCGCTACTTATCGAGCCCAGGGTCAGGGTCTGGCCGGAGCCGGATGGTGTCCCGGCGGTCGGGGCCTGGCTGGTGAAGCCGCCGGCCAGGAGTTGCTGGCCGTTGTAAGTGGTGGTCTGGGCCAGGGAGTCCAACTGCTTGAGCGACTTTTGGATCTCGTCCTGCAAGGCCTGGCGGCTGGCGGGCGATTGGCTGGCGTTGCCGGCGGCCAAGGCGTCGCTGCGGATGGAGTTGACTATATCGCTGGCCTGGCCCAGGGCGCCGCCGGCGATATGGGTGATGGAGAGGGTGTCGTTGAGGTTCCGCATCGTCTGGCCCAGGCCCTGGGCCTGGCTGCCCAGGAGGTCGGAGATGACGAGGCCCGCGCCGTTGTCCGCTGCCTGGTTGATCTGGGAGCCGCTGGCCATCTTGACCAGCGAGGCCAGGAGGGCCTGCTGGGTCTTCTGGAGTTGGGTGGTGGAGAACGAGCTGGCGGTGGTGGGGTTGGTGGTGGTCATGGCGGCTCCTCCCTAGGGGTTTACTCGGATCGTTGCTTGTTTATTATAGCAT
>JAJXUT010000002.1 GCA_021782655.1 Deltaproteobacteria bacterium
GAAAAAACTCGGGTACCTTTCTCCGGCTGCCTATGAGCGCCGGTTTTATCAACTGCAAAAAGCTACGTAGAATTTTCGTGTCCACTATTGACGACCCACCTCATGGGGGGGGGGCAAGTCTTGGAATAAGACACCAAGGACGTTATCTGCCGCCGCGTCCAGGACAAAAAAAAGGCCCGCCGCTGGTGAAAGCGACGGGCCTCCTGATGGCGCGAAAAAAGCGCCTATGCTTTTACTCCTGATAGGTGAAGGTGGCGAACACCCGGCGGTTCTCCTGCCGGCCCTCCTTGGTCTTATTGCTGGCCACCGGCTTGGTCTTGCCGTAGGAGATGGCGGTCAGCCGGGAGGAGTCGATATCGGAGAAGTGCTTGAGCAGGAAGGCCCGCACCGCGTCGGCCCGGCGCTGTCCGAGCTTTAGGTTATACTTCTCGGAGCCGATGCCGTCGGTATGGCCTTCCAGGTTGATGGTGTGGTGGGGGTGCTTGCGGACGAACTCGCCGAACTTGAGCAACTCCGGATAGTACTGAGACTTAATGTTCGCCTTGTCGAAGTCGAACTCCACCTTGAGATCGACGGTGAAGCACTTGGGCTCGACGGCCATCGGGGCCGGGGCCGGGGCCGGCTTGGCGACCGCCGGGGCCTTCTTCAGGAACACCTTCTCGACAAAATCCGCCATGCCGGAGGCGCTGCCCACCTTCTGCTCGTCGGTGGCGAACCCGCAGCCGCTGCTCTTGGCGATGGCCTCCATGTTGGCCCGGCCCGTGGGATCGTCGCCGATTAAGATGGGATAGACGCAGACCCGATCCTGGTACTTGGCCTTCAACTCCTTGACCGCGGCGGTGGAGGGGCCGTCCACGTTCTCCAGGCCGTCGCTGATCAGGATGACCGCGATGTCGCCTTGGGTCTTACTCAGGTCGGCCTTGGAGAGGTCGATGGCCGGGGACATGGGGGTAAGCCCGCCGGTGCAGTGAAATTCCTTGATCGCCTTGCCCAGGCCGGACTGATTATAGGAGGTCATCCCGTACTGCAAGGCGCTGCCGTCGGCCAGGGAATACTGGCGGGGGCCAAAGGCCCGCAGCCCGGACTGGAGCTTGAGGCTGGCGGGGATGGTGTCGTTCATGTTGGTGGCCACCAGCTTGGCCTTCTCGATCTTGCTCTGCCACTTGTTATCGGCATACATGGACGAGGAGTCGTCCAGCAGCACGATGAAGTTGTCCACCTTCTGCACGTACTCGCCGCTGGTCACCTTGCTGTTTAAGTCGGTGGGGCTGAAGGGCGCGCCCACGTTCTTGTTGGCGCAGGCGGTAGCCAGCGCGGCCATGCAAATCGCCATCATAAACTGCATTAGTCTTTTCATCCCTTGCTCTCCTTTCAAATTATTTTTATCCCTTAAGCCGGCCCGCCCCTTCTCCTTGAAACCCCACAAGGCGCCCGGCCCCACCTCCCTGACGGCGCGTCGGTTAGCCGCCGCCTTAAGCCTCCATATTACTCTCGCCAGGGGCCGATTGCAAACAAATATCAAATCAATGGCTCACCTGGACGGCTCGCGGTCGAGAAATACCCGCACCTCCTGCTGGGGGAAGGGGATGCTAATGCCAGCCTGCTCCAGGGCGGTCTTGATCCCCTCGATCAGGCTGGACCTGGCCTTAAGATAATCCTCGGTCTTTACCCAGACCCGACAGGCCAGGTTGACGCTGCTCTCGGCGAGCTCGACGACCAGAATGGCCGGGGCGGGCTCCTTAAGCGCCAGGGGCTCGGCCTCCACCACAGTGGCCAGCACCTCCTTTGCCCGCCGCAAGTCGTCCTGGTAGCCGACGCCGATGGTCAGATCCACCCGCCGGAGAGGATGGGCGCAGGCGTTGGTGATGATGCCGTTGACAATGCTGCTGTTGGGCACGATGATCTTCTGGTTATCCACCGTGGCCAGTTCGGTATTAAAGAGGGAGATCTCCCGCACCTCGCCCGAGACCCCGGCGGCGGTGATGAAATCGCCGATCTTGAAGGGCCTGAAAAGCACCAGCATGGCCCCGGCTGACAGGTGGCTCAGGGAGTCCTTGAGGGCCAGGCCCACCGCCAGGCCGGCGGCGCCGATCACGGTCAGGAAGGAGGAGGTGTCCACCCCCAGTTGACGCAGGCTGGTGATCAACACCACGATGAGCAAGGCATTGAAGATCACCGGCCGCAGGAACTTGACCAGGGTGGGCTCCACCCCGTTGGTCTCCAGCAGCCGGGCCACGATCCGGGCCACCCAGTTGGCGAGCCAACGCCCGGCGAAAAAGACGATCCCCGCCGCCGCCACCTTGGGCAGGTAGGCGGTGAGCAGGAGGGAGAGGGTTTTCAAATGTTCGTTCACGGCGCCTCCTGGTTGATGGTTGAGGGATGAGCCAGGCGCAACTTATCCCCCTCCGGCCCCCTCTGGCAACGCCTTTTATGCCAGCACCCTCAGGCGGCCCCCAAACCGGCCTTACCACTCGGCCCTCTCGCCAATCGGACTTTTTTCGACGCCCTGAAATTTTATTACCTAAAAGCTGCCCATCCTGCTAGTATTTTACCATATGATCGCCCCACGCCGTGACCTCCACCTTCTCCAAGCCGTCAAGTAGGAATAACCTCAAGCCATACCCCTAACGGCAGAGGCATTAAGGAGCGATAAGAGTAGTTGGAAGTTGTCCAAACTATTTCCGCACGGCTTCTAAACAAGGACCTCCATGCCCGCAGCCCCCCCCGAAGGCCAGCCGCCCCTCTTCCCCTTCCGGGGCCGACATCTGACCCGGACGCTGTTGATCGCCCTCCTGGTCTCGGCCCTGGCCGGGCTCATCATGTTCTACATCACCAGGGCCTATGTCATCTTCCAGGCGGAGAGAAACGTCGAAAACCTGCTGCTCTCCCAACGCGCCATCCACCTCTACGTCCAGCGCGACATGCACCCCGCCCTCTACCGTTATCAGGCCAAGGGTGAGCTATCCAAGGACTTCTACGCCCCGGAGCTCTTCAGTTCCTCCTACATCGTGCGGGTACAGCACGTCTTCTACAACCAGGCCCGGCTCAAGGCCGGCCTGCCGGAGGTGTACTACAAGCTGGCGGCGGACAACCCCAGAAACCCGGTCAACCGGGCCGATCCCCAGGAGGAAGGGTTGATCCGGCGCTTCAACCAGGATCGCTCCCTGACCCATTACGCCCAAATCGTCGAGGAGAACGGCAAGCGCTACCTCTTCTACGCCGTCCCCTTTCTGGCCAACGAGAAGCGCTGCCTGAAATGCCATGGCCGGCGGGAAGACGCCCCCCGGCAGCTTCAGGAACGCTATCCCGGCCAGGGCGGCTTCAACGAGACGGTGGGCCGCATCCGGGCCATCGAATCGATCAAGGCGCCCCTGGCCGAGGAATACCGGGTGATGACCGTGGTCACCGGTGCCCTGCTGGCCGGAGTACTGACCATCGTCGGGCTCTTCATCTTCAGCCGCAGCCTGCAACGCACCGTGGGCGAGCGCACCGAGGAACTGGTGATTGAGAATCAGGGCCGGCTAAGGGTCGAGGAGGAACTGCGGCAACTCAATCAGGAACTGGAACAACGGGTGGCGGAACGCACCGCCCAACTTGAGGCCGCCAACCAGGAACTGGACAGCTTCGCCTACTCGGTGAGCCACGACCTGCGCGCCCCGCTGCGGGGAATCAACGGCTTCGGCGCCGCCCTGCTCGAAGACTACGGCCCGGCCTTGGACGAAGAGGCCCGGATGTACGTCGAGCGGATTCAAGCCGGCTGCGTGCGGATGGGGGAACTGATCGACGACCTGCTCAAGATGTCGCGCCTGTCCCGGGGGGAGCTCAACCGGCAACCGGTCGATCTCTCCCGCCTGGCCGCCGAGATCATGGCGGAGCTGCAAAACGCCACCCCCGAGCGGCGGGCCAAGGTGCACATCGAGGAAGGCCTCCGCGCCAACGCCGATCCGGTGCTCATCCGGTCGGTGCTGGAAAACCTGCTCGGCAACGCCTGGAAATTCACCGCCCAGGTCGAGGAGGCGGCAATCAGCTTCGGCAAGACCGAGGAGAACGGGGTGATCACCTACCACCTCCGGGACAATGGGGCCGGTTTCGACATGCGGCACGCGGACAAGCTGTTTGCCGTCTTCCAGCGCCTGCACTCGCCGGGCGAGTTCGAGGGCATCGGCATCGGGCTGGCCACCGTGCAGCGGATCATCCACCGTCACGGAGGCCGAATCTGGGCTCAGGCCGCCCCTGGCCAAGGGGCAAGCTTCTTTTTCACCCTGGGCTGAGGCCCCTTCCCCCAAGTCATACAACCAGTACCCGTCAACCACGAGGAAACCATGGGCAAGAAACGACACATCCTGTTGGTGGAAGACAACCCCGACGACGAGCTGCTCACCATCCGGGCCCTCAAGAAGAAGAACGTCTTAAACGAGATCGTGGTGGCCCGCGATGGCCAGGAGGCCCTAGACTACCTGTTCGGCGAGGGGCGACACGCGGGCCAGGGGCGAACGCCGCCGGAGATCGTGCTCCTGGACCTCAACCTGCCCAAGGTGAGCGGCCTGGAGGTGCTCCGCCAGATCCGGGCCAACCCCGCCACCCGGCTGCTGCCGGTGATCATCCTCACCACCTCCGACGAGGAGAGCGACCGGATGAGTTCCTACGAACGGGGGGCCAACAGCTATATCAGAAAGCCGGTCGATTTCGGCCAGTTCGGGGAGGCCATCGAGCAGCTAGGCCTCTACTGGCTGGTGCTGAACCGGGGGCCCAAGGATTAGGCCATGAATCAGGAACTGCGGGTGATCCTGGTCGAGGACGCGGAGAACGACGCCTTTCTGATCCTGCGGGCGTTGAAGAGGGGCGGCTTTACGCCCCACAGCATCCGGGTCGAGTCCTGCCAGGCGCTGGAGAAGGCCCTGGACGCCCAGGAGTGGGACATCGTGCTCTCCGACTACTCCCTGCCCCAGTGCAGCGGCCTCGAGGCCCTGGAACTGGTGGTGGCGCGCCGGCCCGACCTGCCGGTGGTCATGGTCTCGGGGGTGATCGGCGAGGAGACCGCCGCTGGCCTGATCCGGCGCGGGGCCTACGACTACGTGCTGAAAGACCGGCTCGAACGCCTCTGCCCGGCGGTCTCCCGGGCCCTGCACGACGCCGGGGAACGCCGGGCGCGGGAGAAGAGCGAAAGGAAGTTTAAGGCCATCTTCGAACGGACGGCGGTGGGCATCCTAATCCTGGATCTGGACCGGGTGATCAGAGAGGCCAACGCCGCCTTCTCGCAGATGCTGGGCTACGTCCCGGAGGAGGTGCTCGGCCGCTCGCTTGCCGACTTCACCCTCCCCGGAGAGACGGCGCCGGGGCTGTTTTTCGGGGGCGGCGACTACGCCCAGGCCGAGCAGCGGTGGCGGCGCCGGGACGGCTCCACGCTCTGGGTGGGCAACAGCCTAAACCTCATCCGCGACGGCCAGGGCCGGCCAGACTTCGTGGTGGGCATCGTCGAGGACATCACCGCTCGCAAACGGGCGGAGGAGGAACGGCTGGCCTTCGAGCGCCAGCTCCAGCAGTCCCAAAAGTTGGAGAGCCTGGGGATCATGGCCGGCGGCATCGCCCACGACTTCAACAACCTGCTGATGGCGGTACTCGGCAACCTCGACCTGGCCCTGGAGGACGAAGGGCTGCCCAAAGGGACGGGGCTCAAGCTGGAGAACGCCGTCCAGGCCGCCCGGCGAGCCGCCGACCTCACCCGTCAGATGCTGAACTACGTAGGCAAGAACGACCCCCGACCGCAACCCCTTGATCTCGCCGACCTGATCCGGGCTAACCTGTCCCTGATGGCGGCGGCGATCCCCAAACGGATCCTCATGCGCCTCGACTACCAGACCCGAGTGCCTCCCATTCTGGCCGATCCGGCCCAGGTGCAGCAGGTATTCATGAACCTGATCACCAACGCCGCCGAGGCCATTCCCGAAGGTCAGGCCGGGGAGATCACCGTCGCCCTCGGCCTGGGCGACTTCAGCGCCACAGCGCTCAAGGCCAGCCGCCTGGCCGAGCCCCCGGCGGCGGGACGCTTCGTCTCGGTCACGGTGCGCGACACCGGCGGCGGCATGGACGCGGAAACCCAGCAACGGCTCTTCGATCCCTTCTTCACCACCAAATTCATGGGCCGGGGCCTGGGGATGTCGGCGGTGCTGGGCATCGTCCGCGCCCATCGGGGGGCGATCATGGTGGACAGTGCCCCTGGCCAGGGCAGCACCTTCCAGGTGCTTTTCCCCGCCCCGGTCAGGGCCAAGGCCACCACGCCCTGGCCGGACATCCCGGCCCCGAAGCCGAAGGGCGAACGAGCACCAGCCCCCAGTTCCAACGGTCGAGGCCTAGTGCTCCTGGTGGACGACGAGGAGATGGTACTCGCCGTGTGCCGGGAGATGCTCAAAAGCCTGGGCCTGACGGCCATCACCGCCCGGGACGGGATCGAGGCCCTGGCGGCCTTCCGCGCCCGGCAAGAGGAGATCGGCCTGGTGATCCTCGACCTGGCCATGCCCCGGATGGACGGCTGGGCCACCTTGGATCAAATCCGTCAGCTTAGCCCCAAGACCCAGGTGGTCATCGCCACCGGCTACGACGAGTCCGACCTGCCCGGCCGGGAGGGCGTGGCGGGGGTAATCGCCAAACCCTACTCCCTCTCCTCCCTGCGGACGCTGCTTGACAAGTTCTTCCCGTAGCTTTCCTCTTGCGCCCGACGCCCTTCCTCTTGTACCTTGCCTCTTTAACCTTGTCCCTTGAACCTGAAAAAGGAGAAAGATATGGCGGAATACGGCTGGAAACCGGAGCTGGGGATGTCGCTCCTGGAAAAGATGAAGGCGGATCTGAAAACTGCGGTTCTGGGCCGCGACCCGGCGGCCCGGGACGCCATCCGCCAGGTGATGAGCGAGTTTCCCAAGCTGACCGTGCCCCTGACCCTGGAAAGCGGCAAGAAGAGCTTCCGTTGCAAGCGGGAGGCCGAGATCACCAACGACGACATCCTGGGCCTGATCCAGGGCCTGGTGAAGTCCGAGAAGCTGGTGCTGGAGATCAAGAAGGAGGCGAGTTCCCCCTTCCTTACGGTGCTCTCCACCTACCTGCCTCGCCTGGCCAGCCGGGAAGAGATCGAGGCCTGGCTGGCGGCCAACATCGATTTTTCCAAACTCAAGGCCCCGGTGCAGGCCATGGGGCTGGTGATGAAGCACTTCGGCAAGGCCGCCGACGGCGCCCTGGTCAAGGAGATCCTGGACGGCAGGCCAAAGGGCCTTGCCTAGCCTCAATTACCCCCCGGAGCTGCCGATCAGCGGCCGGCGGGAGGAGATCGTCGCCGCCCTGAAGGCCCACCAGGTGCTGATCGTGGCCGGCGACACCGGCTCCGGCAAGACCACCCAGTTACCCAAGATGTGCCTGGAGGCGGGCCTAGGCCGGGAGCGGATGATCGCCTGCACCCAGCCGCGCCGCATCGCCGCCACCTCGGTGGCCGCCCGGGTAGCGACGGAACTGGGCGAGGAGGGCCCGGCCCTGGTGGGCTACCGCATCCGCTTCGCCGACCACACCAGGGCCACCACCCGCATCAAATTCCTCACCGACGGCATGTTGCTGGCCGAGGCGGCGGGTGACCATCGCCTCTCCGCCTACGACGCGGTCATCATCGATGAGGCCCACGAGCGCAGCGTCAACATCGACTTCCTGCTCGGCATCCTCAAGCGGCTCTGCCCCCGGCGGCCCGAGCTCAAGATCATCATCTCCTCCGCCACCCTGGACACCGGCAAGTTCTCCCGCCACTTCGACCAGGCCCCGGTAATCAACATCCCCGGCCAGACCTTTCCCGTGGAGGTGCGCTACCTTCCGGCCCCCGAGCAGGAGGAAGACTCCTCCCCGGTGGAACAGGCGGTGGCGGCCACGCGCTTACTCATCCGCCAGCATCCGCCTGGCGATATCCTGGTGTTTATGGCTACCGAGCGTGACATACTGGAGACGGCGGAGCTGCTGCGGGCCGGGCCGGACGAGATCGAGGCGCTGCCGCTCTTTGGCCGCCTGTCCAGCCGGGAGCAGGCCCGAATCTTCGCCCCCTGCCCCTGGCGCAAGGTAGTGGTGGCGACCAACGTCGCCGAGACCTCGCTCACCGTGCCCGGCATCCGCTACGTGGTGGACAGCGGCCAGGCCCGGATCTCAAGCTACAGCCCCCGGGCCCGGACCACCAAGCTGCCGGTGCGGCCCATCTCCAAGGCCAGCGCCGACCAGCGCCGGGGCCGCTGCGGACGCCTGGGGCCAGGGCTCTGCCTTAGGCTGTACAGCGAGGAGGACTACCAGCGCCGCGAAGACTTCACCCCCCCGGAGATCGTGCGCGCCAACCTGGCCGAGGTCATCATGCGGATGCTCGACCTGCGGCTCGGGCTGCCCGGCGAGTTCCCCTTCCTCGACCCGCCCAACCCCAGGTCGATCAAGGACGGCCTGGCCCTGCTCAAGGAGCTGTCGGCGGTGGAGCTTAAGGAGGGCGAAGACGGCCCGCAGCTCACCAAGCTAGGCCGGGCCATGGCCCGCCTGCCGCTTGACCCCTGTCTCTCCCGGATGATCCTGGAGGCCAGGGAACGAGGGGTGGCGGGGCCGGTGACGGTAATCGCCGCCGCCCTCTCCATCCAAGACCCCCGGCTCCGTCCCCCCGGCCAGGAGCAGGAGGCAGACCAGGCCCACCGCCGCTTCCTGGCCCCGGCCTCCGACTTCATCACCCTGCTCAACCTCTGGCGTCAGTATCACCAGGTGGCGGGCCAGGTGAGTCGCAACCGGCTCACGAGGTTCTGCCGCCAGAACTTCCTCTCCCCCCAGCGGATGCGGGAGTGGTGCGACATCCACCAGCAGATAGGCGCCGCCCTGGGCGGGAAGCGAGACGAGCCGGCGGGCGGCGACGAATTGCCGGCCGGCGAATCGGAGGCCATCCATCAGTCGATCCTCTGCGGCCTGCTTCGCAACATCGCGGTCAAGAAGGAGAAGAACCTCTACACCGCCGCCCTGGGCCGGGAGGTGATGGTCTTCCCCGGCTCCGGCCAGTTCAACCGGGCGGGCCAATGGCTGGTGGCGGCGGAAATGGTGGAGACCACCCGGCTCTACGCCCGCACCGTAGCCACCATCAACCCGGACTGGCTTAAGGCCATCGCCGGCCCCCTGTGCCGCTACTCCTACCGCGATCCCCACTGGGAGAAACGGCGCGGCCAGGTGGTGGCCTTCCAGAAGATCACCCTGTTCGGGCTGACCATCGCCAGCGGCCTCCGGGTCAACTACGGGCCCATCAACCCGGCGGAAAGCCGAGAAATATTCATTCAGACGGCCCTGGTCGAGGGCGAGATTGGCCGCGACCTCGACTTCCTAAGCCACAACCAACGGCTGCTCGAACGGGCGCGGGAGCTTGAGGAACGGCTACGGCGGCCGGTGGTGGACGACTACGCCCTCGCCGACTTCTACCAACGCCGCCTGCCGGAAGAGGTCCGGGACCTGGCGAGCCTTTCCCGCGCCCTGCCCCAGATAAAGACCAGCCTGCTGATGAGCGAAGACGACCTCCTAGGCCCGGACGGACGGGACGGGCAGGACTTCCCCGCCGAGCTGGCCGCCGGCCCCTTCCGCCTCGCCCTGTCCTACCGGTTCTCCCCTGGGGGCGGCGAGGACGGGGTGTCGGTGCTGATCCCCCAGGCGGCCAAGGCCCACCTCGATCCGGCGGTTTTCGACTGGCTGGTGCCGGGTCTGCGGGAAGAAAAGGTGATCCTGCTCCTGCGCGCCCTGCCCAAGGCCACCCGCAAACGCCTGCTGCCGGTGGCCGAGACCGCGGCCCGCCTGCTCGACGGCCTGGCCCCCAGGGCCGGGGAATCGCTCACCCTGGCGCTCACCCGGCGGGTCAAAGAGCTTATGGGGTTCGACATCGCCCCTGGCGAGTGGCGGGAGGAGGAGCTACCCGACCATCTGCGGATGCGCCTCTGCCTGGTGGACGAGGAGGGCCGCACACTGATCGCCAGCCGCAACTTCGCGGAGTTATTCGCCTCCCGCGCCCCCCAGGCGGACGGCGGGGGCTTACCCCTGGCGCTCAGGAGGCGCTGGGAGCGGGAGGGGGTGATCGACCTCAAGGATGGCCCGCCCCGGCGCCTGCCGATTCCCGGCCCGGACAGTACCCTTTCCGGCTACGCCTTTCCGGCCCTGGTCGAGACCGGGGAGCGCGGCCTGGGGATTCGCCTGTTCGCCAGCGAAGAAGAGGCCAAGGAGCAAGGCCGGGAGGGGTTGAAAGGCCTCTACGGCCAGCACCTGGAGGCCCAGATGCGGCGGCTGGCCAAGGATTTCGCCCTGACCCCCTCCGAGTGGCCCCTGTTCCAGTGGCTGGGCGGCATCAAGGAGGTGAACGCGGCCCTCCACGGCTTCCTGCTCGATCAGCTCCTGCTCCTGCGCCAGGGCCTGCCCAGTGGGGAGGAATTCGAGCGCCGGCTCCAGGAGCTGGCCGAGGGCGGCCTCTACCGGCGGGCGGACGAGCTCTTACGTGAGGTGCGGCTGCTGCTCCGGGAACGAAACGACACCGTCCAGCAGCTCAAAAAATTCCACGGCCTGGCCCCGAACTCACCCTTCACTGAGCAGCGGTTCTCGGACTACGCCGGGGCCCTCAACCGCCTTCTGCCCTCGGATTTCCTAGACTCCTTCGACCTAGAGGCCATAAGACTCGCGCCCCGCTACCTGAAGGCCCTACGTCTGCGGGTGGAGCGGGCCCACGCCGACCCCGGACGGGATCAGGACAAGGGCCGGCGGCTGGCCGACTACCTCCGCCAGGCCGAGGAACTTAAGCAACAATGGGCCCAACTCGCCATCCCGGCCCGGCGGCAGGCGGCCTGGCCCCAGGTCAGGCAATTTTGCCACCTAGTGGATGAACTATGGATCTCGGTCTTCGCCCCGGAGCTGAAGACCCTGCTACCGGTGTCCGTCAAACGCCTGGAACAGGCCTATCGGGAGGTGAGGGAGTCGCTCGTTTAACACCTAAATTTACCCTTTATCGGCCCGTGTTTTTTGCCTATAATTATTTTTAGATACTTAGGCCGTCGCCCAGAGCCCCACTACCGAGATCCCATGCCCTCATCCCCCCCCGCCCGACTCCCCAAGCTCCTGGCCTGGATCATCCTCACCGCGCTGGGAGCGGCAGGCAACCGCTGGGGCTATCACCTGTTCTTCAACGTCGAGTTTCTGCCCGGCAGCCTGCTGACGATGCTGGCCCTGCAATGGCTGGGCTACCTGCCAGGCCTGGCCGCGGCCCTGCTCGCGGGTCTCGTAACCTGGTGGCGCTGGCGGCACCCATACCTGGTGCTGGTCATGGGGTTGGAGATGGCGGTGGTCGGTTGGCTGTCGAGCGGCCGGCCCAAGCTGGGATTGATCCTCGCCGACACCCTGTACTGGCTCTGTCTCGGCCTGCCCCTGGTCAGGTTATGTTACCTCAAGGCCCTTGGCCTGCCAGAGCCCGATGTCCACATCGCCATGTACATGCTGGCGATCAACGGCATCGCCAACGCCACCCTCGCCCGACTGCTGGCCATGTCGGTGAGCCTCCGGCAGCAGACGACCCGCCTCCCGCTCACCGAGGCGCTATTCACCACCCTCACCCTGGCGGTGATGGCCCCCTCCTTCTTCCTCATCGTCACCGAAAGCCGCCAGGCGGCCCAGGAGGCAGAGCATTACATCCAGGTGGCCCTGCGCGAGGTGAGCCGTTACACGGCGCACAACCTCCGCCTCTGGCTGACCGAAAAGACCAGACTCCTCGACAACCTGGCCTGGCAGACGCCGCGCCAGACCCCGGCCTGGCTCCAGCAGGAGGTCGAGACCCTGCGGCGGCTCGATCCTGGGCTCGCGGGACTGGGGGTGATGGGGCCGGACGCCGTCAGCCTGGCCTTTTCACCTCATTTTGACCCGGACAAAACCAGCAACCTAGGCAAAGACTTCTCCGACCGGCCATACCTGACGGAACTTAGCAAAACACTAAAGCCCCGGCTCTCCGACCTCCTGGTCTCGAAGACCGACAGGCAGCAGCGGGTGGCAGTGCTCGCCGTCCCGGTCCTGAGCCAAGACCGCCGCTATCAGGGTTACGTGGCGGCCATCCTGGACTTGAACCGACTAAAGAAACGGCTGCTGTTCAACGAATTCAAGCAGGGCCTAAGATGCTTCCTGGTGGACGGCGCCGACCGGGTGATCGTCAGCAACCAGGAAGACCCGGCCCAGGTCTTCTCCCGCGGGCCAGGGACGATGAGCCAGGACGAAGAGGGGATCAGCCGCTGGCAACCGGCGGACGCGGTCTTTGCCCCTGGCGACCAGTGGCGGCACTCGGCCTACGTGATCGAGGCCCCCCTCGGCGGCCCGTCCAACTGGCGGCTGATCGTCGAGCAGCCGCTCGCCCCCTTCTACCAGGGGCTGTTCGAGAACTACGCCGGTGAGCTGCGGCTGATCTTCCTGGCCCTCTTAATTACCCTGGCCGGGGTCGAGGTGGCGAGCCGCCGGGGGGTGGGGCCGCTCATGCGGCTGTGGGAGATCGCCGTCTCCCTCCCCGATGGCCTGGGAAAGACCCAGAAAATCGACTGGCCCCGCAGCCGGGTGTACGAGGTCGATCAACTCATCATACACGTCCGGGAGATGGCTGACCTCCTGCGGCTGAAGTTCGCCGAGCTGCGGCGGGAGGTCAGCCGCCGGCAACGTCAAGAGCAGCTCCTGGTGCAGCAGGCCAAGCTGGCGGCGGTGGGCGAGATGCTGGGGGCCATCGCCCACCAGTGGCGGCAGCCCTTAAACGCCCTGGCCCTGAGCATCCAAGACCTGGGCGAGGCCAAGCGGCACGCCGAGCTGAACCAGAATTACCTTGACGAGGCCATCGGGCAGGCCATGGGCCAGATCCGCCATCTGTCGCGCACCATCGACGACTTCAGGGACTTCTTCAAGCCCGACAAGGAGCGGGTGCGATTCGACGCCATGGTGGCCACCGGCGAGGTGCTGCGGCTGTTTCTGGCCCAGCTTACGGCCCACGACATCGACATCTCGCTCGTCTGCCACACCCACGAGCGCCAATTCGAGGACATCGAACATATCGTTTCCTGCCCGGCGAAAATGGTGCTAGGATATAAGAACGAATTCGAGCAGGTGATCTTAAACCTGGTGCACAACGCCAAGGACGCCATCATCGACCGCCTGGCCCGGAACGAAATGCCACCCGGCTCCAAGGGCCGGATCGGCTTCGACTTCGGGGTGGAAGGCGAGGTGGTGACCATCGCGGTCACCGACAACGGCGGCGGCATCCCCGAGGCGGCGCTGCCCCGGATCTTCGAGCCCTACTTCACCACCAAGGCCCCGGAGCATGGCTCCGGCATCGGGCTATACCTGGCCAAGATCATCATCGAGGATCACCTGCGCGGCTCGCTTACAGCCCAGAACCTGGCGGACGGAGCCGCCTTGTTGATCACCCTGCCAGGGTGTCAGAAATCAGGGGACGGTGGCCAGAAGACCGTCCAAGGCAAGCAAACAGCTCCCGTCACCCCTGACTCCTGTCCCCTGACCCCTGTCTCCTGCCCCCCCTGACGCCTGACATGGACGAGCATCCCTTTAAGCCGAGCATCCTGTGTGTCGAAGACGAGCCCGTGGCCCGGGAACAGATGCTGAAAATCCTGCGCCGGCGGGGCCGGGAGGTGGCGGCGGCCAGGAATGGCAAGGAAGGCCTGGCCATGTTCAGGCGGCAGGCCTTCGAGGTGGTGGTCACCGACATCCGGATGCCGGTGATGGACGGCTTAAGCATGGCCCGGCAGATGAAGGAGCTCAACCGGGACGTGAAGATCGTGGTCACCACCGCCTTCACCGACCTCTCCTACCTGATGGATGCCATCGACCTGGGGGTGGATCAGTACGTGCTGAAGCCGGTGGAGATCGATCGGCTGATGGCAGCCATCGACCGCTGCGCCGAGAACATCGCCACCCGCAACCAGGCCCGCCGCTACCAGACGGAGCGGGATAAGCTCCTCGCCGAGCTGCAAGCGGCCCTAGACAAGGTCAAGCTGCTGAGCGGCTTTCTGCCCATCTGCGCCTCCTGCAAGCGGATCCGCGACGACCAGGGCTACTGGCAGCAGATCGAAAGCTATATACGCGACCACTCCGAGGCGGAGTTCTCGCACGGCATCTGCCCGGACTGCGCCCGCAAGCTCTACCCCGAGATCTTCGGGCCGGGCGGGCAGATAAAGACCAACCAAGACAACCAATAGCAGGAGGCCCCCGGATGAACGGAATCATCGCCCCCCAGAACCTCGACATCGGCCTAAACCGGGACCTGTTCTTGCGGATGTTGATCCGCGAGCTGGCCGGCACCCTGGAAAACATCATCGGCTACGAGGAGGCGGCTGGCTACATCAGCCTGGTGGGCCAGAGCGTGGGCAACTGGATCAACGGCCTCTACCGGGAGGCACTGGGGGTGGAGCGGCTATCCCGGGAGCAGGTGTCCGAGGTGCTGGTGGATCTGAAGCGCCGCATCCAGGGCTGCTTCTCCCTGGTCGAGAGCGGCCCGGACCGGATCGTGCTCAAGAACAGCGGGTGCCCCTTCGAGGACAAGGTCTTGGACCGGCCCTCGATGTGCATGATGACCTCCAACGTCTTTGGGGTGATCACCGCCAGCAACCTGGGCTACGCCAGGGTGGTGCTGAACGAGACCATCGCCCAGGGTGCCTCGGGCTGCACGGTGACCGTCTATCTGCGCCAGGACGACGACCTGGACGCCGTGGAGGGTCGGGAGTATTACGGGGGCTGAGATGGAGGTCCTGGCCGCCGCCCTCCGCGAGCTTTGCGACCCCTGGCCGGACGCCTGCATCCTCGTCACCCGCGACGGGGTGGTGGTGAGCGTCAACCAGGCCGCCGCCCGACTCCTGGGCCGCCCCCGCCACGAGCTCAAGGGCCGCCCCCTCACGGAACTGGTGCGCGAGCCGGGAGAGACGGTGCGCGGCTATCTGACCGCCTGCCTCCACAACCGCCAGCAGATGCCGGGCAATCTCTCCTTCGTTGGCCAGAAGGAGGGCTGCCACTGCCTGGGTTTCAGGGTGCGCCCCGGCGGCGGCCACGGGGAGGGGATGGTCTTTTTGCGCTGCCTGAAGGGCCAGGCCTCGAATGGCCAATTCGTGGCCCTAAACCAGGAGCTGGAACGCCAGCGCCGGGCCCAGCGCCAGCTCAAATCCGAACGCGACCTGCTGGAGACCATCGCCAAAAACGTGGGCGCCGGGCTGTGCATCATCTCCCCCGACTATCGGGTGACCTGGGAAAACGAGGTGATGCGCCAGGCCTGGGGGGGCACGGTGGGCAAGAACTGCTTCCGCCGCTGCGCCAGCTTCGACTCCATCTGCCCCTGGTGCGGGGCGAAAGAGATCTTCGCCACCGGCAAGCGCCAGGTGACCAGCGAGGCCAGCTGCCACGACCGGGACGGAAACCTCATCTACCTGGAGGTGCTGGCCACCGCCCTGTACGACGAACAGGGGCAGGTGAATTCGGTACTGGAACTGGTGCTGCCGATCACCGAGCGCAAGCTGAAGGAACGACGGCTAAAGGACGACGAGCAACGGGCCGAGGCCCTCTACCGGCTAAGCCAACTGCCCTGGGCGACCAGCGAGAAACTGCTGTCCCTGGCGGTGGAGGAGGCGGCAGAGCTCACCGGCAGCGAGATCGCCTTTATCCACCTGATGGCCGACGGCGTAACCGGGCCGGGGGGGCTGACATTCTGGTCCAAGACGGCCCTGGCTAACTGCGGGGCCCTGGCCCAGCCCTTCCCGGAGACCGCCGGAATCTGGGCCGAGTTGGCCCGCCGGGGCGAGCCCATGCGCCACAACGACTACCGGCAGGCAACAGGCACCCGGCCCCTGCCCGACTGGCATTGTCCCCTAAATCGCTACCTGGGGGTGCCGCTGCTTGAGGAAGGCCGGGTGGTGGCCATCGCCGGGGTGGGCAACAAGGCCGACCCCTACGACGACGGCGACGAGCGGCAACTGGCCCTCTTCCTGGGCCGGACGCTGGAAATTCTGCGCCAGAAGCGGATGGAACGCGAGGTGCTGACCACCAAGCGCCACTGGGAGCTGACCTTCGACGCCATCGACGAGATGGTGACCATCCACGACCTCCAGATGCGGATCATCCAGGCCAACCGGGCGACGGGGGCCGCAATCGGCGTCGCCCCCGAATCCCTGGCCGGGAAATACTGCTACCAGGTCTTCGCCGGCCGCGAGGATAACTGCCCCAGCTGCCCTAAACTCTTGGCCCAACGCGACCTCACCCCCCACTCGGCCACCGTCCGTCACCAGTCACTGGGCAAGGACTTCGAGGTCTCGGTCTTCCCCATCGTGGAACGAGGCGAGATGGTTGGTTTCGTGCATACCGCCCGGGACGTGACCCACAAACTAAAACTCGAGGCCCAGCTCCGCCAGGCCCAAAAAATGGAGGCCATCGGCGTCCTGGCGGGCGGCATCGCCCACGACTTCAACAACATCCTGATGCCGATCCTGGGCTACGCCGAGATGGCCCAGGAACGCCTGCCCAAGGACGACCCCCTGTTCAACGAGCTGACCGAAATCGTCCAGGCGGCCAACCGGGCCAAGGATCTAGTCAAGCAGATCCTGACCTTCACCCGCCAGAACGCCCAGGAACGCGAACGCTGGCCGCTCGAGCCGCACCTGGTGATCAAGGAGGCCCTCAAACTACTGCGCGCCTCCCTGCCCGCCACCATCGACATCCAGCAGTCGATCGACCCCGGCTGCGGCAGCATCCTGGCCGACCCCACCCAGATTCACCAGATCGTCATGAACCTCTGCGTCAACGCCTACCACGCCATGCGCCATAAGACCGACGGGGTTCTGGGGGTGAGGCTGGAACGGGTCGCCATCGCGGCAGGTGACTCCCTGGCGGTGCTGGGTGAATTGACCCCGGGCAACTACGTGCGGCTGGCGATCAGCGACACCGGCCACGGCATGGATCAGGCGACCATGGAGAGGATCTTCGAGCCCTACTTCACCACCAAGCCCCAGGGCGAGGGCACTGGCATGGGACTGTCGATGGTCATGGGCATTGTCAAGGGATACGGCGGCCACATCTCGGTTTACAGCGAGCCGGGGGCGGGAACGGTGTTTCACGTCTATCTTCCCAGCACCAACAAGGAACGGACGGCACCGGAGGCCAATGGCGTGGGGCCAAACGCCCTGCCGGTGGGAGGCCAGGAACGGGTGTTGCTGGTGGATGACGAGCAGGGCATCACCGCCATGATGGAGATGATGCTCCGCGAGCTGGGCTATCAGGCCCAGGTGTTCAACCAGGGAAGCGCGGCCCTGGCCTGGCTACGGCAAAACCCCCAGGCGGTTGACCTGTTGATCTCCGACCTTACCATGCCGGGCCTGACCGGAATCGAGCTGGCCCAGGAGGCGCTCACCCTGCGCCCCGGCCTGCCGGTGATCATGATCAGCGGCTTCAGCGACCTAAACACCCGGGAAACGGCGCGGGCCGCCGGCATAGACAAATTTCTGATGAAGCCGGTCGCCATCCGCGACCTGGCCGAGGCCCTAGGCGAGCTGCTGGCTTCGGGGGCCAGGGGGCTGAGGGCCGGGCAACCTGGGCGGCCACTGAAATAGGGTGTTGATAACCCAAACCGCACCCCCAAAGATTGCGGAGGCCGCCGTGCCATCACGAACTTTGTCGTACAACAAAAAACCCGCAAAGCTAAGAGCTGTGCGGGCAGTAGAGCCTCTTGCAAAAAGGCCGTCATCCCCGAATGCTTTTGTCGGGGGATCCAATTTTTTCAGGGGGTTGCAGAATGGATTCCCGCTAGAAGCCTGCGGGAATGACCATTTTTTCTCTTTTTGCAAGAGGCTAAATTTGTTCCAATTTCGTTTCATTCAGCCTAAAAACCAGCATTGTCCGGTTAGGAAATTGCATCTTCCGCCCTAACATTAAAAATCCCCCCTGGCCCCCCTTTCCCAAGGGGGGAGCTAACCAGAGACTGCCTCCCCCTTTGAAAAAGGGGGAGGCAGGGGGATTCCCTGAACGACAGCAACACAAATTGCGGGATGCTATTCCTTAACCGGACAACGCTGCCTAAAAACGTACTTCCTTTCCACCTCAACCCTTCTTGAAAGGCCACACGATCTTCCCGTCTTCACTTCGCCGCCACGGTGATCGCGCGTGTCCACTTTTACCATGCCACATCAGACGAGACCGGCGCCTTTAATGCGTTGCATGACCGGCTTCATCATCCCCGCCAGGAACGTCCGGCGCAGATTAGCCTCCTGGGGCATCTTCTGCGGGGTCGAGGTAGTGGCGAGCAGTTCAAGGTCCTTAGGCGCGCCGGCGTAATAGACGTTGGGGCCAATCTTGACATTGGCGGATTGCAGCCGCAGGGCGCCGTTTTTGATATAGCCGGCAATCTGCGGATCGTCCAGCCGCCCGAAAATGCGGGCGTCCGAAATGCAAGTCTGCACACAGGCCGGCGGCAGACCGGCCTCGACCCTGGGCTGGCAGAAGGTGCACTTATCGGCAATGCCTTCGCCGCCCAAGTCCTTATTGGCGATATCGGTGTTCACATACCGGGCGCCGTACGGGCAGGCTTGCGCGCAGGCACCACAGCCCAGACAGCGGGATTTGTCGATCTGGACGGTTCCGTCGAAAGGGTCTTTCCAGGTGGCGGCCACCTTCATGGTCACGGTCTTGCTGGTCTTGGCCTCCGTGAAGGTCTTATCGATCTGATCCGCCGGGCAGACCGGGACACAGGCCGGGTGGTCACAGTGATTGCACAAACCGGGATACGAGGTAAACGATACCCCTTTACTGGTGGTAGCCGGGCCCAAACTCCTGACCCAGTTGCGGCGATAGCCCTCTTTGGTCGGAATATCCCATTCGGCGCGGCAGGCAACTGCACAGGCATGGCAGCCGACACAGCGATTGAGATCTATGATCATGGCATATTGCTTCATGGTTCCTCTCCCTTGAGTCGTATTTGGGGGTATTCCTCCATTGAAAATCAATCTCTGTGAGACTCAGACGCTCCTCCAGACCGCTGAATCCTCGACCGCTTTCAACAGAGGTCCAAGTCGGTGCATATTCTCAGCCCGCTTGCACCTGGCGACCAGCCCTCGGAATCTCCTCCGGCAGCGGCACGATCTCCGGTATATCCAGAACGGTATCGCCTTTGACGATCTTGACGAAATTGGTCCGCTTGCTGGTGGCCCCCATAAAGGGGTCGGCAATCGTATTGGTCATCAAGAAGCCATCGGCCGCGCCTTTGCCATAGGCCCGGGTAAGCAGGGGCGATTGACTGCCGAAGCCATGGGCCATGTAGACCGCGTCCGGCCTGATCCCCGGCGTGACCAGCACCTTGATGGGGGTTGAACGCTTGCCATCCTGGTTCTCCAGACGCACGGTCTCATCGTTTTTAATCCCGAGCTTTCCGGCGACCGTGTCGTTGAGCCAGAGGAAGTTTTCCGGGACCTCATGGTTCAACCAGAGGTTGTTCATGGTTCGGGTGAAGGTATGGACGGGACTGCGGCCGTAGATGAGGCGGGTGTAGCCCTTGGGCGGCGCCGGGGTAGGCTCGAATTTGGGGATGGCGTCGAGATCCTCATCCGCAAACGCCTCCACCGCCAGTTTTATCTTGCCTGAGTCGGTGCCGATCTTGAGGTCCTTGCCCTCCCGGTAGGGGTTGCCTTTCAGGGTGACCAGCCCGCCTTCCCGGTTCAGTTTGTCAATGGACAGGTCGGCGGCGGCCAGTTGGTCGTCCACGTAGGCCTTGTCGTCCTTGTAGGGGAACCCTTCCACCTTGAGACGCTTGGCGAGGTTTGCCGCGATCCAGTATGGCGACTTGGCCTCGTACATGGGCGGCAAAACTGGCTGCCGAACGGTGATATAGGGAGTAAGCCCCTCGTAGGCGTAAACCCCGTCGTAGCGTTCCAGGTAGACCGCCTCGGGCAGGATGATATCCGACCAGATCGCGGTCTCGCCGGCCATAATCTCCTCGCAAAAGATAAAATCGAGGTTCTTGATCGCCTTCATGGTCTCGTAGGGATCCGGAATCGTCTGCATGATATTCACCCCATTGACGCCCAGCAGCTTGATGGGGTAGGGCTTGCCGGTGACCATGGCCTTGATGACATCGGCGGTGGGGGTGCCGAACATGGCGGAGTAGGGATATATGTCCTTCAATGATTTCTCGATCGGGGCAACCTGCTTGGACTTCTGCTCAACGCATTCGACATGGCCGACCTTGACCGATGTCGGGAAGTAGAGGCCGCCAGGAACGCCGACAGCGCCGAACAGGGCGCTCAGGATGGCATAGAGCTGATGCCTGCCGACATCGCCCTTGCCGTACCAGGTGGCATGCCGGCCTGGATGGATGTTGACGTTGGGGCTGGCCTTGGCGAGCAGCTCGATGGCCGCCTTCATCCCGTCTGGCTTCAGATCGCAGATCTTGGCCGCCCACTCCAGGGAATACCCCTTCACCTCCTCCTTGAGGCGATCAAACCCCTCGCAGGTGTTGGCCACGAACGCTTTATTATAAAGGTTGTTCTGGATCACGTAGTTGATCCAGGCCAGGAGCAGGGCGTTATCGGTGCCGGGCCTGATGGGCAGATGGATCGTCGCCTTGCCGGCGGCCATGGAGAGCCGCGGGTCGACCACGACCAGCTTGGCGCCCTGGGACAATCCCTCTATGAATTCGCGGACATGGGAAACGTGGACGTTTTCCCCGATATGCGATCCGACCAGGAGTATGGCCTTGGCGTGGGCCATGTCGTTGTACTGCCTGGTGCCGGTGGCGATATACCCCAGAGTCTCCAGATAGGCGAGGGCCGCCGGGCCGACGCACTGGAAAAACGCCGGTTCGCTGGTGTAGTTCTCCGTCCCCGTGGCCATGAAGATCTCGCGCAAATTTTCCGCCGAGGCACCGTGGTCGAAATAGGCCAAGGCGTGCGGGCCATATTTTTTCTTGACCGTCTCCATGTTATGGGCAATCTCGCCCAAGGCCTCGTCCCAGGAGATCTTGGCCCACTTCCCTTCTCCCCTGGCCCCGACCCGCTTCATGGGATATTTGATCCGGTCGGGGTCATAGAGGAGCTGAACCCCGGAATTGCCCCGGGCGCAGACCCGGGTACCGTTGACCGGGCTCTTGGGGTTGCCCTCGATCTTGGTCAGCCTGCCGTCCGTGACCTTGGCCACGATAGGGCAACGCCAGAAACACATCTCGCACACCGAGGTGGTCTCCTTGGCCCCCATGCTCCCGGTCGCCTTGCCAACCGCGGTCTCCGCCCGCGCCTTCCGGAAAAGTCCTGCCCCGCCTGGCAAGCCGTCCATGGTTGACGCCGCTATGGTCAGCGCCGTCGCGGTTGACATCTTGATAAATCGTCTCCTGTTCATCGTAAGCCCTCCTTTTGGATCAGATGGTTGATGCACAGCTCTGCTACTTGTCCGAGAATCAGATAAAAATAGGCCGGATCTGCCGTCTTCAATCGCTGGAAAAAATGGGGAGACCACGCCATGACATGGCCCGCGACAAACTCGTCGAGCAACTCGAACTGGCCGTGGTCAAGCAGATGGCCGATAAAGGCAAGTTCATGGCCGATATGATCTTCGCACTCGCTGGTTTCCGCAGGCTCGAGGCCGGCCCTGCCGTAGAAGGCCATGGCCTGCTCATATCCCTGCTGTTTGAGGATCCCCTTGCCCTGGATATAGACCGAGGCATAAGGCGGGGAGGGAACCCCGCCCGGGGCATTGACAAACAGCCGCACGTATTCCGCCTGTAGCTGTTGCAAGGCGAAGCTCTCGTGGGTCTCCAGGGGCAGCCCCGTCAGCCCCAGATCGTGGGCCAAGGAGAGAAGAACAGCTACGGGCGGGCGAGGCTCGCGATACTCCGGATAGGTAAAGGCGGAGGAGAGAAAGTAGAAGGGGTGTGGGTCTGCCATACGAAACGCACTCCGTCCAACTTGTCTAAATTACAGCGAATGGGCACCGGACGTGACCAGGGCGGCCCGTCGGTAGTGCCCGGCCGGGGAAGGATACGATTAAACAAGTACCGTTAGCGCTCTCTTCGTTGGGGCGCAACACAACATGCCAGATTAATATTAGTACATTATTAGGCATAATGGCAAATTATTTATTTCAGCCTTAGCTTAAATTTCACAAAAACCTTGACGGGATTTGCTAACAGCCGTCACCCCCGGCGCTTTGTTGTTCTATCCACGCTGCCGATGGAAAGCCGAGGTCCAAGAGAAACTATATGATTTTTTCAAGGTAAACCACAGGCTTTGCCGGGGACACCAAAAGTTTGACCGTTCCAGGGAAATAGCAAAGCCTCCGAACTCGTGGACCGCTCAAAGTCACGAGAAGGGAGGCTGAGATGAACGACATGCAATCTTTAAGCTACGCAAGGTGGGGATGCCAGCATCAAGTAACAAAAAAAGGGCTAACCCCTTATATCCATAAGGTATTAGCCCTAATTGTCTTTGGTGCCGGAGGTCGGAATCGAACCGACATGAGCTTGCGCTCGCGGGATTTTGAGTCCCGTGCGTCTACCAGTTTCACCACTCCGGCTGTTTGCTTCGGAAAGGAGCGAAGATTGGCCCTTTTGGTCGCGCACCTTTCATTTGCGAGGGAAGAAGGATCGTCAATATATAGGGCGGGTTATGGCTTGTCAAGGCAAATAGAGCCGACAGCCGGGGGGATTCTTACTCAACGGCTCAACTTGTCCCCGAGACAAAGCGGTTTAGGGCCATGATGAAAAATTGGTTGGCCTTGTTCGTCCCGCCTTGCATGATCATGAACACGTTCGCCGGCACCGCGTTGGCTTGGGTCACAGCAAAGGAACTGGTGCGGATCAGCATCTGCATCCGGGTGAAGTTGGCGGCCTCGTCGCCGAAATCCACCGCCGTCATTTGGGATTGGGCATGGTCAGCAATCGCCTGGGCGCTGCCCAGGCTGGTGGCCGCCCCGGCCAGCTGATCGGAGACCGCCGCCGCCTGCCGGCGGATGGAGTCCAAATCCGCCCAGACCGCCTGGGAGATGGCCACCGCCAGCCCGGCTTGATCCTGGCTCGTGACGTCGATGTCGTTAAGTCTGAAGGAGGTCTCCTGTCCCAGTTGCACCGGGGCCTGGTTGACAGAGCTTTCGGCCAGGGTCGAGCCGGAGGCCAGGGTCGAGCCCTGCCTGAGAGTCATGGCCTGGCCCAGGGAATTGCCGCCGCTGGTCTGGTAGCCTTGGGCCAAGATGCTGCCGGCGGCGAGCGGCCCAGAGGTGGTGTTTAGGGGATTGGTCAGATAGGTGCCGGGCGCAATGAGGCTGCCCGAGGCAATCACCGAACCCGCCGACAGGTACAGGTCCTGGCTAGCGGTCTGATTGCCGGCCAGGGTCGCTGGGCCGCCGACCGTGGAACCCAGACCCAGCTCCGAGCCCGTCGGCAAAGTGGAGCCTGCCGGCAGCAGCATGGCCTGGCTAACGTTGACGTTGACCGCCAACTGGGCCGGGCCGCCGATGGTTGAGCCCGGCGCGATCACGGTCGCCCCGCCGCCGTTGGCGATGGTCGAGCCGGGAGCCAGGGTCATGGTGGGTTCGTTCACCGTCAGGGGGGAGGTCAAGGTCAAGGGATCACCCAAAACAGCCCCCGCCGTAAGCGAAGATCCCGAGGCCAGGTTCGAGGCCCCTTGCAGCATCAAGTCGGTGCCCAGGGTCAGGGGACTGGCCAGGGTGACGGCGGTGGTCAGGGTCTGGCCAGCGGCGAGCGGCCCGCCGGTGGAGATGATGTCGCTGGTCAGGTAGGTGCCCTGGCCCAGCAGCGAGCCGGAGGCCAGCAGCGAGCCGGCCTTAAGGATATTGGCTTGGCTGGTGGCGAATCCCGCCCCCAGGGTGGTTGACCCGCCCAGGGTCGAGCCCGCCGCCAGCCGCGAGCCGGTGTCCAACACCGAGCCCTGGTTCAAGGTGGAGGCCAAGGTGGTGGCGATGCCGCCGATTAACCCCGGCCCGGTTATGGCGCCGCCCGCGGTCCAGCCGGCGGCGAGCTGGCTGCCAGCGCCCAGCAGCGAATTGGGGGCCAGGGTAGAGTCGATGCCGGTGCTCATCGGGTTGGCCAGGGTCATGGCCGGGGCGAAGGGGGCGGAAAGGCCCAAGGCGTGGTCGGTGAAACTCAGGGTGTAGGGCCCCGGTTGGCGGACGCGGGTCAGACCGAAGGTGGTCATCTCCTGGTCGGTAAAACCCAGGCCGCCGCCCGAGCCGCTCACCGCTATCGGCCGACCGTCGGCGGTGGACAGGGCAAGCTGACCGCTTGCGGTCACCTGGGCGGTCACCCCGTGGCTTCCGGTTTTGGCGTTGATCGCCTGGACCAGGCTGCCGTCACTGTCTGCGCCCTTAACCGCCACCTGGCCGATCAGTATCCCGTTGATGCTAAAATTCGTGGTGGTGCTGCCGGCGACAATCGCCCCGGCGGAGGTGGATTGCACCAGGGCCTGGGCGGTGATACCGGTGGCGACGGAATAGGCGTTGATCGCCTGGGCCAGGGCGCCCATGCCGCTTGCCGGGTTGTTGGCGTAGGCCAGATTAACGGAATTAATCCGGATCGCCTCGCCGTTGCCCTGGTCGGTGAGCGTGAAATCAGCCTGGCCGCCCACCGGGCTACTGATGGTCAGTTCGCCGGACTGCAACTGGCCGATCTGGTAAGCGCCGGCGGCGGGCAGGGTCAGGGAAAGGGTCTGGCCGGAGAGGGCGCCAAGCTGCAACTCCTTGTGGGAGTAAGAGCCGCGCAGCAGGGGAACGTCGTGATAACTGGCCTGGCTGGTAAGATGATCCACCTCGCCCACCAGCTTGGTGATGTCGGCCTGGAGGAGCAGCCTGGTGGCGTCGCTCGTCCCGGCTTGGGCCGCCGTCTGGGCCTTGGTCTGAATCTCGCCGATCAGGCCCAGGGCGGTGGCCAGGGTGTTGTCCACCACCTGTAGGGCGGCGATGCCGTCGTTGGCGTTCTTGGCCGCCTGGCCGAGGCTGGCAGACTGACTGCCCAGATCGCTGGCCAGGCTGACCGTCACCGGGTCGTCGGCGGATTGATGGATCCGCAGACCGGAGGAGAGCTGCCGCACCGAGGCCGACAGAAAGAAGACGTTGTCGGTGAAGTTCTGCCGGGCAACCTCACCGCTGGGGTTGGTGTTGAGGGTGATGCTCATGGCGTCGCCTCCCCAGACAATTTAGTCGGCAGGGGACAATTGCGCAAACTATTTCGTTTTTTGCCAGGAAACGGCCAGCCGGAAGCCGATAATGTTTGACCAGGTGTCCACCGGCTCGACCCGCCGGTGACAGGCGGTGACCACCCCCTCGGAGCGCCAGCTCCCGCCCTTGAGGATGAAGCCCTCCCTCTCTCCCGGCAGGGCGGGCATGACCCACTCGTGGACGTTTCCCAGCAGGTCGCGAATGCCGAACGGGCTCAAGCCCGCCTGGCCGTAGGCGGTAACCTCCGTGCTGCCTCCCTGGCCGGAGGAGGCGAAATTGCCCCGGCGTCCATCCTCCCAGGCCTTGCCCCAGGGATAGGGCCGGCCATCCGGGCCGCGGGCCGCGGCCTCCCACTCCGCCTCGCTGGGCAGTCGTTTGCCGGCCCAGGCGGCGAAGGCCAGGGCGTCCCGGCGGCTGACCTGCACCACCGGGTGGTAGTGTTTGCCCTCCAGATGGCTGCCGGGGCCGGCGGGATGCCGCCAGTTCGCCCCCACCGTCCGGCGAGCCAAGGCGGCCAGGGGGTCGATGGTGAAGGTGACGAGGCCGGTGGCCACATCGCGTCCCGAACGCCAGCGGCCCTCGCACACCAGGCCGTAGCCCTCCCGCTCCGCATCGCTCCGATAGCCGGTTTCCCGGACGAAGAGGTCGAAGAGGTCGTTGGTCACCGGATACTGGCCGAGATAGAAGGCCTTGACCTCGATCCGTCTCGCCAGCGGCTCGCGGCAGCCAGCGGCCTCTCCCCCCAGGAGATACTCGCCCGCCGGGATGCCGACAAACTTAGGGGTGAAGCGGGCCAGCAACTGGCTGACCAGACCCTCCTCCGATTCGAGCATCACCTCCCGTTCCTCTTGGGCCGCCGTCTCGGGGTCAAGGTATTTGGAGAGCACCTCCAGCAACCGTAAGGGCGGGACGGGGGTGTCATCCTCCAGGATGTCGCCGCCCGTGGCCGCACCCGCCGCCGAACCGGCATCCCCGTCGCCAGCCGTTCCCCCCGCCGCCTCGCCAAGTACGGCCATTTCCGCCTCGGGCCCAGCCACGAGTTCGGTCAACAACTCCTCCTCGATCTCGACTATTTCCCCCTCCGCCGTCTCCCCCGGCTCAGACTCCGCCCCCGCCGACGCCGGGGGCGCCAGGGCCTCGTCCGTCGGGGATAGGGCCTTCCCCCCGCTCGCCAATTCCATCCCCTTGCCTGTCGCCGAGGCGCCATCCGCCCCGACGCCGGCGCCCAGCCCGGCAAGCAATCGGTCTTTTCCCGCCAGCGTCGTTTGCAACTCGGCGATCAACCCCTGGGCCTGCTCTAGGCGCTGGAACAGCTCCCGCAGACCCAGGGCCCCCCGCTCATCGCCCAGCTCGGGGAAGGCCCGTTTGAAGGCGGAAAACATCTCCGCCAGACGGCCTCCTTCCTGGCCCCCCACCCCCAACTTTTCCAGCAGGGAATTTTTTTGTTCCTCCGAAATCTCAAACCGGTTCGTCCGGCCAATGACCACCCCCTCCGGATTCAGGCCCTGGGCGGCAAGCCCCTTCAGCGACCGGTTAAGGGCCGACTTGAGGTTGCTTAAACCCTTGCGCCGGGCGGGGAGGGCCTCGTGGTCGTCAAGATCCCAGATCTCGGCGATCAGGGACTCGACGGGGATGCCGTCCGGGCCCTGGTCGCCGGCGGCGGCAAACTGGCGGCGGAGGACGGCCACCAGCTTGGCCTTTAAGGTGCCAGGGCTAAGAGCCAGGTTGGCGATGGCGGTATCGACCCCGTCTGGGGCAAGCAGGTTAGGCATGAGAGGACAATTTGCGGCGCGGGTGAGATTTTTCTTCGTTAACTGGTCATAATTATACTATATTCGTAACTAAACCACAGCGGGTAAAAAAACGGCAAAGGGCATGAGCGAACCGATAATCGTGGCCGATTCAGAGGCCAAGGCGGAATTCATCAAGTTACATCTGGGGGGCGGAGCTATCTGCGCCGTCTGCCCGGCGGGGCCGCTGGTTGGACTCTCGCCGTCCGGCCCGGAGCCGGCGGACAGGCCCGTCTTCACACCCCTGTCCGCCGGCTCCGGCCTGCTTTCCAAACTGGCTGGCCATAAGGGAGAGGTAATTCTGGCCTTAGGCAGCCACGCCCAGGCCGAGTTTCTCTGCTGGCGGATCAAGGGTTACCTCGTGCAGCAGGAAATGGCCCCGGAGCGTATCCGCCGCCTGCGGCCCGCGGCCCTGACCCCGGAGGCCCTGGCCGCCGCCCAGGCCGGCATGGGCCAGGTGGACGAAAAGTCGGGTCAGGCCGCCTGGTGCCGCCAGCTCTTCGACGAGCGTCTGGCCCGACACCTGGTGCGGCTGATCGGCGTAAGCAGCGGCCCCGGCGGTCTGCCCCTCAACCACCACTGCCTAAGCATCCTCTTTTTGCTCGCCGAGCACGAACGCGAACGGCAGCGGGGCCAATCGCTCCCGGTCTGGCGGCTCAGAGCCGGGTTGTCAACCGGGGAGTCTCCCTTTGACGCCTGGCTTGTCCATGGGCCGGGCGGGCTGGCCGGAGGTCTGATCCGCGACGAGACCACCGTCCGGGCTCTGCGCCAGCAGTTGGCCTCGGGATCGCTGTTGGTCGAGGAGGTGCGCCGAACGCCGTTGGCCCTCCCCGCCCCCCGGCCTTACCACTTGGCGTCCCTTATCCCCGAGGCCCACGATCGCCTGGACCTGGGCCTAAGCGAGACCATCGACATCCTCGCCCGGCTGTTTGAAGGAGGCGAGATTAACGGCCAATGGCGCGGACTTATCCTCTATCCCGACCAGGGCGTCGAACACCTCACCCAGTCGGTAATCACCCGGCTGCGCGAGCGTCTGGCCGCCACCCTCGGACCGCAGGCCTTGGACGAGGCCCCGTCCGGGCCGGAGCCGGGGATGATCCTGCCCGCCTGGCCCGAGTTGGAGGGCCGGAAGCTCACCCCCCCGCTCGCCCCCAAGGAGGCGGCGCTCTACGACTTGATCCTCGAGCGGGTTAGGCAAGGCCAGCTGCGGCCCGCCACCGGCGACACCCTCACCGTCTACTGCCGGGCGGAAAACGGTTGCCTCTTCGAGGCCCGCTTCCAGAGGCTTAGCTCCCCAGGCTTTCTGGCCCTCGCTCCCGGTAGCCCGGCGGGGCTTATCCCTCCGCCCGCCGAACTGCCGGCCAAGGGGCAGCGTTTCAAGGCCAGCCTGGCGATGTTCGCCCCGGAGCCAGTCGCCCCCACCCCCTGCACCCTGGGCGGACTGCTCCGAGAGCTGACCGATTTCTCCATCCCCGCCGATCTGGCTACGTTGGGCCTGCTCGGACGCCTGCTGGCGGCCGGCTATGTCCGGATGCTCCAGGATGGCTCGCTGGCGGCGGGCAGCCAGGCCATGACGGTGGTCTCCATCATCAACCAGGCCTTTCCCCGGATGCCGGGGATAAACCTCGCAGCCTACCTCGAACAGACGGTGACCGAGGCCATCTCCAGGCGCAAGCCCCTAGGCGCCGCCCTCACCCAGTTCGATCAGACCATGATGCTGCACGGCAAGGTGCGGCTCAAGCCCAAGGTGCCGCTAAAACTACGGCCCCGGGCCAGCGCCTCCACCATCATCAAGCAGCCGGACATGCCACCCGCCTCGCCCCGCCGGGGAACGGAGGCCAGGCCGCCAGCGGAGACGGCGGCGCCCCCGCCTCCGGCCGAGGAGAGGGAGCCGACGCTTGAGGTGCCGGAGGTCGTTACCCCGCTGGAGACAGAACCAGGGCCACCACCGGCCCTCCTGGCGGACGAGAGCTCAACCGCCGAAGAGCCGGTGGTAGAGATGGAGGGCGGCCCCCGCCCCTTGGCCGAACCCGACCTGCCGGAGCCGACGGAACTGACGGCGGCGGACGAGCCGGAAAGTGTCCCGGCCTGGGCCTCCGACTTGCAGCGGCTCTTTGCCTCCTCCCTGTCCGGGGCCGCAGCGCCGGCGTCAGGCCCGAGTGAAGCATCTCCGTCCGAGGCCGGGCAGCCTCTGGCGGCAGCGACAGAGGCTGACATCGCGCCCGATCGTCCGGACGCCGCCAATAATAGCCGCCCCGGGCGTCTCTGTCCCGCCTGCGGCAAGCCCATGCAGCGCCGGGAGGATCGTTTCGGGCCGTTTTGGGGCTGCTCGGGTTTTCCGGCCTGCCGCCACTCCGAGACCCTGACCCCGGACGACCTCGACCTGCCCTGCCCCCTCTGCGGCCAGACCTTGAACCGCCAGCAAACCCCCACCGGGCGTGGATTCTACCAGTGTCCCAATCCCGGCTGCCAGTTTATGTCCTGGTCGCTTCCCCACTATCTGCCCTGCGGGATCTGCGAATCGCCGTACCTGATTGAAAAAACCGGCCACGGCCAAGCCAGGCTATGCTGCCCGCGGGCCGGCTGCCCTTACGAACAACCCCTGCCTGGCGGAGGGGAGCGGGATTCGCCTCCCTTGGCCTCCCCGTCTGGGGGCACAACTCGCAAGGTGCGTCTGATCAGGCGCCGGGGCTAAGCCGTCGAGTGTACATTTGCGTGAGATCAGCAAGTTTCGCACGGCTCCTAAAGCGAAATCAAGCCCTGATGGCGAATTCATCAAGTGAAAAAACAGGAGACAAACATGCCGATCTACGAGTTCTACTGCCAAGATTGCCACACCATCTTCAACTTTTTCTCCTCGCGGGTCAATACCCGCACCACCCCCGGTTGCCCCAACTGCCAGCGGTTGCTTAAGCGGCAGGTGTCGTTGTTCAGCACCGTGGGCCGGGCCAAGGAGGAGGACGCCGGGATGCCGGACATCGACGAGGGCAAGATGGAACGGGTGCTGGGGGATCTCGCCCGGGAGGCGGAAAATATCAACGAAGACGACCCCCGGCAGATGGCCCGGATCATGCGCCGCTTCAGCGAGCAGAGCGGCATGAACCTGGGAGACGGAATGGAGGAGGCGCTCCGCCGTCTGGAGTCGGGCGAGGACCCGGAGGCCGTCGAGCAGGCGATGGGCGACATCATGGAGGGCGAGGAACCCTTCGCGCTTAAGGCCAGCAAGGCCAAGGGCAGGGCGCGCTCAAGGCCGCGACGCGACGAGACCCTCTACGAACTGCGGGAGGGGGTGTAAGCCACTTATGCCGCCCGGAAACGGTAGCCAACCCCGGCCTCGGTCAAGATATAGTAGGGTCGGGAGGGGTCGTCCTCGATCTTGTGGCGCAGGTTGCTGATGTTGACCCGCAGGACGTGGGGCTGCTCCAAGTGGCCGCTGCCCCAAATCTGTTTGAGTATCTGACGGTGGGTCATGACCTTGCCGGCATGTCCGGCCAGCAAACGCAGCAGGTCGTATTCCGTGGGGGTAAGCTGAATATCCCCGCCCCGCACCGACACCAGCCGCCGCCCCAGATCGATCTGTAAGTCGCCGATGGTCAGCACCGGCTCATCGGGTTGGGGCAACGCCCGCCGCAAGGCTGCCCGGATACGGGCCAAGAGCTCCGGGATGCCGAAGGGTTTGGTCAGGTAGTCATCGGCCCCGGCATCCAGGGCCCCCACCTTGTCGTCCTCCCGCTCCCGCACCGAGAGCACAATGACCGGGGTGGCCGACCACTCCCGCAGCCGCCTGATCACCTCCACCCCATCCATGTCGGGCAGTCCCAGATCAAGCAGGATGAGATCGGGACGGGCCGCCACCACCGCCGCCAAGCCCAGACGGCCATTCTCCGCCACCTGCACGCTAAAGCCGCTGCCCGCCAGCACCGTCTCCAAGAAACGCTGGATGGCCCGCTCGTCGTCCACCACCAGGATGCGAGGTGGATTATCCTTGTTCCACTCGGGCGACATGCGCCTTGCCCTCCTTTGCCGTCTGCTGTAACGGCAACTTGATAGTGATCTTTAATCCGCCGCCGGGGCGGTTTTCGGCCCGGATGCGACCGTGGTGGGCCTCCACCACCCCCTTGCAGATGGACAGTCCGAGGCCGGTGCCGCCGGCACCCTCCGGTATCGGGATGCGGTAGAATTTATCGAAGATGCGTTTGAGGTCATGCGGCGCCACCCCCGGCCCCTGGTCGAGCAGTTCTAGGCGCAGCCAATTCTCGTCGCTCTGGACGTTGATGGTCAGGGGACTGTTGGCCGGCGAGTATTTCAGGCTGTTGTCCAAGAGGTTGACCAGCACCTGGGTCATCAACCCCATGTCCAGGGCTGCGATGGGCGAAGGCTGGGGCATGCCCACCTGCACCTTACGGCCGCCCAGGCGGTGCTCCAGGGCGGTGAGGGCGCAGCCCACCAGGTCTTGGATGTCGCAGTCCTCGATCTTCAGGCTCATGGCCCCGGCCTCCAGACGGGTCATATCCAGGAGATTGCCGACAAAGCGGTTTAAGCGCTCGGCCTCGCCGCTGGCGGTGGCCAGGAGTTCCCGTCGAGCGGCATCCCCCATCAGCAGCTCGGCCTCGCCCCGGAAACTGGACAGGATAGCGCTGATGGTGGCAAGTGGCGTTCGCAGGTCGTGGGAGATGGAGTTCAACAGCGCCCGTTCCAGATTTTCCCTGGCTTGCAGGATCTGGGCCTGCTCCGCCTGACGGGAAAACCGCACCCGTTCCAGGGCCATTGCAGTCTGACTGGCAAAGGCGTCGAGCAGCAGGCGGTGCTGCCGGGAACTGAAATCCTCCTCGTTCTCCAGCTTGATGGCCAGCACCCCCAGGGTGTTGACCGAGGTTTGCATGGGTAGATAGAGAAACTCCGCCGAACTCAGGGTGGCGGTGCCCCGGCCGGCGGCCTGCCGATTACGGAAGGCCCAGTCGGCCACCGCCTGTTCCTTGACGTCCAGGTGGACGCCATCGTCGGCCGCCATCACCTCCAGTTGCTCGCCCTCAGAGAGGAAGACCGCGAGGTCGGCGTTGACGCTCTCCTTGATGTTACGGATCACCGCCTTCATGATGGCCACCGTGTCGGCCGCCACTGCCAGGTCCCGTGATAGATAGTAGAGACTTGCCGTCTGCACCTCGCGGGCCCGCAGGATATCGGCCCTTTCCCGTCCGGTAGCCACCAGGGTGCTGATCACCACCGCCACCACCAGAAAGCTGGCAAAGGTGACGAGGTATTCGGTGTCGGCCACGGCAAAGGTCAAGAGGGGCGGCACGAAGAAGAAGTCGAAGGCCAGCACCCCGAGACAGGCGGCGAGGATGGCGGCGGAGCGCCCCAGGCGAACCGCCGCCAGAACCACGGCCAACAGATAGATCATCACCATGTTAGGCGGGCTGAGGAGCATTCGCACCAGCTCACAGATCAGCGTCGCGCCGCTGACCATGGCCAAGGCCGAGAGGTGCGCCGGCCAGGGGACGGGCTTCTTGAGCCGGGCCGGCATGGTCCGCCGCCGTTCGCCGGGCGCCATGCTCACCACGTAGACATCGATGGGACCACTTAAACGGATGATCTGATCGACGATGGGGGGCCTAAGCAGCTCGCGCCAGCGGGATTTGGCCGGCTTGCCCACCACGATCTTGGTTACGTGGTGGCGGACGGCGTAATCGATGGTCGCCTTGGGCACCGAGGTGGCGGTAACGGTTGCCACCTGGGCCCCCATGCTTTCGGCCAGCCGCAGGTCGTGCCAGATCCGCTCCCGGTTCTCCTGGACATGCCCGGTGTTGTCCGGGGTCTCGATATATACCGCGTGCCAGGAGGCCTTCATCTCCTCGGCCAAGCGCCGGGTGGTGCGCAAGAGTTTTTCACTAAACGGACTGCCGCTGATGCAGACCAGGAGCCGCTCCGCCACTGGCCAGGGCCCGGAGATGGAGCGGGTGTCCATGTAGGCCCGCATCTGACCGTCCACCCGGGCGGCCGCCCGGCGCATGGATAGCTCGCGCAGGGCAATCAGGTTGCCGGGCTGGAAAAATTTTTCCAGGGCCTGGCCGGCCTGGGCCGGCATATAGACCTTGCCGTCGGCCAGGCGCTCCAGGAGTTCGTCGGGCGGAATATCGACCAGCCTGATTTCGGCCGCCAGATCGAGGATGGTGTCCGGCACCGTCTCCCGCACCACCACCCCGGTGATCTGGGCCACCAGGTCGTTGGCGCTCTCAAAGTGCTGAACATTGACCGTGGTATAGACATCGATGCCGGCGGTCAACAGCTCGACCACGTCCTGCCAGCGTTTTTCGTGCCGGCAACCGGGGGCGTTGCTGTGGGCCAGTTCGTCCACCAGGGCGATCTCGGGCTTGCGGGCCAGGACGGCGTCGAGGTCGAGCTCTGCCAGTTGCACCCCCTGGTAGTCGATCATGGCCTTGGGCATAACCTCAAGCCCTGCGAGCAGGGCATCGGTCTCCGCCCGGCCGTGGGACTCAACATAGGCCGCCACCACGCCCCGGCCCTCCCGGTGGCGTTGTTGAGCCACCGCCAGCATGGCGTAGGTCTTGCCGACCCCGGCGGCATAGCCCAGAAAAATTTTGAGCTTGCCCCTCTCGGCCTCGGCCTCCTCGGCCTGGGCCAGCTTCAGCAGGGCCTCGGGCGAGGGCCGATCTTCGTCATCGCTATATTTTTTCATGGCTGTCTCGCCCAGAGGTTAGGGAGCTGCGAGGCTATCTAAGGCCAGATTAAGGCGCAGGACATTGACCCGTGGCTCACCCAGGAAGCCCAGCTCCCGCCCCTCCACCTGGGCGTCGACCAGCCGGGCCAGTTTTTTTACCTCCAGGCCCCTGGCCTGGGCCACCCGTGACACCTGCAGCATGGCCGAGGCCGGGCTGATATGGGGGTCGAGGCCGCTGGCCGAGGCCAACACCAGATCGGCCGGGAACGGTCGCGCTGCACCATGCCCCCGCAAGGTCTGTATCCGCTCCTCCACCTGCTCGAAAAGGACGGGATTAGTAGGGCCGAGATTGGAGCCGCCGGAGGCCAAGGGATTATAGGGGAAAGGGCTCGTTGCCGAGGGCCGGGGCCAGAAATAGCGTCTTTCCACAAAATTTTGGCCGATGAGGGCCGAGCCCAGGAGACGACCGCCCGCGTCAGCCAGCAGACTGCCAGCCGCCTGGCGCGGGAAGACGGCCTGGGCCAGGACGGTGACCACGGCAGGATAGAGGCCGCCGCAGAGGAAGGTGAAGATGATAAGGAGGCGAATGGCCGGTTTGCTATCTTTCATGGGTATTCTCCAAAGTTTTTCTTAAGTTACATGTTGACCTAGCCTGGTCCGGTTAGACAATTGCAGCGTCGCTTGCTTGTGAGGAGCAACCGGTTTCCCTCTCCCTCGTCATTCCAGGCCTTACACCAGCACCCCTACCAGCAGGTCGATGGCCTTGATCCCCAAAAAAGGCGCGACCATGCCTCCCACCCCGTAGATCAGCAGGTTGTAGATCAAGAGCTTTTCCGCCGGCAGGGGCCGGAAGGCGGTTCCCTTCAGGGCCAGGGGCACCAGGGCTGGGATGACCAGGGCGTTGAAGATGACCGCTGACAGGATGGCGCTGTAGGGGCTGGCCAGATGCATGATGTTCAAGCCGCCCAGCTGGGGATAGATGGACAAGAGGGCCGCTGGCACGATGGCGAAATACTTGGCAATGTCGTTTGCGATGCTGAAGGTGGTCAGGTTGCCGCGGGTCATGAGGATCTGCTTGCCCACCATAACGATGTCTAGGAGTTTCGTGGGGTTGGAGTCCAGGTCGATGATGTTGGCCGCCTCGCGGGCCGGTTGGGTGCCGGTGTTCATGGCCACCGCCACATCGGCCTGGGCCAGGGCCGGGGCGTCGTTGGTGCCGTCGCCGGTCATGGCCACCATGAAACCGGCCTCCTGACTGTCCTTGATCAGGCGCAGCTTGTCCTCGGGCTTGGCCTGGGACAGGAAATCATCAACTTGAGCCTCGGCGGCGATGGCGGCGGCGGTCAAGGGGTTGTCGCCGGTGATCATCACCGTTTTTATCCCCATGCTGCGTAGCTGCCGGAAGCGCTCCTGGATACCGCTCTTGACAATATCCTTCAGGTTGACGACCCCGTAGATCTCTTGGTCCCGGCAGACCACCAGCGGTGTCGCCCCCTCCCGGGCAATCTTGTCCACCACGATTTCAAGTTCGTGGGGAATCGTGCCGCCCTGAAGTTTTACAAAGGCCACCAGGGAGTCGGCCGCCCCCTTGCGGTATTTTTGGTCAGCGACGTTGATGCCGGACAATCTGGTTTCGGCGCTGAAGGCGATGCTCTCCACGCCTGCGGCTTGCCCCTCGTCGTGCAGGCCATATTGTTTTTTAGCCAAGGTCACGATGCTGCGGCCCTCCGGAGTCTCGTCGGCAAGCGAGGTCATGAGCGCCGCCTGGGCCACCTCCTGCTCCGTATGGCCGCCCACCGGGATAAAGGCCACCGCCTCGCGGTTGCCGTGGGTGATGGTGCCGGTCTTGTCCAAGAGCAGGATGTTGACATCGCCTGCCGCCTCGATGGCCCGGCCGGAGAGGGCGATGACGTTCTTCTGGAAGAGGCGATCCATGCCAGCGATACCGATGGCCGGCAGCAGGGCGGCGATGGTGGTCGGCGCCAGGCAGACGAAGAGGGCCACCAGAACGGTCAGTGACACCGGGGTGCCCTGGCCAGCGGCCCTGACGCTGTAGATAGAGAGCGGGCTCATGTTGGCGCAGACCAGGAGGAAGACCAGGGTCAGACTGATAAGCAGCACCTCCAGGGCGATCTCGTTGGGGGTCTTGCGGCGCTTGGCCCCCTCGATGAGTCCGATCATGCGGTCGAGAAAGGTCTCGCCCGGATTGGCGGTGATGCGGACGATGACGGAGTTGGCGATGACCTGCGTGCCGCCGGTGACGGCGCTGCGGTCGCCGCCCGACTCGCGGACCACTGGCGCCGATTCCCCGGTCACCGCCGACTCGTTGACCAGGGCGGCCCCCAGCACCACCTCGCCGTCGCCGGCGATCATGTCGCCCGCCTCCACTAGGATACAGTCGCCCTTCTTGAGCGCATTGGCGCTGACCACGGTGTGCGGGCGGCCAAATTCCGGCCGCTCCAGGCGTTTGGCCGTCACCTCGGTGCGGGCCTTGCGCAGGGAGGCGGCCCTGGCCTTGCCCCGGCCCTCGGCCAGGGCCTCGGCAAAGGTAGAAAAGAAAACCGTGAGCCACAGCCAAACCGAGACGGCGGCGGTGAACCAGACCGGGTCTTGGTTGGCGTGGGTGACGGAGAGGATGAAGGTGATCATGGTGATAAGACTGGCAATTTCGACGCAAAACATCACCGGGTTGCGCCACAGGGTGCGAGGATCGAGCTTCTTGACGGATTCTACCAGGGCGCCCCGGATCAACTCAGGGTTAAAGGCCGAGGTTGGTTGTTTGCTATGTTTGGGCATGAAATTGTTACCCCCCTTAGGTGGCAGTGTTTAACTTAAAAGTTGTTCTTGACCCCCGTGCTCGCCATACGCGTGGGGGTAAGGGCAGATCTTGAGGTCATTATCGGCGGGGTGCCCCTGTCCGCTCCTCCCCTTATCCTCCTCCCAGCATGGTCAGGTGCTCGACAATCGGCCCCATGGCCAGGGCCGGGAAAAAGGTCAGGGCCCCGACAATGAGGATTACCAATGTCAGCCAGATGGCGAACGGCGCCTTGTCGGTGGGCAGGGTGCCGAGGCTCGGCGGCACATATTTCTTGCCGGCCAGAGAGCCGGCCATGGCCAGTATGCTGATGGCTGGCCCATACCGGCCGATGAGCATGGCCAGCGCCCCCAGCAGGTTATAAAACGGGGTATTGCCGTTCAAGCCGGCGAAGGCGCTCCCGTTGTTGTTGGCCATGGAGGCAATGGCGTAGATGATCTCGGTGAGCCCATGGCTGCCGGGGTTGGCCATGGAGGCCAGGGCCTGCGGGGTGAGCATGGCGATGCCGGAGAGGATAAGCACCACGATGCCGGCAGTGAGGATGGTAATTATCGACATCCACATCTCTCGCACCTCGATCTTCTTGCCCAAATACTCCGGGGTGCGGCCGATCATCAGGCCCGAGACGAAGACGGCGATGATGGCAAAGGCCAGCATGGTGTAGAGCCCCGAGCCCACCCCGCCGAAGACGATCTCGCCGAGCAGGATCAGGCCCAGCGGCACCAGGCCGCCCAGGGGGGTGAGGGAGTCGTGCATGGCGACAACCGCCCCGCAGGAGGTGCCGGTGGTGGCCACGGTAAAGAGATTGGTAGCGGCCAGGCCGAAACGCAGCTCTTTGCCCTCCAGGTTCGGGCCCTGCATCCCGAGTTTGGCAAGCCCCGGATTGCCGTAGCTCTCGGCCCCCTGCAACACGCTAAAGGCCCCCATCAGCAAAAATAGCATGACGAACAAGAGCGCCCAGCCCTGGCGGGTATTGCCCACCATGACCCCGAAGGTATAGGTGAGCGCCCCCGGGATGAGGAGGATCAGGAGGGTCTCCAGGAAGTTGGACAGCGGCGTGGGGTTTTCGAAGGGATGGGCCGAGTTGGCGTTGAAGAAGCCGCCGCCGTTGGTGCCGAGCTCCTTGATCGCCTCCTGGGAGGCCACCGGCCCCATGGGGAGGCGCACCTCGGAGACGTTCACTGTCTCGGTCATCGCCTTGCCAGCCGCGTCGGTCATGGGATGGCCGGCGGCATCGACCTTGGCCTGCTGGTAGCTAAAAGGCTCCAAAAGGGTCACGCTCCGGTAGGGGCTAAAATTCTGGATTACCCCCTGGGAGACCAGGCCGAGGGCACTGATGAATGACAGCGGCAGCAGGATGTAGAGCACGCCACGGGTCAAATCGACCCAGAAGTTGCCAATCTGCTCCGCCTTGCGGCGTACAAAGCCGCGGATCAGGGCAATGGCGATGGCCATGCCGGTGGCGGCGGAGACGAAGTTGTGTACGGTCAAGCCCGCCATCTGGGTGAGGTAGCTGGCTGCCGACTCGCCACTGTAGTTCTGCCAGTTGGTGTTGGTGACGAAGCTCACCGCCGTGTTTAAGGCCAGCTGCCAGGAGAAGTCTGGCAGCTGCTGCGGATTCAAGGGCAGCCGACCTTGGACAAGCAGCATGATGAAAAGTGCCGCAAACAGAGCGATATTACAAAGAACCATGGCCCAGGCATAGCGTCGCCAGCCCATCTCTTCATCCCGGTCAACCCCGCCCAGACGGTAGATCAGGTTTTCGCAAGGCCCCAGCACGGGGGACAAAATGGTTCGCTCCCCCTGGTAGACCTTGGCCATAAATGTCCCCAACGGCTTGATCAGAGACAGCAAGACGACCAAGAAGAGGCTTGTTTGCATCCATTCATACAGGTTCATAGGCATTCTCCACATACTCTTTCAGATGACGGGCTTGCGGCTGCTCTAGCCACTGTTTCGCCCATATCTAGCACAGTATATATAAAGATGGGCTCAATAATCACAGGAAAGTCATCAAGAAATCGTCAAGAGAGCGGTGGCGACAACTTCCCGCCGCCTCGACCTGGCGGCTTGACAGCCCCCCTGGAAAACGGTACATCGTGCCTATGACCGCCAACGATCATCACCAAGGCCTGCTGCGGGCCATTCCCAAGGTTGACGAGCTGCTCGACTGGCTGACCAGCGAGGCGGCCCCGCCGCTTGCCGACCCCCTTAAGCAGGCCTCGCGCGCCTTGCGCAAGCGGGCAGTGCGCGACACCTTGGCCGCCCAGCGGCGGGCCATCGGTGACGGCCTCCTGACCGACGCCGCCGCCCTCGACCCCGCCGCCCTGCTGCCCGCGATCGCCAGCCGACTGGCGGAACTCAACCGTCCCCACCTCCGGCCAGTGATCAACGCCACCGGGGTGGTGATCCACACCAACCTGGGCCGCTCGCCGCTGCCGGCCGAGGCCCTGGAGGCCATCCTGCGGGTGGGCGGCACGTATTCCAACCTGGAGTTCGATCTGGCCACCGGCGAGCGGGGCAGCCGCTACAGCCTGGTGGAGGAACTGCTCTGCGAGTTGTCCGGGGCCGAGGCCGGCCTGGTGGTCAACAACAACGCCGCCGCCGTGCTGCTCACCCTCTCCACCCTGGCCGCCGGGCGGGAGGTGATTGTCTCCCGCGGGCAGTTGGTGGAGATCGGCGGTTCCTTCCGCATCCCCGAGGTCATGGAACGTAGCGGCGCCAGGCTGGTGGAGGTGGGGGCCACCAACCGCACCCACCTGCGGGACTACGAGGCGGCCATCGGCGAGCACACCGCCCTGCTGCTCAAGGTGCATACCAGCAATTACCGGATGATCGGCTTCACCTCCGAGGTGGCGCTCGCCGACCTGGCGGCCCTGGGGGCCAGGCACGGCCTGCCGGTAATGGAGGATTTGGGCAGCGGCTCCCTAGTGGACACGGCCCGTTTCGGACTGACCAAAGAGCCGACGGTTCGCGAGGCGGTGGCCAGCGGGGCCTCGGTGGTCACCTTCAGCGGCGACAAACTCCTAGGCGGCCCCCAGGCCGGGCTGATCGTGGGCCGGCGGGAGATCATCGACCGGATCAAGAAAAATCCCTTGAATCGGGCGCTGCGGATCGACAAGTTCACCCTGGCGGCCCTGGAGGCGACCCTGCGGCTCTACCGGGACGAGGAGCTGGCCATCGCCGCCGTCCCCACCTTGAGGATGCTGGCCCAAAACCGGCGGGAGATCGGCCAACGGGCCGCCCGGCTTAAGAGGCGGATTGGCGGCCAACTAAACGGCCGCTGCCAGATCTCGGTGGTGGATGTCGAATCAAGGGTGGGCGGCGGGGCGCTGCCGGAACAGGGCCTGCCCTCACGGGCCCTGGCCCTGCGTCCAGCCGGGATGAGCGTGGGTGAGCTTGAAAGTGGGCTGCGAAGGCTCACCCCGCCGATCGTGGGCCGCATCGAAGACGAGACCCTGCTCCTTGACCTGCGCACCGTGGCCGACCCGGAAGTCGGCCCCTTGGCCGCCGGCCTCCTGCGCTTCTTCGCCACCCCCCCCCAGAGAGACTAGACCCCATGGGCTTCCCGTTCGCCGTGGCCGACCAGGGCTTAACCGGTCACGACTTCCACCGCTTCGAACCGCTGTTTGTCAAGGCCGCACTCGCCCTCTTTCCCTGCGAGGCGGCACGATTTGTCGTGGGCGGACTGGAGTCCGAAACCGACGATCCGCCGGCCCCCGGACTTGACGAAAAGACCAAGGCCAGGGCGCTCCTGGCTAGGCGGCAGGGCCGTCCGGTGGCGGACGGCGGGAGCGGGGAGTTGTTCTTGCCCCTTGCGGGCCCGGAAGGACCGCTGGCGGTGGCGGTGCTGACGGGCGGCGACCCCGGCCTATACGACCATCCCCACGAAGACTGGCTCCTTGACCGCCTCCGGCTGTTCCTTAGAGAGCTGGAAACGATTAAAGGCTGGGCCCAGGACCCGGTCTCCGGGGCGCTTACCGTCGGCCATCTGCGCCAGGAACTTGAACTGCTCGCCCAGCCGGGCCCGGAAGAGGGGCTTTGCTGCCTCCTGTTGATCGAGACCGCTGGCCGGGCCAAGGACGCCGGCCAGGCCCTGCGGCAGACAGCCCGTACCGCCGCCTACCTCGACTCCCTGCTGGGCGGGTCGGCCCCGGCGCATCACCTGGGGGCCGGGCTGTTCGCCGTCCTCTGGCGGGGTGAAAACCTTAAGCAGGCCCAGCGCCTGGGCTATGCCCTGCTCGGCAGGCTGAAGCGGCAGGGGCTCCAACGGGTGCAACTCGGCATCAAGCCGCTCGTTCCCGAGGAACTGGCGGCCATTCCCGAGGGAGGCCGAGCCGACGGCGCCCTGGACGCGGCCTGGGAGGCCCTGGCCATCGCCCGCCGGCGGGGGGTGTTCGCCTTGAGCGTCGCCCCCGGCCATCAGCCCGGCCCCCAGCTCCTGACCCCGCCGCCGCCCGAGGCCCTCGCCGTTTTAAGGCGCCTCTGGCGGGACGAGCCGCAGTTTTCCATCGCCTTCCTGCAAAAGGATCTCGAGGACCAGGTTGATGATTTTCCGAGTCAGCTCAAAGAGCTGGCCGCAGACGGGGCGACCCTGGTGCCCATCGATCCCCACCGGGCCTTGCTCTACCTGCCGGGGGCGGACGAGCAACTGGCCGCAGACTGGGCCGGGGCCTTCGCCAATCAGGCGCTGGGCCTGGGGCTTGGCACCTTCTCGCTGGGGATCGCCAGCCATCCCTGTCCCGGATTCCGCAAGGCCGACATCCCCTTAAACGCCAAGAAGGCCTTGATTCACGCCCAGTTCTTCGGAGCGGGCGGCATCGCCTCCTTCTCCGGGGTGAGCTTGAACATCGCCGGCGACATCTACTACAACCAGGGCGACTTACTGGGCGCCATCCGCGAGTACCGGCTGGGGCTGAATCTGAACCCCGAGAACATCAACCTGCTCAACAGCCTGGGGGTGATCTACGCCCAGATCGACTCCCACGCCCAGGCCATCCCCCTGTTCGAGCGGGCCCTGGCCATCAATCCAGATGACTTCATGGCCCTGTTCAACCTGGGCTTCGCCCGCCTCTCGCAGGGCGACCTCGACCGGGCCCTGCACTATTTCGAGCGGGCGGAACGGATCAACGACACCTACTTTGATCTTGAACTCCAGTTGGGCCAGCTCTACTGTCAGCGGGGTCAATACCGGCGGGCGCTCAAGGCACTTCTCAAGGCGGAGGAAGGTGCCCGCCGCCAGTCGCTGGGGGACGGCGAGGAGCCGCCCTGGGAGCGCTGCGAACCGTGGCCAGCCCGCCGCCAGACCCTGGGCCACGGCCTGGTGTACCGCTATCTGGGCGAGGCCTGCCAGGCCCTAGGCCAACCCAGGGAGGCCATGACCTACCTGCAACGGGCCGCCCGTTACAACAGCCGGGACAGCGAGGCCTTAAGCCTGCTGGGCGAGCTGTACGCCGTCCAGGGACAGGGCTTAGACATCGCGCTCGCCTTCTGCCGGCAGGCGGTGACCATCGACAGCGGCAAGGCGGGACACTGGCGCCGTCTGGCCCTGGTGCTGAACCGCCGGGAGGAATGGGAGGCGGCGCTGGAGGCGGCGGAGCGCGGTCTGGCCCTGGAGCCGAAGGATCTTCCCGCCCTGATGCTCAAGGCCGCGCTTCACGAGCGGCTGGGGCAGTTGCCCAAGGCCCGGGCCGCCTACGAGAAGGTGCTCAAGCTAAACGGCACCCACGCCCAGGCCGCCCGGGCGCTAAAGAGGATTAACCAGACCACGAGGAGGAATCGGTGAAAAATTTCGGCAACAATATCACCGCGATGGATAAGCAGCAGTACTGGCTGGACAACTTCAACGCCGGCGACTCCTGGCGGCTGTTTAAGATCATGGCCGAGTTCGTGGAAGGGTTCGACAGCCTCTCCGAGATCAAGCGCCCAGCGGTGTCGATCTTCGGTTCGGCCCGGGTGAAGCCGGGCGAGAAATACTACCAGCTCACCGAGGCGATCGCCGGCGGTCTGGCCCGGGCAGGGTACGCGATCATCACCGGCGGCGGGCCCGGCATCATGGAGGCGGCCAACAAGGGGGCGACGGAGGCGGGCGGGGTGTCGGTGGGGCTCAACATCAACCTACCCTTTGAGCAGGAGCCCAACTCCTACGCCAACCTGCCCATGAGCTTCAAGTATTTCTTCATCCGCAAGGTGATGTTCATCAAATACGCCATGGCCTTCATCGGCATGCCGGGCGGCTTTGGCACCATGGACGAATTGTTCGAGGCGGTGACCCTGATTCAGACCCGGCGAATCAAGAGCTTCCCGATCATCCTGGTGGGCCGTGAATACTGGGAGGGGCTGGTGGACTGGATCCGGGAACGGATGCTGTCCGCCGGCAATATCGCCGCCGACGACCTGATGTTCTTCAACATCCTAGACGATCCGGACGAGGTGGTGAACACCATCCGGCGGACGGTGATCATCTAGCAATTATCCTGCCGGCATTAAAAGGAGGCCGCAGCCCTCATCCAGAGGTTGACAAGCCCCGTCCCGCCCCTATAATCTGAGGCTGTAATCTCGTTTCCCCTCCTCCACCTTGCGACGACGCAAGCAAGCGGTGATCACCATGCCGATCTCCAAATTTCTGCAAGAGGCCCAACGTTTTGAGCTGCTGGCGCTCAAGGGCAGCCCGCGCTTCGCCGACCTCAGGCAGACCCACGTCCCCTTCTCCGGCTCGCCGCGTCGGCATCCCTACGACCAGGGCAAGTTCATCCTCATGGCCGATCCCTACTGCTCGAGCCTCTACTACGAATTTGACACCGACGACATCGACTTTGTCGAGGAGCTGCCCAGCATCGTCAACTTAGACGGCGAAACCATGACCATGATCCTGGTTTGGGTCAAGCGACGCAGCCTGGCGCTGCGCTGCTCGCCATTCGTGGTCGATGGCCAGTCGCTGGGGGGACGGGAATAGGGGCGGGACTCATCGCGACTCATTTGCGGAAGAGCCGGGCCAGAAGCGACAGGATGAGGCTGATCACCAGCATGGAGGTGACCGGCACGTACAGCTTGAATCCCGGCCGGTCGATGACGATGTCGCCGGGCAGGCGCCCCAGGGGGAAACGCGCCAGCCAGGGCCACCCCAGACCCGCCACCAGCAGCCCCAGTCCCAAGCCAATCAACAGCCTCCGCATCTCTCCTCCTTCACCGTCCGTGGTCGGCTACCAAAAAATTAGCCAAATTGTTTTTGACCAACCCCGCGAATAAAGGTATTTTGTCAGGCCAGCAGAGGTGGTTTGACATCCCAAAATCCGGAGGTCTTTGGTCGTGACTCGGCAATCCAAACGTAAGCAACCCCGCATCCCTTATCAAGGCAAGGTGGATCTATACTTTCCCGCCCACCGCCTGCTCAACTGCACCGTCCAGAACCTAAGCCTGATCGGCATGCGGGTGCGAGGCTGTCTGGAGGCGCAAGAGGGCGAGCACTGCGACATCGAGTTCCACGACGCGGCCCCCATGGCCAGCCGGTCCATCCGGATGCGGGGCGAGTTGATCCGCAAGGAGGAAACTGGGGTGGCCATCTTATTTCTCAACCTGAACGTCCGCACCTACACCGACCTTCAGTCACTGATCGCCGACCAGGGCGGCTTGGCACTCATGGAGGAGGACGAATTCCTGGCCGGGGTCTCGGCCTAAGGCCCTCGTCGTCGTGAGCCAGGCGGCCTGCTCGCCTTGATCCGCCCGCCGCCGGTTGCCGCCTGGTAACGACACGGAATGTCAGTCAACCCTCGTCCCGGAGCAGACCATGCCTAAGGTAGCCATTTTTAGTCCCTATCCCTTCCAGGTCGGCCAGAAGATTCGCATCGACGGCGGCAAACGACGGGGAGATTGGGAGGTGAAGGCCATCGGAGAGCGAAAGCTCACCTTGCGCTGTCCGATTTCGGGCCGCGAGTTCGAGTGGGACAACTTCTGCTTTCTGGTGGAGGAGCGGGTCGATGAACCCTGGCCGGCGACCGAATGATCCCCGCAGCGGGCGGGGACCTTGGCCGCTGCGGGCCGGTTTTCTGCTTCTCGGTCTGCTCGTCCTGCTCGCGGGCTGCGAGACCCTCGATTCCCGCCTGGCCCGCAACCAGGAGATTCTGCTAAACCTGCCCCCCGAGCACCAGTCCCTGATCCGCCAGGGTCGCATCGCGGTGGGTTTCACCCCCGAGGAGGTCTATCTGGCCTGGGGGGCGCCTAGTCACAAGGCAATCACCGAAAGCGTCCAGGGCCGGCTGGAGACCTGGTCCTACACCGCCATCCAGACCGACACCTACTACCGAGAAGAACGCTATTACGACTGGGATCTCCGGATGTGGCGCTTCTTCAACCGGCCCTACTCCCGCCAAATCGAGTACCTCTACCAGGAGGCGACCTTCGCCAACGGCGCCCTGTCCTCCTTCACCATCTACCCCTCCTACCGTCCTTACGCTACCGGCCCTTAGCCTCGATCACGAAGTTGATCCGGCGGCGGTATTTTTCGACACTGGTCAGGGTGACCCGCACCAGGGAACCGATCTGGTAGATGCGGTTGCTGCGCTTGCCGATCAACCGGTGGTTGCGTTCGTCCAGGTGGTAGTAATCGTCCGTCAGGTCGGTTAACGCCACTCCGCCGCTGACAAAGGAGTCGATCAGTTCCACGAACAGCCCGAAGCTGGTCACCCCCGAAACGATGGCCGCAAACGATTCGCCGATCTTGTCCTCCATGTAGCGCACCTTGAGCCGATCGACCATCTCCCGTTCGGCATCCACCGCCACCCGTTCCCGGCCTGACAAGAAATCACCGGCCACCGCCTCGGCGCTAGGTTCGTCGTCCGCCTTGCGGGGCAGGGCCTTTTTCGTCGGCTTGGCACCTCCGGCCAGCCAGGCGGCCAGGGCCCGGTGCACCATGAGATCCGGGTAGCGCCGGATGGGGGAGGTAAAGTGGCAGTAGTGACTGGCCGCCAGCCCGAAGTGACCGACGTTGTCGGGCGAGTAGCGGGCCTGCTTCATGGTGCGCAGCAGGAGGTTGTTGACGATGTACTCCTGGGGCGAGCCCTTGGCCAAGTCCAGCACCCGGCCAAACCAGGCGGGGGTGCCGGTGCCCTCGTCCGGGATGGCCAGGCCCATGCCCTTGGCAAATTGGGAGAACTCCCCCACCTTTACCGGATCAGGGGTTTCGTGGATGCGGTACAGGCCGCCTTTCAGGTGATGGTCGTCCAAGGCATGGGCCACCGCCTCGTTGGCGGCCAGCATGAACTCCTCGATGATCTGGTGGGCGAAGTTCCGCTCCCGGCGGGCGATATCCTGCACCGTGTCGTCCGGGCCCACCTCGACAAAGGCCTCAGGTAGCTCGAAACCGATGCTGCCCCGGCCCATCCGCTCCCCAAGCAGCAGCCGGGCCAACCTCTCCATCTCGGAGAGCGAATCCAGGAGCGCCGGGTACTGGTCGCGCACCGCCTGGTCCTGATCGATGACGATCTGGCGCACCAAATTGTAGGTCATCCGATAGCAACTGCGGATCACCGACTTGGCAAAGCGCTTGCCCTGCGGGCGGCCCTGACGGTCGAAATCCAGGATGGCGGAGAAGGCGTAGCGGTCTTGGTTGGGAACCAGGCTGCACAGGTCGTTGGACAGACGCTCGGGCAGCATGGGCACCACCGCGGTGGGGAAATAGACGCTGGTGCCCCGCTGGTAGGCCTCGGCGTCCAGAGGGCTGCCAGCGGGCACGTAGTGGCTGACATCGGCTATGGAGACGTAGAGCCTAAAGCCATCCTTGAGCCGCTCGATGGCCACCGCGTCGTCGAAATCGCGGGCCGTCTCGCCGTCGATGGTGATGTGCGGCACCAGACGTAGGTCGAGCCGCCCGTCGCCGACCTCGACCGCGTCGCTGATCTTTGCCACCTGCGTCTCCACCTCCGGGCTGAAACGGTGGGGGAGCTGGAACTTGCGGATCACGATCTCGGTCTGCACCCGCAGGCTGTCCGGGTCTCCCAGCACCTCGACAATCTCGCCCAGGCAGTTGGTCCCGCCCAGGTGGCGGTACTCGGTGATCCTGGCCACCACCGCCTCGCCGTCATTGGCGCCCAGGGTCTTCTCCCGGGGCACCAGGATGCCGAAGGGAAAGCGCTCGTCCTCCGGGGTCACCATGCCCGTGGGCGTGCCGGACTTGTAGATGCCGACGACCTTCTCGATGCCGCGATTCAGCACCTTGAGCACCCGGCCCTCCAGCCGGCCATCCCGGCTCGGGCTGACCTGGATCAGCACCCGGTCGCCGTGCAGGGCCTCCCCCAGGTTGCGGTTGGCGATAAAGACATCGGAGGGCTGATTGCGGGCCGGCGGCGGATCCAAGGTCACAAAGCCGAAGCCCCGGGGGTTGACGCTCAGCACCCCTTGAGAAAAATCCCGCGGCTCCCGCACCTCATAGAGGTCGTCGCCCCGCAGACGGAGCACCTTCTGGCTGGCCAGGTTCAACAGGGTTTCATGCAACCCCTTGCGGGCCCCGCGCCCCAGCTCCAGGGCGGCCAGGATCTCGGCCATTTCGGCCTGACCGCCGTTGGCCAGGATGGCGGCCACGATGTCGTTCTCCGCCATCTGCACCTGGTGATTGGCTGACCTGAGCGCCTGCGGCAGGACGCCACTCCGGCCCAATCCCCGCCGGCTGAGGCGAGAGGTGTGGTTCTTTTTTTCATGTCTTTTTTTGAACACTTGCAATCCTTAATGGTTGAGATGAACCCGGCCAGCCAAACAGGCATCTATGGCCTGATCTATCTGGGCATGGGCAAAGGGAAAGTTTATGGCTAGCAGGCGTTGCGGGATAACCTCCTGGCCCCTGGTGAGCACCTTTGCGCCCTCGCCGAAACGTAAGGCCAACAGCCAGCCCGGCACCGGCAAAAAGGCGGGGCGGCACAGGGCCAGGCTCAAGGCGCGGGTAAACCCGGCGTTGGTGGTGGGATTGGGGGCCGTGAGGTTATAGATGCCCTGCCAGGAGGGATCGCGGGCGGCGGTCAGATAGGCCTGAGTTGCGTCGTCTAGGGAAATCCAGGACAGGGCTTGAGCACCGCGGCCGATGGTGCCGCCCAGCCCCAGGCGGAAGATGGGCAACATCGGTGCCAGCGCCCCGCCACCCGGGCCCAGCACCACCCCCAGACGGAAGATGACGGTCCGCAACCCCAGCCCCACCGCCCGGGCAGCCTCTGCCTCCCAGTCACGGGTAAGCCGGCCCAGGAAATCATCGGCGGGCTGAAAGTCGGTCTCGGTGTGTCGGCGTCCGGCCTGGTAATAGCCCACCGCCGAGGTGGAGATGAGCCAGGCCGGACGCTCGGGGCTCGCCGCCACCGCCTCGATCAGGCGGCGGGTAACCTCGACCCGGCTTAAGACCAGCTCCCTTTTGTATGCAAAGTTCCAGCGCCGGCCCAGAATGGGGGCCCCGGCCAGGTTGATGACGCCGGCCACCCCCTGTATCTGCCGGGTGAGCCCCGCCAGGTCTCCTCCCAGCGTTTTACGGTCAAGGACGGTAACCGTCCAGCCCGCCTCCCGCAGGGCGCGGCAGAGGGCCCGGCCCACGAAGCCGCTGCCACCGCTGACCGCGATGCGGTTTTGGCACTTTTGGCTCATAGCCCAACCTTAACAGAAACTAGCCGGAATCAGAAAGGGTTTTTGTTGCCCTCCGTCGCCGTTGGGACTGCTTGGCGCAAAAAGTCGTTGCAAAATAAGGCGTATCTTGTATTGATAAAAATTTGGCCCACCCCAACGGTAGCGGTTGCCGTGTCTCGGTTGGGCCTGACTTATTTGTAGGTAGAAAGAAATGCACCTTACAAGTTTGTGGAATTTCAGCCGGGCCGAGTTGGCGGCCTATATCGAACGCGCCCTCACCCTAAAGGCGGAGGCCAAGGCCGGGGCCCGGCATCAGATGCTGGCTGGCAAGGTCATCGGCCTGGTGTTCGAGAAACCCTCCACCCGCACCCGGGTCTCCTTCGAGGCCGCCATGTACGCCTTGGGCGGCCAGGTGATCTACCTGCCGGGCCGCGACACCCAGTTGGCGAGAAACGAGCCCCTAAAGGACATGGCCCGGGTCATGTCCCGCTACATCCATGGCCTGGTGGTGCGCACCTACGGCCAGGAGATCGTCGAGGAGCTGGCCCGTTACGCCACGGTGCCGGTGATCAACGCCCTGACCGATCTCCATCACCCCTGCCAGATCCTAAGCGACATCATGACCGTGGTCGAGAAGCGGGGGCCGATGGCGAACCTCAAGGTGGCCTGGGTGGGCGACGGCAACAACATGGCCAACTCCTGGATCCAGGCCGCCTGCCGCCTGGGATTTGCCCTCACCCTGGCTTGTCCGGAGGGCTACGACCCCGATGCTGCCATTCTCAAGGCGGCCCAGGCCGAGGCGGTAAAACCCATCACCCTGGTGCGCGACCCTAGGGAGGCGGTCAGGGAGGCTCAGGTCATCAACGCCGACGTCTGGGCCTCGATGGGCCAGGAGGCCGAGGCCGAGGCCCGCATCCGGGTCTTTCAGCCCTATCAGGTTAACAGCGCCCTGCTCCGGCAGGCGGATCCCGAGGCCATCGTCCTCCACTGCCTGCCCGCCCACCGGGGCGAGGAGATCACCGACGAGGTGCTGGAAGGCCCCCAGAGCGCGGCCTGGGACCAGGCCGAAAACAAGATGCACATCCACAAGGCCATCCTGGAGCGCCACCTGCTTTAGGAGGGCCTAAATCTCAGCCAAGTTGCCAACGCCATGACCCCAGACATCAACAAGATCGTTCTCGCTTACTCCGGCGGCCTAGACACCTCGGTGATCCTCAAGTGGCTTGCGGAAAAATACCAGTGCCCGATAATCGCCTTCTCCGCCGATGTTGGCCAGACCGAGGATTGGGAGGCGGTGCGGGCCAAGGGCCTGGCCACCGGCGCCGAAAAGGTGGTGATCTCCGACCTCCGGGAGGAGTTCGTCCGCGACTATGTCTTCGCCGCCTTTAGGGCCAACGCCATCTACGAAGGCTCCTATCTCCTGGGCACCTCGCTTGCCCGGCCAATCATCGCCAAGGAGCAGGTGCGGGTGGCGGCGGCGGAAGGGGCGGCGGCGGTCAGCCACGGCGCCACCGGCAAGGGCAACGACCAGGTGCGCTTCGAGCTGACCTATCTGGCCTTGAACCCGAAGCTGAAGATCATCGCCCCCTGGCGGAGCTGGGATTTGAACTCCCGCACCAAGCTGATGGCCTATGCCGAGGCGCATCGGATCCCGGTGCCGGTGACCAAGGACAAGCCCTACAGCTCGGACGAGAACCTGCTGCACATCAGTTTCGAGGGTGGCATCCTGGAAGACCCCTGGAACGAGCCCGAGGCCTCGATGTTCAAGCTCTCGGTCTCCCCCGAGGCGGCCCCGGACAAGCCGACCTATATCGAGATCGAATACGAGCGCGGCAACCCGGTGGCCATCGACGGCGAGCGCCTAAGCCCGGCGACGCTCCTCTCCCGACTGAACACCCTGGGCGGGGCGAACGGCATTGGCCGGCTGGACCTGGTGGAAAACCGTTTCGTGGGCATGAAGTCGCGGGGGGTGTACGAGACCCCGGGTGGCACCATCATGCGGGTCGCCCATCGCGATCTCGAGACCATCACCCTGGACCGGGAGGTGATGAAGATCAGGGACAGCCTGGTGCCCCGTTACTCGGAGCTGATCTACAACGGCTTCTGGTTCTCGCCCGAGATGCGGCTCCTGCAAGGGACGATGGACGCGGCCCAGCAGCCGGTGAGCGGGGTGGTGCGGCTGAAGCTCTACAAGGGCAACTGCATCCCGGTGGGCAGGAAGTCGGACAACTCCCTGTACCAGGAGAGCTTCGCCACCTTCGAGGAGGACGCGGTTTACACCCAGTCCGACGCCGGCGGCTTCATCCGGTTGAACGCCCTGCGGCTCAAGATCCAGGCCCTGAAGGGAAGATAGCGGCAGACGCGGCTTTTAGAGGACGTCTGCGGGGCTGGCCGCCTGACGGCCCCATCCTAAACCGGTTGTCTGCCCGAGCCCAGGCCGGCACCCTTCTCGCCCTTCAACTTGGACGTCACCAGCCCATGCCCGCCAACCTACCCCTCTATCCCGGGGCCGAGGCCGCCGATTCCGCCCCCGGCATCCTGCTGCTCGTCGATGACGACCCCATCAACCGCCAGGTGCTGCGCTGCCTCTTCGAGTGGGAGCGCTACCGGATCGTGGAGGCAGAGAGCGGCCTCCGCTGCCTGGATCTGGCGGTCAGTGAGCGGCCCGATCTCATCCTGCTCGACATCATGATGCCGGAGATGGACGGCTTTGCGGTCTGCGCCGCCCTGATGGAGCGCGAGGAGACCAGGAACATCCCGGTAATCATGGTCACCGCCTTAAACAGCCCCCAGGACGAGGCCCGAGCACTGGAGTCCGGGGCGATGGACTTCATCTCCAAGCCCTTCAACCCCAAGGTAATCGCCACCCGGGTGCGGGCGCACCTCCAGGTGAAGCGGGACCGCGACATCCTGGCCAACCGCACCGCCCGGCTGGAACTCGCCAACCACCTGCTGGAGCAAGAGATCGAGGAGCACTTAAAGACCGAGCAGGCCCTGCTTCAGGCCCAAAGCGAGATCGAACGCATGAATCGCTTAAAGGAGGGGGTGATCAAGGACCTGTTCCAGGCCCTGTGCGAGATGCTCTCCTCCCGGGACATGTACACCTTCGAGCATGGACTGCGGGTGGCCTCCATCGCCCGGATGATCGCCGAGGACTTAAACCTGCCCGATCCCCAGGTCGAGGCCCTGGAACTGGGCTGCATGTTGCACGACATCAGCAAGGTCGCCATCCCCGACGACGTACTGCTGAAGCCCGGCCTCTTTAACGCCCAGGACCGGAAGATCATGATGATGCACCCTAGCCTGGGGGCCAGGATCTTCGCCCGCCAGGCCTGCTCGCCGGAGATCATCGACATCATCCATCACCACCACGAACGCTTGGACGGCAGCGGCTATCCCGACCGTCTGCGGGGCGAGGAGATCGGCATCCTGACCAGGATCGCCATGGTGGCCGACAGCTACGAGGCGATGATCGCCCGCCGACCTTACAAAAAGTCGCTGCTCCGGCCCGAGGCCCTGGCCCGTCTGACCTCCGAGGCCCAGGCCGGACGCCTCGATCCCCGGGTGGTCGTCAGCCTGGCCAAGGTCACCGAACGCTGGGACCCGCTCGCCATCCGCCACGACTTCAACGACGCCATCACCAGGGAGTTGGAACGGTTCCGCAAGAAGACCTACTTCAAGGAGCCGTTGAGCGACTTCTATAACTACCGCTACCTCTTCCACCTGGAGGAGGCGGGATTACTGGACAGTCAGGCCCAGGGCTACAGCCTGACCAGGGTGACCTTCGCCAACCTGGAGCAGATAAACCGCCGGCACGGCTACCTGGTGACCGACCAGATCATCGACGAGATCGGCTCCCATCTCGTCGAGGCGATCGACCGGCTGATCGAGGAGGTGGGTTGCGTTACCATCCTGCTCCGGAAGGGCACATCCTACCTCATCTACTCTGATTGCCCAGGTGAAATACTGTCTGTTTTATACCGGGACCTCGATTCCTGCCTGGAGCGTCTGGCTCGGGAATGGCAGGGCGAAGGCGCCTACCGCACCCTTAGCTTCCCCGGCAGCCATCCGGTGCAGGAGGCCATCTACCGGCTGCTTGATCCGGCGGATTAGGGGCCGCCCCGACTTCAGCCGTCGGCCTTAAGCGAGCCCAGTTGGCTGACCAAGTCGCGGAGTCCCGGGCAGTCGATCTCCGCCAGCCGGTTCTCCCGGCCCTGTTTCTCAATCTCGTGGGCGGCCAGGCGCAGGCCCTCGACCCCGAGACTGGCCGCCGCCCCCTTGATACTGTGGGCCGCGGCGGCCACCTGGGCCGCGTCCCCGCCGCTTAGCCCCGCCTCAATCTTCTGTAGATCGCCCACTGACGAGTTACTCAACAGGCCCAGCAACTCGGCCAGCAGTTCCTGATCGCCGCCGGTCTGCTCCAGGGCGAACTCCCGATTCCACCGCAAGTCACTCATCATCTCTTATCCTGTTTTGATGTATTCGCAACCAGACCCTTTGCCGGCCATATTGGGAGCCACTCCCACCATGCGACCGTCGGGCTAAGCAACAGGGCCGACATGTAACCCGACCGGCAACGCAGGAGATCGGTCTTCTTGCGACGCCATCACCTATTGCGGCTCCCAAATCCATGCTAGCGGAAAGGCCGTAGCGGGGCAAACGGTTTCTCCGTCTGAATGGCCACCGGCCCACCAGCTCGGCTAAATCCGCTTGATAATTTCTTGACAATCTTAAAAAGCGGGGTAGTATCGCGGTCACATTTTGTAGCCGAGATCCGTTTGCCGGCAAACGGATGCGGGGGAACCATCTTTGGGGCGTATTCCTGCGGTTTCTAAGGATAGGGCACTTTCAAGCCCGAGCCCGTCAGCTAACCTCGTAGGCATTTGGAAGGGCAAGAGTCAGAGCTGCGTCCAGGCCGCTGGCTTTTCCGCCAGTGGCCTTTTTTCGTCCTGGCGCCCTTGCGTGATCATCCCCCCAGCCAAGGAGGAATACCTGATGGATTCCGAAAACGCCCCCCCCTCGTCCGACAGCTTGCTCGCCAGGATCCGCACCCTGCTCTTAGGGGCGCCCAAGCAGATCAAGGACCCCAACCTCTTTCACACCATGAGCCTGATCCCGGTCTTGGCCTGGGTGGGCCTGGGGGCCGACGGGCTGTCCTCCTCGGCCTACGGCCCGGAGGAGGCATTCCGGGCCTTGGGCAGCCACACCTATCTGGCCATTCTCCTGGGTCTGGCCACCGCCCTCACCGTATTTATCATCTCCGCCTCCTACTCCCGGATCATCGAGCATTTTCCCCACGGCGGCGGCGGCTACATCGTCTCCACCCACATGCTGAGCGAAAAGGCGGGGGTGGTCTCGGGCAGCGCCCTCTTGGTCGATTACGTGCTGACCATCACCATCTCGGTGGCCTCTTGCGGTGACGCCATCTTCAGCTTTCTGCCCCTGCACCTGCACTACCTGAAGATGCCCTTCACCCTGTTTTTGATCCTGGTCTTGATCGTCTTGAACATCCGGGGGGTCAAGGAGTCGATCACCGTCATGGCCCCCATCTTCGTGGTCTTTGTCGCGACCCACCTGCTGCTGCTCGTAGACGGGGTGGTCACCCACACCAACCGCCTGCTGCCCCTGGCCCGGGAGTTTCACACCGGCCTCCATCAGGACCTGGCCAGCATGGGCGTCTTCGGCATCCTGATGCTCTTTCTCCGCGCCTACTCCCTGGGCGGCGGTACCTACACCGGCATCGAGGCGGTGTCGAACGGCATCCAGATCATGCGCGAGCCCCGGGTCAAGACCGGCAAGCGCACCATGCTCTACATGGCCACCTCCCTGGCCTTCACCGCCGGGGTGCTGTTCTTCTGCTACGCCTTGGCCGGGGCAAAGCCGGTGGAGGGCAAGACCCTAAACGCGGTGCTCGCCGACGCCCTGTTCGCCGACTGGCCAATGGGCAGGATCATCGCCTTCATCACCATCTTCTCAGAGGGCGCCCTGCTCCTGGTGGCGGCCCAGACCGGCTTTGTCGATGGCCCCCGGGTCATGGCCAACATGGCGGTGGACTCCTGGCTGCCGCATCGTTTCGCCGCCCTCTCCGATCGCCTGTCGATGAGCAACGGGATCATCATCATGGGGGCCTCGGCCATCGGCCTGCTGCTATATACCCACGGTTCGGTGTCGGCCCTGGTGGTCATGTACTCCATCAACGTCTTCATCACCTTCTCGCTGTCGCAGCTCGGCATGTCGCGCTTCTACATCAAACGGCGGCACGAGGAGGCCTCCTGGAAACGGCCCCTCTCCATCCACCTGATCGGATTTTTGCTCTGCGTCACCATCCTGGGGATCACCACCTACGAGAAGTTCACCGAGGGCGGCTGGGTCACCTTCCTGATTACTGCGGTGGTTATCGCCGGCTGCTACCTGATCCGCAGCCACTATCGCGCCGTACGCCAGGGGATGATGGACTTGGACGAGAGCCTGCTCGCCACCCCCAGCCCAGGCCCGGCCAACCTGGCCGATCCCGACCCCCATGGGCAGACCGCCATCCAGCTCGTCTCCTCCTACAGCGGCTTCGGGATCTACGCCCTGATGTCGGTGCTGAAAAACTTCCCCAACACCTACAAAAACGTCATCTTCGTGTCGGTGGCGGTGATCGACTCTGGCTCCTTCAAGGGGATCAGCGAGATCGAGGCCCTGGAACGCTCGACCAAGGCCTCGTTGCAAAAATACGTCAACCTGGCCCGGCGGCTGGGTCTGGCCTCCAGTTACCGGATGGCGGTGGCCACCGACGTGGTGCAGGGGGCCACCGATCTATGCGCCGCCATTTCTAAGGAATTCCCGAGTTCCACCGTCTTCACCGGCCAGCTCGTCTTCCGGCTGGAGAAGTTCTACCACCGCCTGCTGCACAACGAGACCGCCTACGCCATCCAGCGCCGCTTGCAGTGGGAGGGGATCACCACCGTCATCCTGCCGATCAAGTTCACCATGTAATTCAGATGATGCGCTAGGCGCCTGGCCTGGCTCAGTCCCCGTACTGGCGGCCTATCCAGTCGCGGTAGGAGCCGTCCATCACCTGCCGCCACCAGGGCTCGTTAGCCAGCATCCAGGCGATGGTCTTGCCGATGCCGCTGGCAAAGGACTCCTTAGGCAGGTAGCCCAGCTCCCGCCGGGATTTTTCAGCGTCGATGGCGTAGCGCCGGTCGTGGCCGGGCCGGTCCTTGACCCAGGTAATCAGCGATTCGGCCCCCCGGCCCTGACTGGCGGGGGCGTTAGGGAAGCGGCGGGTAAGTTCCGGGTCTTGCGCGAAGGCCTGGTCCAGCCGATGACAGAGGAGGCGGACAATGTCGATATTGGCCCACTCGTTGTGACCGCCGAGGTTGTACACCTCACCCGCCACGCCCTTTTCAAGCACCAGCTCGATCCCCCGGCAGTGATCCTCCACGTACAGCCAGTCGCGGATGTTTTGGCCGTCGCCGTAGATGGGCAGGGGCTTGCCGTGCAGGATGTTGACCATCATCAGGGGGATGAGTTTTTCGGGAAACTGGTAGGGCCCGTAGTTGTTGGAGCAGTTGCTGGTGGTAGTGCCAAGGCCGTAGGTGTGGTGATAGGCCCGCACCAGATGGTCGGAGGCGGCCTTGCTGGCCGAGTAGGGCGAGTTGGGGGCGTAGGCGGTGCGCTCGCTGAAGGGCGGGTCAGCGGGTGAAAGCGAGCCGTAAACCTCGTCGGTGGAGACGTGATGAAAGCGGTGCGGACGCCCGTCGCCCGCAAGCCACACCGCCCGGGCCGCCTTGAGCAGGGTATGGGTGCCGACCACGTTGGTCTCGATAAAGGCGTCCGGCCCCAGGATGGAGCGATCGACGTGGGACTCGGCGGCGAAGTGGACCACGGTGTCGATCTCCTCCTCCCGCAGCAGGCCGGTCACCAGCTTTAAGTCCAGGATGTTGCCGCGCACGAAGCGATAGCCCGGATGGCCCTCCGCCGTTGCCAGGCTTGCCCGGTTACCGGCGTAGGTTAAGGCGTCCAAGACCACCAGCCGGTCGCCGGGGTGCTTGGCGAGCCAGTAGTGGACGAAGTTGGCGCCGATAAAGCCGGCGCCGCCGGTGACAAGTAAACGCGAGGGTGGCATGGCAGGATTCCTGGACAGAGATTTTTGTTTAAGAGAGTTCCTTGAGCATGGCCCGCAGGGCGGCCCGCCAGTGGCTGGGTTCCCAGTCTATGGCCTGCCAGAGACCGGTCTTGTCCAGCACCGAGTAGGGCGGACGCCGGGCGGGCAGGGGATATTGGCCGGTGGCGATGGGCCGGATTAGCGCCTCCCGGCCGAGCAGTCCCAGGGCCAGGGATTCCTCCTGGATGGCGACCGCGAAGTCGTACCAGGAGGCCACCCCGGCGTCGGTGAAGTGGTGGACGCCGGTCAGCTCCCGCTCCGCCATCCGCCACAGGGCCTGGGCCAGGTGACGGGCCCAGGTCGGGGTGCCGACCTGATCGGCGATCACCGAGAGGGTTTCGCGTTCCCCAAGCAACCGGAGCATGGTTTTGACAAAGTTTTGGCCGTGACTGGAGTAAACCCAGGCGGTGCGGATGATGGCGGTTGCCGGGCCGAGTATCTCCCGCACCCGCTCCTCGCCGGCCAACTTGCTCGCCCCGTAGACGCCCAAGGGGTGGGGCCGGTCATCCGGCAGGTAGGGGGAGGATTTCTCGCCGTCGAAGATGAAATCGGTGGAGATATGGATGAGCCGGGCGCCGGCCTCCCGGGCCGCGACCGCCAGATTGGCCGTCCCCTGGCCGTTGACCGCAAAGGCCCGCTCCCGCTCTGACTCGGCCCGGTCCACCGCCGTGTAGGCGGCGGCGTTGATGATCACTGCGGGCCGTTCCTCGGCCACCCGGCGACGCACCGCCCCGGCCTGGGTGAGGTCAAGCTCCCCGGAGGAGAGGGCCAACAGTTCCACCCCCAAGGGCCGGCTGCGCTGCAGCTCAAAACCCAGTTGCCCCCCGGCCCCGGCGACTAAAACCCTCATCTCCGCCCGCCCGACGCTTGGCGGCCCGCCGTCCTTCCCTGTCTCCTGCCTTCTGTCTCCTGTCTCCTCGTCACCGGTACACCTCTGCCTGTCTTAAGTGTAGCGCCGCCGCGTCCTTGGCCGACAGCACCGGGGCCGCACCGCCGAGCAACGGCCAGTCGATGCCGATCTCCGGGTCGTTCCAGAGGATGGCGCGCTCGTGGGCCGGGGCGTAGAAGTCAGTGCACTTGTACAAAAACTCGGCGCTCTCGCTCAACACGTAGAAACCGTGGGCAAAGCCTGGGGGCACCCAGAGCAGGCGGAAATTGTCGGCGGAGAGCGTTTCCCCCACCCACTGGCCAAAGGTGGGGGAGCCTTGGCGGATGTCCACCGCCACGTCATAGACCTCGCCTTGGATCACCCTGACCAGCTTGCCTTGGGGCTTGACAAGCTGGTAGTGCAGACCCCGCAAAATGCCCTGCCGGGAGCGGCTGTGGTTGTCCTGGACAAAGGGGAAATCGATGCCAGCCTCGGCAAACACCTGTCGCTGCCAGGTTTCGAGGAAGAAACCCCGGTGGTCGCCAAAGACCCTAGGTTCGATCAGGACGACCTCCGGGATCCGGGTGGGAATAAATTTCATATGCTAAGCCTCCTCCTCGACGATACGCAATAGGTACTGGCCGTAGCCATTCTTGGCCAGAGGCTCGGCCAGGCGGGCCAACTGCCCGCGGTCGATATAGCCCATCCGGTAGGCGATCTCCTCCAGGCAGGCCAGTTTCAGGCCCTGGCGATCCTCCACCACCTTGATGAAGTTGGCGGCGTCGAGCAGGGAGGCGTGGGTGCCGGTGTCGAGCCAGGCGGTGCCCCGGCCCAGGCGCACCACCCGCAGGTCGCCGCGCTCAAGATAGACGTTGTTGACGTCGGTTATCTCCAGCTCCCCCCGGGCCGAGGGCTTGATTTTCTTGGCGATTTCGACCACGTCCCGGTCGTAGAAGTAGAGCCCGGTGACCGCGTAGTTGGACTTGGGCCGCTCGGGTTTCTCCTCGATGCTGATCGCCCGGCCCTGTTCGTCGAAGCTCACCACCCCGTAACGCCGGGGATCGCTTACGTAATAGCCGTACACCGTGGCCCCGCAGGTGAGCTTGGCGTTTTCCTGCAAGGTCTCGGAGAGGCCGTGGCCATAAAAGATATTGTCGCCCAGGATCAGGCAGACCGGGCGGTTGTCGATGAACTCCTCGCCGATCAGAAAGGCCTGGGCCAGACCGCCGGGCTCTGGTTGCACCGCATAGCGCAGGTTAAGACCCCACTGGCCGCCGTCGCCAAGCAGGCGCCTGAACTGGCTCTGATCCTCGGGGGTGGTGATGACCAGGATCTCCCGGATCCCGGCCAGCATCTGCACCGCCAGGGGGTAGTAGATCATCGGCTTGTCGTACACCGGCATCAACTGCTTGCTGACCGACTTGGTCAGCGGGTAGAGCCGGGTGCCGGAGCCCCCGGCCAGGATGATTCCCCGCATGGCTGCTTCCTCGTTGCTGGTGGGTGAGACGGATAGGTGACGACGCCATCAACCATTTAGCAGATTTTATTTGTCTTGACATTAGGAATCCTATGGCCGACACTTCCGGCCATGGAGCCAGAGGCCCTAACCCAGACAAAATACCAGTTACTGAGGGAGAAAATCAAGGCCCAGGGCCGGCTGGCCATCGCCTTCTCGGGCGGGGTGGACAGCTCCCTGCTGGCCAAGGTATGCCATGACCAGCTGGGCAAAGGGGCGCTCCTGCTGTTCGCCGATTCCCCCCTGCTGCCGGACGGCACCCGCCAGGAGGCCATAGCCACCGCTCAGGCCATCGGGGCCCGGCTGCTGGTGGTGGATTTCGATCCCCTGGCGGCGCCGGAGTTCGTCGTCAACCCACCCGATCGCTGCTACCACTGCAAGCGGCTGATCCTGACCCGGTTTCTCGCCCTGGCCGGGGAGCTAGGCTTTACCGCCCTGGCCGAGGGCACCAACCTGGACGATCTGAGCCGTGACCGGCCAGGCCTGCGGGCGGTGGCCGAGCTTGGGGTGATAAGCCCGCTAGCGGCGGCCAAACTGGGCAAGGCGGAGATCAGGTCAATAAGCCAGGCCCTCGGCCTTTCGACCTGGGATAGGCCCGCCGCCTCCTGCCTGGCCACCCGGATCCCCGCTGGCCGGCCGGTGACCCGCCAGGCCCTGGAACTGGTGGAGCGCGCCGAGGCGGTGCTGACGGAGCTAGGCTACCAGGGCTCCCGGGCTCGACTGACCGAAGACGGCTGCCGCCTGGAGTTGGCCGCCGGTGGCCTCGGGCTGATGGCGGACCGAGGCGACTTCATCCGGGTGAGGGAGCGCCTGCGGGGGCTGGGTTTGGCGAAAGTTTTTCTTGACCTTTTGGAGAGAGAGGGTATTTTGTCGTGACCTTGGCAACCATAGTTGCGAAGAGGTAGCGTGGTGGACAAAGTCTGGCGTCGGGATGTGGCTCAGTCTGGTAGAGCACTTGCTTCGGGAGTAAGGGGCCGGAGGTTCGAATCCTCTCATCCCGACCAGTAATGGCGAGGGGTTACGGTGTTTCCGTAGCCCCTTTTTTTGTTTGTCTCCGAGCGGAGTCGGATCGAGCAGGAAGATCCGCCGCCCTAATTTCTCACCCCAAAAAACCGCGCCGCCGTGAAAGCGAACCAGGAAACCCGCCCCCTCAGCTCGCTTGCCGGGACCGGGGGCCTGTTGCTCCTGACCGCGCTGGCCCTGGCCTTCCGGGAACCGGGTTATTTCACCTCGCCCCGTTTTTGGGCCGAGGAGGGCACGGTCTTTTTCTCCTACGCCCGTGCGCACGGGGTCTGGGACACCCTGCGGCAACCCCATCTGGGCTACTACTCGCTCTACCCCAACTTGGCCTCCCTGGTCGCGGCAAGACTTGCACCACTCACTCGCGCCCCCCTGACCACCACCATGATGGCTCTCCTGGCCCAGACGGCGCCGGTCATGCTGATCGTCTTTGGCCGGAGCCGGTATTGGCCGGAAACGGGCCGCAAGGCCCTGGCCCTCGCCGCCGTCCTCCTGGCCCCGCTCAGCTACGAAGGGTGGCTGAATACCGTCAACAGCCAGTTTTACCTCTGCCTGTTCACCGCCCTGCTCCTCCTTGAGCCGCCTCCCCCCTCACCCTGGGCACGGGGCCTGCTCCGGGCCATGCTGGCGCTCTCCGGCCTGACCGGGCCACCCTCCTGTCTCCTCTTTCCCCTTTACTGGCTGCGGGCGGTGCGAGAGAAGGAGGGTGAACTTGCCGTTTGGGCCGGGCTGCTCGGCCTGTGTGGGTGCATCCAGGCCGGGGTGATGGCCTTTAGCCACTCGGCCAGCCTCGACGCCGGACTTATCCGGGCGGCGGGGATCAACCTGCCCGGACGGGCCGTCTGGGCTCCCCTGCCCGCCCTGGGGCTAATTCTGACGGTCAAGTCGCTCTTGCTAAACTTTCTGGGCACCACTTTCAGCGCGCCGCTGGCCCAGAACCTGCACCGACTCGCCGTCCAGGGCGGCTGGGCCTACCAGGCGGCGGGCTACGGCGGACTGCTCTCAGTCTCGGCCTTCCTTTTTGGGCTGGCCCTGGGAGTTCCCGGCCCGGCCCGTTACCTCTTGCCGCTCTCCTTCCTGCTGCTGGCCGTGCCCGCCACCGTCCGCGCCCTGTCCGAGAGCCCGGCGGCCCTGATCAGCCCCTACGCCGCCCAGCGCTACTACTACGTGCCCAACGTCCTCGTCTGGCTGCTCATCATCTGCGGCGCCGAGACCGCCGGAGCTAAGTTCCTTACCGCCCCGAACCTCGTCCGGGTGGCGCTCCTGGCCCTGGCGTTATTCTGGGGCGGGCGGGAGTTTGGCGACTTCAACACCCAGGCCAGGGTCTTTGACCCCGCCTGGCCGCACTGGTCGGACGAGATCTCCCTCTGGCGGCAGGACAGCAGCCATCGGCTCAAGATCTGGCCCGTGCCCTGGACGCTTTCCCTGCCGCCCGCCGAAGGAGGACGCTGACCGATGCGCCGGGTGATGCTCATCTATCCGCCGGGCAAGCGCTACCAGCGAGGGGAGGATCGCTCCCAGGGCAACGTCGAGGACTCGACCGCCACCAGCCTTAGGGCCTGCAACGACCTGGGCTACGCCGCCGCCGCCTTGAAGCGCGAGGGCTTCGCCGTCTGTCTGCGAGACTTCCAGGGCGAGGGCCTGCCCGAGTCCAGCCTGCTTGCCGAGTTCGACCGCTTCGCCCCCCAGGTCTTGATGATCAGCATCACCAACGCCACCATCTTCGGCGACCTGGCCCTGGCGGCCCGGCTCAAGGCCCGCCGGCCCGAGCTGGTGGTGATCTTGAAGGGCGCCCTGTTCTTCGACCCCGAGCCGGGGCTGCTCGCCCAGCTCGACCTGACGGCGGTGGATTACTTGATCGGCGGGGAGAGCGACTTCATCGTCGCGGCCCTGGTCGCCGCCCATTACGGCGAGGGCGAGCTGGCGGCGATCAACGGCATCCTCTACCAGCGGGACGGGGGGTGGCGAAAGACCAGTTTCGCCTGCTTCGAGAGCGACTTGGACGGACTCGTCTTCCCGGATCGCGCCCTGATGCGCAACGACCTCTACGTCCGGCCCGACACCGGCGAGCCCCAGGCCACCATCGTCACCTCCCGGGGCTGCGCCGCAGCCTGCATCTATTGCCTGACCCCGATCATCTCCGGGGTCAAGGTGCGGCTGCGCTCGCCGGAGAACATCCTGGCCGAGCTCAGCGAGTGCTACCACCAGCACCGGATCTGCAACTTCTTCTTCCGTTCCGACACCTTCACCTTCCGCAAGGCCTGGGTGGCCGAGCTGTGCGAGGCAATTTGCCGCTCCGAGCTCGCAGGCAAGATCCGTTGGGTGGCCAACTCCCGTACCCGGCCCCTGGACCTGGAGGTGCTGACCATGATGCGGCGGGCCGGCTGCTGGCTGGTGGCCTTCGGATTTGAGTCCGGCAGTCCCGAGACCCTGCAACGGATCAAGAAGGGCGCCACCTTGGAGGACAACCTGGCCGCGGCCCGCTACGCCCGCCAGGCCGGGCTCAAGACCTTCGGCTTCTACCTGGTGGGCTTCCCCTGGGAGTCACGGGAACACCTCAAGGAGACGCGGGAGATGATCTTCGCCATCGACGCCGACTTCATGGAGCTGCACCTGGCCATTCCCTACTACGGCACCCCGCTCTACCGGCTGGCCCAGGAGGAAGGTCTGATCAAGGAGAGCGTCCTGGGCCGGGACTACTTCAATCCCCCGGCGATCGGCACCCGGCACTTGAGCTTCGAGGAGCTGATCGCCTTCAGGAAGAGGCTGCTCCTGCGTTACCACACCCGGCCCTCGTACCTGGCCCGGCGGCTGGGGGAGGCGCTGGCCAACCCCAGGCTGCTGGCCAGCTACCTGCGCTTTGGCCGCCGCCTGTTGCGGCAGACGCTCTGATGAACGAGGACGACCGTAAACGCCGTGAGCCGCCGCTCTTCGTCGATCTGGACGGCAGCCTGGTGGCCAACGATACCCTGGACGAGTCGCTGGCCGGGCTGCTGACCAGCCAGCCGCACCTGCTCCTCATGCTGCCCTGGTGGTTCCTGCGGGGCCGGGCGCATGGCAAGCGACGGCTGGCCGGGCTCTACTCCCCCGATCCGGCCCAGCTCAAGTACCACCCCGAGATCCTGGCCTTTCTCCGGGAGGAGAAGGCTAAAGGCCGGGAGATTGTCCTGGCCACGGCGGCGGACGAGACCGTGGCTCGGCGGGTCGCGGCCCACACCGGCCTCTTTGACGCGGTACTGGCCAGCGACGGCCAGACCAACCTGGCAGGGGAAAAGAAGCTTACGGCCATTATAAACCACGCCCAGGGCCGGAAGTTCGCCTATCTCGGCAACTCCGGGGTCGATCTGCCCATCTGGCGGGCGGCAGGCCAGGTGCTGGTCGCCACCCGGGGCCCGGCGCTCCTGGGGCGGCTGGCCGCTGCCGGCCTGCGGCCCCAACGGGTCTTCTCCTGGCCCCGGCCAAGGCTGGCGGCCCTGATTCGGCTGTTGCGTCCCCACCAGTGGGCCAAGAACCTCCTGCTCTTCGTCTCCCTGGCCCTGGCCCATCTGCTGGGCGACCCCCTCCTGCTTTTCGCCGTCTTCCGGGCCTTTGCCGCCTTCTGCCTCTGCGCCTCCGCCGCCTATATCGCCAACGACCTCTGCGACCTGGAGGCCGACCGCCAGCATCCGGTAAAACGTCACCGCCCCCTGGCCGCCGGCCTGGTCTCCCTCCGGCAGGCGGCGTTGGCCGCCGGGATTCTGCTGGCCGGGGGGCTGGCCGTCGCCCTTTCGGTAAATCAAGAGTTGGCCCTGCTGGTGTCGGGATATCTGGTCGCCACCCTCGGCTACTCCCTGTGGATCAAGCGGCTGGTGCTGCTCGACGTGGTGACCCTCTCCCTGCTCTACACCGCCCGGATCGTGGCCGGCTCGGCGGCCATCGGCATCAAAACCACCCCCTGGCTGATGGGCTTTTCCATCTTCATCTTTTTGAGCCTGGCGCTCGCCAAGCGCTACTCGGAGCTGCGCCGCCTGCAACTGGAGTCAGGGCCAGGGAGGGCGGCGGGCCGGGGCTACAGCACCGACGACCTGGAGCAGTTGGCGATCTTCGGGGGGGCGAGCGGCTACCTGTCGGTGCTGGTGCTGGCCCTTTACATGCACAGCCCGGAGGTGGCGCGGCTCTACGGGCATATCCGTTTCATGTGGCTGATCTGCCCGCTGTTGATCTACTGGATCAGCCGGCTGTGGCTCTTGGCCCGGCGGGGGATCCTGGACGAGGACCCGGTGGTCTTCACCCTCCGCGACCGGGCGAGCTACCTGGTGGGGGCCGCGATCGTGGGTCTCCTGCTCCTGTCTCTATGACCAGGGCGACGGGGATGGAATACGTCTTGATCCTGGGGGCCAAGTCAGACCTCGGCCTGGAGCTGGCCAGAATATACGCCCGGCTAGGCTTCGGCCTCCATCTCCTGGCCCGGGGGAGCGGGGAGCTGGTCTCGGTTGCGGCGGCCCTGCGCCAAGAGTTTGGGATTGAGGCGCGGGTGGCCGAATGCGATGTCCTGGCCTTCGACTCCCTGGCCGGGATCTACCAGCGGCTCGACCCCCAGCCCCTGGGGGTGGTGAGCACGGTGGGCTACCTGGGCCGCCAACCGCAGGCCGAGACCGACGCCGCCGAGGCGCGGCGGATAATCGACACCAACCTGACCGGCCCGGCACTCTTTCTGGAGCTGGCGGCCCAGGAACTGAGCCGCCGCCGGGCCGGGTTCATCGTGGGGGTAAGCTCGGTGGCCGGCGAGCGGGGCCGGAGGCGCAATTACCTGTACGGCGCCGCCAAGGCCGGGTTTTCGGCCTATCTTTCGGGGTTGCGCGGCCGGCTGCATCCTTGCCGGGTGCAGGTGCTGACCGTGCAGTTGGGGTACGTGCGCACCAAGATGACCAGGGGCCTGCGCCTGCCGGGCTGGCCCCTGACCCTGTCCGCCGGGCGGGCGGCGGCACTGATCGTCGCGGCCCAGCGGCGGGGAGCGGACATCGTCTATGTCTCCGCCCTCTGGTGGTGGGTGGCGCAGGTCGTCCGTTGTCTTCCGGAATTTATCTGCAAGCGGCTTGACTGGTAGCCGCAGGTGATCGAGATGCTAGAAAATCCGCCGGCCATTGTCGTCCGTTCGCTTACCAAGACCTACAAGCTCTACGACGCCCCCATCGACCGGCTCAAGGAGACCTTTCACCCCTTCAAGAAGCAGTACCACCATCAGTTTCACGCCCTGCGCGACCTCTCCCTCGCGGTCTATCCCGGCGAGATCCTGGGTTTGGTGGGCCGGAACGGGGCCGGCAAATCGACCCTGTTGCAGATCATCACCGGGGTGCTGACCCCCACCGCCGGCCAGGTCGAGGTGCGGGGCCGGGTCTCGGCCCTGTTGGAGCTGGGGGCGGGGTTCAATCCCGAGCTATCGGGCCTGGAGAACGTCTATTTCAAAAGCTCGCTGCTCGGCAACTCCACCTCCGCCACCGACGGCAGTATCGAGGAGATATTGGAGTTCGCGGAGATCGGGGAGTTCATTCATCAGCCGGTGAAGACCTACTCCTCCGGGATGTTCGTCCGGCTCGCCTTCTCGGTGGCCATCAACGTCGATCCCGACATCCTGATCGTGGACGAGGCCCTGTCGGTGGGCGATTTCCGCTTCCGGCAGAAATGCCTGCGCCGGATCAGGCGGTTTAGGGAGCAGGGCAAGACCATCCTCTTCGTCTCCCACGACACCGGCTCCATCATCGAGTTCTGTACCCGGGCCATCTGGCTCAAGGACGGTCGGATCTGCATGGACGGCAACCCGGCCCAGGTCTGCAAGGACTACATCTCGTTCATGTCCTTCGGGGAGGTGTCGGCGGTGGGGCCCGAGGCGGCGGGCGCCTTGCCGGCCGGGCCGGCGGGGACGGGCCGGGAGCGCTGGGTGGAGGTGGAGGGCTGCGCCTCGTTCGGACGGCGGGGGGCGGTGATCGAGCGGGTCGCCTTCTATGGCAAGGCGGACGGAAGGCCCCTCGACACCTTCGAGGGCGGGGAGCGGGTGATCCTGGCCCTGGCGGTCAGGGCCGACCAGGATATCGCCCATCCGGTGGCCGGGTTCGTGCTCGGCGACACCAAGGGCATCCACGTCCTGGGCATGAACAGCCACAGCCTGCAAACACCCATCCCCCCCCTAAGCCAGGGCGAGCGGCGGCTGATCGAGTTCGAGTTCGACTTCCCGCTACTCAAGGCCAGCCCCTACTCGATTTCACCCGCCATCGCCGAAGGGGATAGCCTGGAGACCATCGAGCAACACCACTGGGTGCACGACGCCTACCTGATCAACATCGTCAGCGACTACGACGGCGCCCATATGGGCCACTACCTGGTGCTGCGGGAGGGGGTGGAGGTAAGGGCCGGGGGATAGCTGGCAATCCCCGCAAAAAATCCACTAAAATACGCCAGCATGAGATCGGGACGGCGGCGGAGCAGGCCGAAGATCAAGACCGCGCCGGGCAGCTTGACCAAGGTGTTGTAGAGCATGAAGGCCAGATAATGATGCCGCCTGGCCCAGCGCCGCATGAACCAGACCCGGTTGCGGGAGAAGAAATAGACGTAGTCCCGGCTCTGAAAGCCCACCGTGGAGGAGACCTCGTGCCGCAGCCGGGCGGATGGCAGGTAGGCCAGGGTGAAACCCGCCCGGAGCAGCCGCTGGCAGTAATCGCTGTCCTCGTAGTAAAGGAAGTAGCGCTCATCCATCATCCCCACCCGCCGCACCGCCTGGGCGTTGAGCAGCATGGCGCAGCCGCTGAGGCTGGGCACGGCAACGGCCAGGCCGTCGTGACGGGCGTCGCGCACCTGGCTCGGCCCGCCTAGCCACCAGTTCATCCGGCAGCCACCGTACCAGACCTCCTCCCCAGGGCCGGGACGGAGGATCTTGGGCCCGGCGGCGGCCCGGCCCTGATCCCGCTTGAGTTCGGCGACCAGGGGGGTGATGAAGTCGTGCTCGACGATGGTGTCGGGGTTTAGGAGCAGGATGAAGTCCACCCCCTGGTCGAGGGCCAGGGCCATACCCAGATTGCAGCCGCCGGCAAACCCCAGGTTGGCCCCCGGCACCAGCGCCTTGACCTCCGGGTGGGCGGCCAGGATCAGGCGGCTCTCGTCCTCCGGGCTGTTATCGACCACGATATAACGCAAGCCCGCCGGGCCGTGCTCCTTAAGGCTCGCCAGACAGCGGCCAAGCTTTTCCCCCGAGCGGTAGTTGACCAGCACCACCCCGATGGCCGGGGGCAGTTCCGGGGCGGATTCAGTTGTCATGTCGATCGCTGGATAGCAGGGCCGCCAGCGCCGCCCGGTTGGCGTCCCGGTTGAAACGCCGGGCATTCTCCTCCCGGGGCGTAAGCGTCGCCTGGGCCTCGGGGCCGGGGCTGTTTAAATAGTCGATCCAGGCCTTGGC
>JAJXUT010000061.1 GCA_021782655.1 Deltaproteobacteria bacterium
AGCCGTCGCTCAAGACCAGGGTGCCGGTGCCGTCGATGCAGTTGCCCTCCTTGCACTTGCCGGTGATGCCGTTGGGGAAGGTCATTACCCCGTCGCTATCGTACTCGCCGTCCTTGAAGGTGCCGGTGAACCGGGTGCCGAAGGGGTAGATGATCATCACCTTGCCGTTGAGCTGGCCGTTCTTGAAGCTGCCCATCAGGCTGACGTCGTTGCTGGTGGTGATGGTGCCGGGTCCTTCCAGCTTGCCCTTGACGTAGGTGCCCTTGTAGGTCTTGCCGTCCGGGGTGGTGACCACCGCGTAGCCCTCCAGCTTGCCGAGCCGGAACTTGCCGTCGTACACCGTCTTATCCTCGAAGGTGATCATGCCGGCCCCGTTTAGGCAATCGCTGTCTTTTAGGCAGTTCCCCTTCTTGCCCCCCACCACCACCGGGCCGCCGCCCTGGTAGCGGCCGTAGTTGAAGAGGCCGGCGAAGCTGTCGCCGTCGGTGAGGGTGATGGTGCCTTGCTCGTTGAATTTGCCCTGCGAGAACTTGCCTACGTACTTGCCGCCCACGTCGAGTTTAAAGGTGCCCTCGCCCTCCTGACAGTTGCCTTGCAGGCATTTGCCGGTCATGGGCACCGGCGAGGTGTCGGGCTTAGGGATGGCGGTGAGGCTGGAGCTCACGCAGGAGGAAAGGGCGAACAGCAGGGTCAAGCCGGCTAAGGCCATCCTGCTGCCGCAGGGGGCAAACAACCCGCCAGAGCCCTTGACAAGGCCCCCCTTTTCTGTCAATCTCCAGCCGACTCTTTTCATGGCAATATCATAAAGAAACCACACCTAAAAATGGCACTATCCGATCGCCGCTGTCACCTTCCGCCGATAATAATAGGCAAGGCGAGATTTGCAACCAAATATGTCGGCATCCTGGCGGGGCTGCTGCTCTCGCTGGCGGGAGGGGGGCGGGCCGCCGACCTTCCGGCCCCCCCGGCTTCGCCTCCCAAAACCACAGCCACCCTGACTCTGAACGATTGCGTCAAGTGCCACCCCGCCATCGTCGCGGCCTACAAGAAAGACGGGGTGGCCCACCGCGATAAGCTGACCTGTCAGGTCTGCCATGTCGGCCATCCCCCCAGGGACACGGACGTCATTCCCCTGTGCAGCCGCTGCCACCAGGGGGGCGCCCCCCACTTCAAGCTCCACAACTGCCTGCGCTGTCACACCAACCCGCACACCCCGCTCAAGATCACCCTGACCCACGACATCACCCACGCCTGCACCACCTGCCATCACGGGCAGTTGGAGCAGCTTCAGGCCAACCGCTCCATCCATTCCACCCTGGCCTGCACCGCCTGCCATATCAAGCACGGTTACCGTCCCCCCTGCTTCAACTGTCACAAGCCGCACCTGGAGGGGATGGAAAACAAGACCTGCCAGCTCTGCCACCGGCCTCACATGCCGCTGGTAGTAAGTTTTCCGCCTTCCACCCCCTCCGAGTACTGCGCCCCCTGCCACGCCAAGGAGTACGCCCTCCTGGCCAATAGCCACGCCAAGCACCGCAATGTCCGCTGCGCCCAGTGTCACGCCACCAAGCACAAGACCATCCCGGTCTGCCAGAAATGCCACCCCACCCCTCATTCCGAGTCCATTATCGGGCCCAAGCCTGACTGCGGCAAGTGCCACGGCATCGCCCATGACCTGCGGCTGGACAAGATCGACATCCTGCTCGACAAGCGGCAGCATGGCCCCTGAATCCCCTCCATGTCCCGGAAGATAAAACGCCTCGTAAGCCGCGCCACCAGGCCCAGACCCCCGGAGTTTGATCCCGGCGCGGCCTTATCCCTGCTCAGGCAGGGCCGGTTGACGGCGGCGGAGGCTATCTGCGGACAGGCCCTGGCGGTAAATCCCCGGCAGGCAGAGGCCTTGAACCTGCTCGCCACCATCCGTCAGCAACAGGGTGAATTCCAGGAGGCCGTCCGTCTCCTAACCACCGCCATCGGCCTTTCGCCTGACCGGGCCGACTACCTCTGCAATCTCGGCTCCGCCCACCGGGGGCTGGGCGAACCCGGCCCGGCGCTGCTCGCCTTCCGTAAGGCCCTGGCCTTAAGCCCCGGTCAGCTGGAGGCGCAATTCAACCTGGCCCTGACCCTCCTGGATTTGGACGACCGCGACCAGGCGGCCCAGACATTGATCCGGCTCCTGAGCGTCCGGCCCGTCTTTGTCCCGGCCCGGCAACTTTTGGCCCGGATCAGAAGTGCTCAGGGACGAACGGACGAGGCGGTGGCCGAGCTCTTCGAGATCATCCGTCTGGAGCCGGAAAACAGCGCCGCCCACTGTGAGCTGGGCAACCTGATGCAGGCCCAGGGCCGGCTGGCGGAGGCGGCATCGGCCTACGAGCGGGCCATCGCCAGCCGGCCCGACTACGCGGTGGCCATCAACAACCTGGGCAACACCCTGGTCAAGCAGGGACTAATCCACCAGGCCCTGCGCCGCTACCAAGAGGCGCTGCGCCATGACCCCGACCTGGTGGAGGCCCATGTCAACCTGAGCTGGACCTACAAGGCGCATGGGATGCTCAAGGAGGACGTGGCCGCGATGCGCGGCTACCTGGCCCGCCACCCGGAGGACGCCAAGGCCCACAGCGACCTGCTCTTCTCCCTGAACTACGATCCGGACTACTCGCCGGCTGAGCTTCTGGCAGCGGCCCAGGACTGGTGGCGGCGGCATCAACCGTCAACCCCGCCGCTCGCGGCTCGGCCCAGGGCGGCTGGCGATGGTCTGCGGATCGGGTTTCTCTCCCCCGACTTCCGGAAACACCCGGTGGGCACCTTTCTCCTGCCCCTGTTCGAGGCCCTCTCCTCCCATCCCGAGGTCAGCCTGCGCTGCTACGCTGAGCTGGCGGAGGGGGAGCAGGACGAGATTAGCCGCCGGCTGCGTGCTGTGGCGGGGGGCTGGTTTTCCACCCTGGGCCTGGATGCCAAGGCGGGAGCGCGGTTGGTGCGCGAGGACCGGCCCGACCTGCTGATCGATCTGGCCGGACATTCGGCCAACAACCGCCTGGACATCATGGCCCTAAAGCCCGCCCCGGTGCAGGCGAGCTGGCTGGGCTACGTCAACACCACCGGCCTGCCGGTGATCGACTATCGCCTGACCGACGCGGTGGCCGATCCGCCGGGCAGCGAACGCCACTACAGCGAGAAACTCATCCGCCTGCCGGGGCCGTTCTTCTGCTACGCCCCTCCCGCCGAGGCCGCCGAGGTTGGCCCCCTGCCCGCCCTGCAGGAGGGGCGGCTCACCTTCGCCTCCTTGAACAACCCGGCCAAGATCACCGAGGAGGTCATCGCCCTGTGGGCCGAGCTCTTAAGGCGTGTCCCCGGCTCGCGGCTGCTCCTGGTGGGCTCCCAGTTCCGCGACCCGGAGATCGCCGGGCTCTATCTGGCCCGGTTCGTCAAGCAGGGGGCGGAGGCCGGTCGGATCAGGCTGGTCCCCGCCCGGCCCTGGCGGGAGTATTTCCAGCTCCACAACCAGATCGACATCGCCCTCGATCCCTTCCCCCACAACGGCCACACCGTCACCTGCCACGCCCTGTGGATGGGGGTGCCGGTGATCACCCTGGCCGGCGACCGCTACGCCGCCCGCCTGGGGGCCAGCGTCCTCGCCGCCGCCGGGCTGAATCGCTATGTGGCCCGGGATCAGGCGGAGTACTTAGACCTGGCCGCCGCCCTGGCCGCCGACTTGCCGGGGCTGGCCGAGTTGCGCCGCCGGTTGCGTCCTCGGCTCCAGGAGGCGCCGATCTGCGATGTTAAAGGCTTTGCCGAGGGGTTTCTGCGGACGGTTGCGGAATTGCTCGCGCCCGTCGCCGGCACCGGGCGGCCACCGGCCTTGGATGAATCTTAGACCCTCTGGGTGACCTGGGGCGGGATTAGGGGAGCTGGCAAGGTGCCAGAGTCAGGGATTAAACCATGTCCGTTCTGCGGCGGCAGCGGCCAGCGCAGCTACTTTCTGGGGGTCAGCCGCTTTCTGCTCACGGTCGAGGAGTGCCAGGAGTGCGCGGGGTTGGGGCAGCTCCCGCCGCCGGAGACCGCCTCCCCCGCGCCGTCCGAGCCTAGGGTTGCTGCCGGACAGGATCCGGAAGAAGACCAGGTTGGGCACTAGGAGCGGAGGAGGGGCGCGGGATCTGGGCCTTGATGCGGGGGCTTGAGCGGTCGGGGTGAGGGCTTACAATACCTCGATCACCAGCGGCACGATGTGCAGTTCGCGGGAGACCTCCCGGGTGGCCTTGAGTTGGGCGGATGTCCGTTCCGGGGCCAGGCCCAGCCGGGCGGCGATGGCGGCGGTGAGGCCCTTTAGGTTGATGACCGGGTGGCGGGAGAAGACCTCCGGCAGGCCGTGGGTCAGGTTGCAGACCAGGCACTTGCCGGGCCGCTGGCTCAGCCGCAGCTCAAAGAGGTAGGTGGTGGGCCTGGGGTGGCTGGCAAAGGCCAGACGGATGTCGTAGGCCCCCTCCTCGGGGTCGCCGAACAGGGCCTCGAAGAACTCGTTGCTTCTGGTGGCGGGCAACATCTGTGCCAGAATCTCGGGGGTGAATATCTCCTCACAGCTCGTGGTCATTCTTGTCTCCAGGTTGGTTTTGACTTGTTTCAAAAGGCCCTGCCTTTCGGACGGGGCCCACGCCAGGTGGCGTCGTCAGCGCCGTTGGGCTCACAGGAGGCCCAGCTCGGCCAGGAGCCTGCGGGCGGTGGCGAACAGGGCCTCCTTGCCCGCCTCGCTTCTCGCCTCCACATAGAACCTGACCTTGGGCTCGGTGCCCGAGGGCCGGATCATCAGCCAGGAGCCGTCATCCAAGATCAGTTTGTGGCCGTCGATGGTGATGAGGCGGGAGATCAGCCTCTCCTCCCCGTCCACCAGCAGCCGGTCTCCCTGCCGGTAGCGGTTAAGTCCTGCCAGGGCGGCGGTCAGGGCCGCGCCCCGCAGGGCGACGGCCACTCCGTCCTTGCCAGGGGCGTACAGGCCGTAGGTCTGTTGTAGTTGCCGGAGATACTGGCTTAGGCCCTGGTTTAAGGTGAGGATCATGTCCAGGGCCAGGAGTAGGCCGATGTAGGCGTCTTTTTCCGGGGTATGGGCCCGCACCGTGATCCCGTCCGACTCCTCGAAACAGACCAGGGCCTGGTCGATCACCGGCTTAAACTCCTTAAATCCCACCCGAGGCTCGAAGACCTCCTCGCCCAGGGCGCCGGCGATGGCGTTGGCGAAGTTGCTGGTGGCCACCGTCTTGGCGACCAGGCCGCGTAGGCCCTTGATCTCGTGCAGGAAGTGGTAGGCCATGGCCCCGAAGTGGTTCATGGTGATCTCGCCCTCCCGGTCGGCGAAGCGAATGCGGTCGGCGTCCGGGTCCATGATTACCCCCAGGCAGAGCGGCTCGGGGCGGCGGGAGAGCTCCCTTCTGATGCCGGCCAGGTTGGCGGTGGAGGGCTCGGGGGCGATGCCGCCGAAGGTGGGATCGGCCTCCTGACGGAGGAAGATCAGCCTCGGGCTTTCCAGGTTGGCGAAGAGCCGCTGAACGTGCACCCGGCTGGCCCCGTGCACGCAATCGACCACCACCAGCAGGTCCTCCCGCGCCGCCAACTGGCGCATGATCAGGTCGTAGTCCAGTCGGTGCCGCGCGGCGCCTCGGCGGACCAGCGTTTGCCAGGTGGCCAGGGCATCGAAGCTCTGGCAGAGGTCGGGTCGGGGCGGGTTCGGGGGCGGGTCGGGTTGGCCGATCAGCTCATTTGCCTTGCGGGTGATCCAGTTGGTGATCACCGGGGCGGCGGGGCCGGCGTCGGCGGCGTTGAACTTGAATCCGCCGTAGGGCAAGGGGTTGTGGCTGGGGGTGAGGTTGATGGAAAAGGCGGCTTGCAACTCCAGCACCGCCGCCGACAGGACGCCGGTGGTGGACTCGCCGGCGGCGAGCACCTTGAAGCCGTGGCCGGTCAGGATGTCCCGGATGACCCCGGCCAAAAGCTCGTTGCCGAACCGGTTGTCGAAGCCCAGGACGCAGCCCCTGGCCCGGGCCTCGGCGGGGGATGATACCCCTAGAGCCGCCTTGAGATCCGGGTCGCCATCGAGCCCGTCGTACATGGCGACGATCGCTTGCGCGACCACTGCCACCGAGCGGGCGAAGAGGTCGGCCCCCAGGATCCCGCGCCAGCCGGAGGTGCCGAAGCTGATCGCCTGACGCGGCTGGCCGCGGTTCTCGAGCATCTGCTGGCGAACCAGGCCGTAGAGGCGGTCGATCTCGGCCTGGAGGGCGAGGCGGGTCGGGCCGGGCTGGGTAGCCTCTCGTTCCTTGACCAGTCTTTCGATGTCGCGGAAATAATCCTGCCCTTGGTCTGAGGCGCGGGCGGCGGGGTTCGAGTCGTTCATGGCGTGATCCTGTCTGGGCTTTGGCGGGGCCGGGTTCGAGGTGGCAAGCTAAAAAGGGTCGCGGACACGACGCGACGGCGTGGGTTCCAGTGGGAAGGCCAGGGCCAGAATAGATGAATTGGCGGCGTTGTTCAAGTCATTCTCTTAACCCTTTGTCCTGGTAGCGGTAATCGTAACTCGGTCCAGCCGGACGCGGCTGACGTTGGTCCGGCTGGATGAGTCTGGAAGTCGCGGGCGGATATTTTCCTGTTGCAATTGGCCCGGTTAGCGCCCAGTCGAAAGGCGAAAATAAAAAAACTGTTCAAGGTAGGGGCACTGGTATTTTTTCGCTTACCATTTTCCCGAAATTGCGCTATAAGAGTTGGTGTCGGACAGGGGATTTTATCTTAACGCTTACAAAATAGGGGAAGACTGCCATGGGGATACCAAAAATTCTGGTCGTTGACGATGAAAAGGCCATCCACGCCTCCATCCAAAAGGCCTTGAAGAACGAGGGATACAACCTGCTGTTCGCCGACAACGGCAAGGAGGGTATCAAACTCCTGCGCAAGGAAAATCCCATCCTGGTCTTCCTCGACCTGCGGATGCACGAGATGGACGGCATCGGTTTTCTAAAGGAGATCAAGCTGACCCACGACGCCCCCTATTCGGTGGTGGTGATCACCGGCCACGGCGAGGACAAGGACATCAACGAGTGCTACCAGATGGGGGTGACCAACTTCCTCCGCAAACCCCTGAGTATGACCGAGATCTGTTGCCTGGCCAAGCGTTGCATCGAGGCCAAGCAACTGGAAATGGAGTTGGCCGAACATCGCAACCACCTGCAGCGTTTAGTCGATCAGCAGACCGCCAAGATCAAGGATCAGTTGCAGTTCCAGCAGATCCTGATTGACTCCATCCCCACCCCCGTTTACTTCAAGGGGCAGGACCTGACCGTGATCGGCGCCAACGCCGCCTTCTGTCAGTGGTTCGGGGTCAAGAAAAACAAGATCGCCGGCCAGTCGTTCGAGGACATCTTCCCCGCTTCGGTGGCCAAGAAGGAGCGGCAAAAGGACGAGCAGCTCATCGCCAAGCAACGGCCCCAGGAGTACCAGTTGAAGGTCGAGAACAAGGAGAAGGAGGGGGGGCAGAGCATCCTGATCTTCAACAAGGCGGTGTTCAAGGACGCCAAGGGCGGGGTGGGCGGCATCATCGGTGCCATCTTCGACATCACCGAACTTGACCGTACCACCCGCAAGCTGGCGGAGAAGTCCGAGGCCTTAAAGCACGCCAACATGTCGCTGCGGATCTTGATTAAACAGCTGAGCGACGCCCAGAGCGAGGAACGGGTCGGCAACATGCCCAACTTGAAGGAGCTGGTGATGCCCTCCCCGGAGCAGCTCGACGCCATCCTGGACAGCCCCAACGAGCGCGGCTACCTGGAAAACATCATGCTCAACCTGAATCGGGTGACCTCCAACTTTTCCAAGCACCTGGCCCAGATGAATCTGGGCTTGAGTCCCAAGGAAATCCAGGTCGCTGATCTGATCCGCATCGGCCTGTCAAACAAGGAGTCGGCGATTCAGATGAACGTCACCAAGAGCACCATCGAGTTCCACCGCGACAACCTGCGCAAGAAGATGGGATTGAAACACGAAAAAAAGAATCTGCGGGCCTACATTTTGGCGCTGGACGCCTCCCTGCAGAAAAAATAAGGAGATATGGAGATGAGCAAGAAGTATCTGTGGCTTGGTCTGGTGGTTTGTCCGCTGTTTTTGACCTCCTGCGTGGGCGAGAAGGGTCAGCTCGGAGCCGTGGGCGGCGCGGCGGGTGGCGCTGCCTTGGGGCAGGCCATCGGCCACAACACCCAGGGCACCTTGATCGGGGCGGCGTTGGGTACCATGCTGGGCTACATGGTCGGCAACGAGATGGACAAGTTCGATCAGCAGCAGTTGAACCAGGCCTACGAGACCGGCCCCTCCCACCAGGCCACCAGTTGGGTCAATCCCGACAACGGCAACCGCTACGCGGTCACCCCTCAGCCGGCTTATCAGGATAACACGGGCCGCAACTGCCGCCAGGCGGAGATCCTGACCACCATCGACGGCCGGGCCGAGAAGACCATGGCCACCGCCTGCCGGAACAGCAACGGTCAGTGGGAGATCCAGAAATAGGCCGGCGGGGGATACCCCTCATGTTAGAGGAGCTGTCCCTACGGCGGGCCATTGACGCCTTCCTGGCCGAAGACCTGGGCCCGAACGGCGATCTCACCAGCGCCGCCATCTTCGGGCCGCACCAGCAGGCCCGCGCCGAGTTCGTGGCTCAGGAGTCGATGATCGCGGCGGGCCTGGCCCAGGTGGCGGCGCGGGTGTTCTCGTGGGTCAACCCCGCCATCTGCTTCACGGCGACGGAGGATGGCCAACCGGTGGCGGCGGGTGAGACCATGCTCACCCTGGTGGGCCCGGTGCTCGATCTGCTCAAGGCGGAGCGGGTGGCCTTGAACCTGGCGCAAAGGCTCTCCGGCGTCGCCACCCTGACCCGTCGTTTTGTCGAGCAGGTGCGGCCTCTGCCGGTGGCCATCGTCGATACCCGAAAGACCACCCCCGGGCTGCGGGCCTTGGAGAAGTACGCGGTGCGGGTGGGCGGCGGCCGCAATCACCGCTTCAGCCTAAGCGACGGGGTGATGATTAAGGACAACCACCTGGCCGCCGCCGGTTCGCTGTCCCGGGCGGTGTCTCTGGTGCGGGCCGCCATCCCGCACACCATCCGCATCGAGGTCGAGGCCGACACCCTGGCCCAGGTGCGGGAGTGCCTGGACTGCGGGGTGGACATCATCCTGCTCGACAACATGGACTGCTTAACATTGCACCAGGCGGTGGAGATGGTCCAGGGCCGGGCCCTGCTCGAGGCCTCGGGCGGCATCCGGCTGGAAAACGTCCGGCAGGTGGCCGAAACCGGGGTGGATATGATCTCCATCGGCGCCCTCACCCATTCCGCCCCCAGTTGCGACATCAGCATGCGGCTGCTCGGCTGATCCCTCCCGTTTTACCAATAATCTTACCTAGTGTAACTCTCGATAATCGCCGCCACCAGGGCCGGGATCGAGTAGTCGGACTCGGGCTGCACGTCCACCTCCAAGCCTGCGGCCTGGATGGTCTTCGCGGTCACCGGCCCGATGGCGGCCAGGCGCACCCCGGTGAGCAGTTGCCGTAACTCCTGGTCGTCCTTGGGGTTTAGCATGTGCAGGAAGTTGGTGAAGGTGGAGGAGCTGGTGAAGGTCACCAGGTCGATGGCCGGCGCTTTCAGCTCCTGGCGCAGGGCCTCCTCCCGGCCCTGGGGGCGGACGTTCTGATAGACCGGGGCGATGGTCACCTGGCCGCCCGCCTGGGTCAGCAGCCCGGCCAGGGCCTCGTTGGCCTTGAGCGCCCGGGGCAGCAGGAAGTGGCCGTGGCCGTGGCCTTTAGCGATCAGGGCCTGGGCCAGGCCCTCGCCGGTGAACTCCCGCTCCGGGATCAGGTTGGCCTTGAGGCCGTAATGGCTCAACTCCTGGGCGGTGGCGGCGCCGACCGCGGCGATTTTCACCCCGGCCAGGGCCCGGGCGTCTAGTTGTCGTTCGTCCAGGCGCTTAAAGAAGAAGCGGATGGCGTTGATGCTGGTGAAGAGCAGCCAGTCGAACCCGGCTAGAGCATCCACCGCGCTATCCAGCGGCTGCCAGCTTGGCGGCGGCTGAAGCGAGATGGTGGAGAACTCGACGCAGTCCGCCCCCTGTTCCTCCAGAAGCGTCACCAGCTCGCTGGCCTGCTCCCGGGTGCGGGTGACCATGATCCGCTTTCCCAGCAGGGGCCGCTTCTCGAACCAGTTGATGGTGTCGCGCAGACTCACCACCTCCCCCACCACGATCACCGCCGGCGGCCTGATGTCCGCCTGCCTCACCACCTCGACGATGTTGGCAAGCGTCCCGGTCACCGTGCGGTGGGCAGGGGTGGAGGCCCAGCGGATCACCGCCACCGGCGTCTCCGGGGCGCGTCCGTGGCGGATCAGGCGTTCGGTGATGTTGGGCAGGTTCTTGATCCCCATGTAGAAGACGATGGTTCCCACCCCGGTGGCCAGTTTGTCCCAGCGGATGCTGCTGTTCTCCTTGGTGGGGTCTTCATGGCCGGTGACAAAGGCCACGGTGGCGGTGTGGCGGCGGTGGGTGATGGGGATGCCGGCGTAGGTGGCGGCGGCGCTGGCGGCGGTCACCCCGGGGACGATCTCAAATTCGATGCCGTGTTGGGCCAGCTCCTCGATCTCCTCCCCGCCCCGCCCGAAGATGAAGGGGTCGCCGCCCTTGAGCCGGATCACCGTCTTGCCGGCCTGGGCCTGCTCCACCAGGATCTGGTTGATGGCCTCCTGGCTCTGAGCGTGCACGCCGTCTCCCCGCTTGCCGACGTAGATCAGCTCCGCCTCGGCGGGCACATGCATTAGCAGCTTCTTGCTCGCCAGGTAGTCGTAGACCACCACCTCCGCCCGCTTGAGCAACGCCTGGCCCTTGACCGTGATCAGCCCCGGATCGCCGGGGCCCGCTCCCACCAGATACACCTTGCCGATTTTTCTTTCCTTCACTAGTCGTTTCCTTGTCTGCGCGGTCAAAATCAAGCAGGCCGAACCCTGGGTGAGGATTCGGCCTGCGAAGGCGCGGTGTTGTGGTTGATGAATTGGGCGTCGCCTGGCCGTCCGCTCTCCTAGGCGATTTCCTGGCCGTAAACCTCCTGCAGGATGGCCTTGCCGCCCAGGGCGAGCAGTTCCTCGGCCAGCCGCTTGCCTAGTGCTTCCGGCTGGGAGGCGGGGCCGGAGGCGGTTTTGGTGATTACCTCCTTGCCGTCCACCGAGGCCACCAGGCCGGTCAGGGTCAGTTCCTCACCCGCCACGGTGCAGAACCCGGCGATGGGCACCTGGCAGCCGCCCTCAAGCCGCAGGAGAAAGGCCCGCTCCGCCTGGACGGTGACCTTGGTCGGCCAGTGGTCGAGGAAGGAGAGCCCGGCCAAAAGCTGGGCGGCATCCCTGCGCATCTCGATCCCCACCGCCCCCTGACCCACCGCTGGCAGCATCTCGGTGGCGGGGAAGTAGGCGGTGGCCCGGTTAAGCCCCAGGCGGTTTAAGCCGGCGGCGGCCAGGATAATGGCCTCGTACTGGCCATCGTCCAGCTTGCGCAGGCGGGTGTCAAGGTTGCCCCGCAGGTCTTCGATCGTCAGGTCTGGTCTGATCCTAGCCAGTTGCGCCCGGCGCCGCAGGCTGCTGGTCCCGACCTTGGCCCCGGGCGGCAGCTCCGACAAGCCCTTGTGTTTGTTGGAGATAAAGGCGTCCCGGGGATCTTCCCGCTTGGTGATTAAGGCTAGATGCAGCTCGTCCGGCAGTTCCGCCGGCACGTCCTTCATGGAGTGCACCGCGATATCGACCTCGCGGTTCAACATCGCCTCCTCCAGTTCCTTGACGAACAGTCCCTTGCCGCCCACCTTGGCCAGCGGCACGTCCAGGATCTTGTCGCCCTTGGTCATGATCTTGACCAGTTCTACGGTCACGTCCGGGTAGCGGGCCTCGATTTGGGCCTTGATGCCGTTACTTTGCGCCAGGGCCAGCAGGCTCTTTCTGGTGCCGATCTTGATATGCTTTTGCATGGGGTTGTTCCTTGGGTGGTCAGGGCTTATTTAGGATGTTATAACTGGCGGCCTTCTCGAAGTTACCAGGTTTAGGGGCGGTGCACAACCGGATAGCTGGCGGGCGGAAAATTATAGCCTCCCGGCCCGTCTTGGCCTCGTCAGTGGCAGGAGGCGCAGGAGCCGCCGCCGCAGCCCGAGCATTTCGAGGCCGGGGCCCCGGCGCCCGCCTTCGTTTTGGCCTGGCCGCCGCGCACCGAGAAGCCGGACATCCGTTTGTCTAACTCCTCGCCGTGGCATTGGGGGCAGGAGGGCTGGTCGTTGCCCATGACCAACAGCTCAAACTCGTGGCCGCATTGGCGGCAGAGGTAGTCGTATAGCGGCATGATCGCCTCCGAAATAGGTTATCCCGCCGCCAGTTCGTCGAGGAGACAGGCGGCCAGGAGCGGGATCATCAGCTCGTGATGGCCGGTGATGGCGTAGCCCTTGCCCCCGCCGGCGGTGGGCCGGTTGACCACGTTGGTCAGGGGCCGGTAGTGGCGGATGAAGTCGAAGTTTGCGGTGGTGAAGTGCCGCACCTCATGCCCCAGGTTGCGGACCACGGTCAGGGCCTTGAGGAATACCTCCGGCAGCAGCACCGCCGAGCCCAGATTGAGGTAGGCCCCACCCTCAAGGTTGGCGATCACCCCGCAGAAGAGCCTGAAATCTAGGTGGCTGCCGGCGCCGATGGCCGCCCCGTTGGCGGAGGGGTGAAGGTGGACGATGTCGGTGCCGATGGCCACGTGCACGGTGAGCGGCAGCTTGAGCCGGTGGGCCGTGGCCAGCAGGCTTTGCCCGTTATGGGGGAAACCGCCCTCGACCAGGGCCTGACCTACTGCCGCGCCGATTCCCAGCCCCAGCTCTTGGCCCCGGTTGATGGCCTGGTTGATGAATTCTCCGGTCTCGCGGGCGGCGCCGAAGGCCCCGTTGCCCAGCACCTGCTCGACATCCTCGGAGGTGCGGCCGGCGATGGCGAGCTCGGTGTCATGCACGATTCCGGCCCCGTTGAGCGCCAGGGCGCTGATGATCCCCCGCTCCATGAGTTCGATCAAGACCGGGGTTAGCCCCACCTTGATCACATGGGCGCCTAGGCCCACCACGATGGGACGTAGGTGGCGGTGGCAATCAGCCAGGCGTTGGATCAGCTCTGGGAAATCGCGGCCCAAGAGCTGGTTGGGCAGGCCCTTAAGCCATTCCCTTACCGTCAGGCCGGGGGCGGGCGGGGCGGCGAAGTCGTCGGCCGTCACCTTGCTCTCCCGTTCGAACAGGGAGTAGGTGGAGAGGCGGTCGAAGTTTAGGGGCTGGTAGGAGGTCACGGCCGGGCGGCCCCGAACATCCGCTCGTCCACCAGTTGGCAGAGCAGGTGCTCGGCCCAGAGGTGGGATTCCTGGATGTGGGGGGTGAAGGAGCTGGGGACGTTCAAGCCGATGTCGGCCAGGGGGAGGAGTTTGCCGCCGTGGCCGCCGGTCAGGGCGGCGGTGAGCAGGCCCATGCCCTTGGCCTGTTCGATGGCCTTGAGCACGTTGGGGGAGTTGCCGCTGGTCGAGATGCCGAGCGCCACGTCACCCGCCTGGCCCAAGGCCTTGATCTGCTTGACGAAGATATCGTCGAAGGAGAAATCGTTGCCGATGCTGGTCAGGACCGAGGAGTCGGTGGTCAGGGCGATGGCCGGCAGGGGCCGACGGTCGATCAGGAAGCGGTTGACGAACTCCGCTGCCAGGTGCTGGGCATCGGCGGCGCTGCCGCCGTTGCCGAAGATCAAGAGCTTGTTGCCGTTGTTGAAGGCGGAGACCAGGGCCTCGACCAGCCGGCATAGCTCCCCGGAGTAGGCGGCGGCGAAGTCTTGTTTGGCCTTGATCGAGCCCAGGAGTCCGGCGTTGATCTTTTCTTGCATGGGCGCTGCTTCCTCGTGTTTGCGGGATAAGAAACGGATTTTTATTACAGCCCGTGGCCTTTGTCAACCATACCCTGGCCGGCCAGGGCGGATTTATTTTGAGGAGGGTGTCTTTTTTTGCCCAGCCCCGCCTTTTTTTGCTAGAGTGAGACAGGAGAGATCGGCCTTGGCCCGGCCACCGGCGGGTGGCGGGACTCAAGGAAAAACAGTAAAGGAGAGGCCACAAGCTGGAGAAAAAAATGCAGGAAACCAATTACTTGAGGAATAACGAAAAGGTGCTGCGCATCTTACGTGATGTCGATCAGTTCACCACCTTTTCCAACGAGGATATTCTGTCTTTTCTCGATGCCGGCAAACTGCTGGAGTACGGCAAGGGCGAGGAGATCAAGATCGAGGGTCAAAACGGCTTCCACGTCTATTTCCTCCTCTCGGGGGAGGTGAGGATCGAAAAACCGGGCGAGGAGGACAAGATTCTGCGGCGCACCGGCGAGTTGTTCGGCGAGATGGGGTTCATGGCCGGCGAGGCGGGCGGCGCCACCAAGGTCGCTGCCTTAAGGAAGACCCTGGTCTTGAGGCTGGACAGCGCGGTCATCGGTAATAAGCCGGACGCCAAGGAACTGGCCCTGGGCTACACCATCTACCGGCTCTTCTGCGAGGTGCTGGCCGATCGTTTGCGCCAAGCCACCGAGGAGAACGCCAGGCTTCATAAGCAAATGACCGGCAGGGCCTGAGTCGTCGTGCCTTGCCGCCTGGACTTGTCCCAGGTCGCTGTCGTTCTGGTGGAGCCCCAGGGGCCACTGAACATCGGTTCCGTCTGCCGGGCGATGGCCAACTTCGGGGTCTCCGACCTGCGCCTGGTCAAGCCTGAGGCCGATCACCTCTGCGACGAGGCCCGGCGGATGGCGGTCAAGGCCACCCCCATCCTGGAGGTGGCCCAGATTTTCCCCTCCCTGGCCGAGGCACTGGCGGATTGCCACTTCTCCCTGGCCACCACCCGCCGTTTCGGCAAGTACCGGGAGGACTTCTGGCATCCTGAACAGGCGGCGGCCGAGGTGCTGGCCTTAAGCGAGAATGGCCGGGTGGCCTTGGTCTTTGGCCGCGAGGATCACGGGCTTTTCACCTCCGAGATCGACCTCTGCCAGAGGCTGATTACCATCCCCACCCACGAGCGGCTGCGCTCCTTAAACCTCTCCCAGGCGGTCGGCATCTGTCTCTACGAGCTGTACCGGGCGGCCTCCGTTCCTCGCCGGGCGGCCTCCGCCGTCGACAGCCGGCGCCTGGCCCCGGCGGGGGAACTGGAGGCCATGTTCCAGCATCTGCGGCAGTGCCTGCTTGACATCAATTACTTGGATCGTCAGAACCCGGAGCATATCCTGCGCGCCTATCGCCGGATCCTGGGCCGGGCGCAGTTGAACCAGCGGGAGGTCAGAATCCTGCAAGGGCTGTGGAGCCGCATCGATTGGCTCAACCGCCAGCGCCCCACCTAGTCAGCCTTGGACATCCGGTGCACCAGCGCCACCCGTTCCGGGGAGACGAAGCCCGCCTCGACCAGCAACAGCCAGTGGTCTCCGGGCGCGGCCTGGACCTCGGCCCTGACCTGGTCCGAGAGCCAGTGCGAATCCTCCCTCAGATTATAGAACACCGTGTCGATGCCGATGAAGCCGTCCAGCAGGTGGGCCGCCAGGTGGAGAAGCTTGCTCTGATAGCCCTGGCCCAGGGCTATCAGGTCGGTGAAGTCCCGGCAGCCCTCGGCCTTAAGCTCGGCGATCAGCCCCTCCAAGAGCCGACGGTTGGCCGCCATACTCTCCTCAAGCTGCGGCCAGAAGCGTGGATGGTTGCCGGTTAGGGCCTTTTTTTCGGCCACCACCAGGCGGTCGTAATGGATGAGCAGGCTGCGGGTGAAAAAACCTAGCGCCTGCTCCTGGGCGGCGGCGAAGTTCATCGCTCGGCATAAAAGCCAGTGTTGGTTGGTCATGGCAGGCACCTGTCGGCTATGGTTGTGTATGGTTTATTTAGATATGC
>JAJXUT010000062.1 GCA_021782655.1 Deltaproteobacteria bacterium
GGCGAAAGAATCCCGGATTGGGAGTGACCAAGAGATGAGCAATCGTTTCCCCCGTCTTGCCTTTCCCCTGCCCTTCACCAAGATGAGCGGCACGGGCAACGACTTTATCGTTATCGACCACCGTCGGCCTCGGTTAGCCGAGGACGAGATGCCGGACTTCGCCCGTCTGGTCTGCCGGCACAAGCTGTCCGCCGGGGCGGACGGGCTGATCCTAATCGAAAACGACGAGGAGTGTGATTTTCGTTGGCGGTTTTTCAACGCCGACGGCAGCCAGGCCGAGATGTGCGGCAACGGCGCCCGTTGCGCGGCCCGTTTCGCCCACCGGGCCGGGATCGCCGGGGACCTCATGCGCTTCCGCACCATCGCCGGGGTGATCGCGGCCCAGATGGTGGGCCAGGGGGTAAAAATCAGGCTCACCCCGCCCGCCGGACTGAGCCTGGGGCGGGCCCTGGACTTGGGCAGCGCCACGGTCACGGCCCATAGCGTCAACACCGGGGTGCCGCACGTGGTCTGCCTGGTGGACGAGATAGCCCAGGCCCCGGTGGCCGAGTGGGGCCGAATCATCCGCCATCACCAGGCCTACCAGCCGGCGGGCACCAACGTCAACTTCGTCCAGATCACCCCGGACCGGCTCCTGATTCGCACCTACGAACGCGGCGTCGAGGGTGAGACCCTGGCCTGCGGCACCGGCTCGGTGGCGGCGGCCATCGTTACCCGCGCCTTGGGCCGGGCCAGTTCGCCGGTGCGGGTGGCAACTGCCAGCGGCGAGGAACTGATGGTCCACCTTAAGGACGAGGAAGTCTTCCTAGAGGGCCCGGCCCGATTCATCTACGACGGGATGTTGCAGGCCGAAGCCCTGATTTGACTCCCAAAAAATCAGTGATACCGGGTGGCGCTCACCCGGCCTAAACTTTAAAACAGCAATACAGGCGGAGAGGCGAAATGACACAGTTCAAGGGGGCGTATGTTGCGATCATCACACCATTTATCGAGGGACAAGTCGATGAGCGAGGCTTGACCGACCTAATCGAGTTCCAGATCGCCGGCGGCACCAACGGGATCGTGCCCTGCGGCACCACCGGCGAGTCGGCCACCTTGAGCCACGCCGAGCACCACCGGGTGGTGGAGTTGACCATCAAGGCGGTGGCCGGACGAGTGCCGGTCCTGGCCGGCACCGGCTCCAACAGCACCGAGGAGACCATCGACCTGACCCGGCACGCCAAGCAGGCCGGGGCGGACGGGGCGCTGATCATCACCCCCTACTACAACCGGCCCTCGCCCGAGGGCCTGTATCAGCATTTCAAGGCGGTGGCCGAGGCGGTGGACATCCCCATCATCCTCTACAACGTGCCCAGCCGCACTGGGGTCAACATGACCCCCGAGACCGTGGCCCGCTGCGCCGCCATCCCCAACATCGTGGGGGTCAAGGAGGCCACCGCCAACCTGAGCCAGATCAGCGAGGTGATCCGCCTCTGTCCCCCCGGCTTCCAGGTGCTCTCTGGCGACGACTTCACCGCCCTGCCCACCATCAGCATCGGCGGCTGCGGACTGATTTCCGTCACCTCCAACGTGGCGCCCGCCGACATGGCCTCGGTGGTCAACCTGGCGCTGGCCGGTGATTACGCGGGGGCCAGGAAGGCGCATCACCGGTTGTTCCCGATCATGTCGGCCATGTTCATTGAGACCAACCCGGTGCCGGCCAAGACCAGCCTGGAGTTGATGGGCAGGATCAAGTCCGGTGCCCCCCGGCTGCCGCTCGCCCGGATGACCGAGGCTAACCTGGCCAAACTCAAGGCCGCCTTGAGCGCCTACGGATTGATCTAGAGCCCAGCCGAAAAACCGACGCAGGATGGATGAGGCAAGGCCGCAACCAAAGCAAAGGCAACCTGGAAAACTAAATCCGCCGCCGGGCCGGGGCGAAACCACAAGGAAAAACACAATGAAAAAAGTCGCTATTTCTGGCGCGGCGGGCCGGATGGGCCGACGGATCGCGGTCATGGTCAACGAGCACCGGGGCCTGCAACTGGCCGGCGGGCTTGAGGCGCCGGGTAACCCCTGCCTGGGGCAAGACCTGGGGGTGGTGGCCGGCATTGGCCCCCTGGGGGTGGCCATCAGCGACCAGGCGACGGAGGTCCTCGACCGGGCTGAGGTGATCATTGATTTTACCTTTCATGAGGCGACCATGAAACTGGCCCGGCTGGTGGCCGAGCGCGGCCAGGCGATGGTCATCGGCACCACTGGCCTCACCCCGGACAACCTGGCGGAATTAAAGGAACTAAGCCGTCACTTCCCCTGCGTGCAGTCGCCCAACATGGCGGTGGGGGTTAACGTCCTGTTCAAGATGGCGGCCAAGGTGGCGGCGGTGCTGGGCGACGGCTACGATATCGAGATCGTCGAGGCCCATCACCGGATGAAGAAGGACGCCCCCAGCGGCACGGCCCTGAAGCTGGGCGAGGTGGTGGCGGAGGCGGTGCACCGCAAGCTGGACCAGGTGGGGGTCTTCGCCCGCCACGGGATGATCGGGGCTCGCACCGACCAGGAGATCGGCATCCAGACCGTCCGGGCCGGGGATATCGTCGGCGAGCACACCATCTACTTCGCCGGGGCCGGGGAGAGGATTGAGATTACCCATCGGGCCCACAGCCGGGACAACTTCGCCAAGGGCGCGGCCCTGGCCGCCGCCTGGGTGACGGGGCAGAAAAACGGCCTCTACACCATGTTCGATGTCCTGGGACTTCAGGATTTCTAATGGCCCTGGCCTTCATCGGGCTGGGCTCAAACCTCGGGCCAGGTCCAGAAAATCTGCTCTCCGCCTGGCGCCAGCTTAAGGATGTGGCCGGGGTGACACCGCTCGCCCTGTCACCCGCCTATCGCTCGGCGCCTTTAGGCATGGAGAGCGACGCCTGGTTCACCAACGCCGTGGGGGTCGGCGAGACCAGCCTGCCGCCCAGGGAGCTGTTGTCCGTGCTCCTCAAGATCGAGGCCGGCATGGGCCGCGACCGGGCTGCGGGCCGCGACCGGGTGATCGACCTGGACCTGCTCTACTACGACCAGCAGATCATCAAGGAACCCGGACTGGTCGTTCCCCACCCCGAAATCGCCAAGCGCCTCTTTGTCTTGGCCCCCCTCTGCGACCTGGCCCCTGAGCATCTTCATCCCGCCACCGGACTCAGTAGCCTGGAGATGCGGCAACGGGTGGCGGGACAGGCGGTCGAACTCATTCCCTGGAGTCAACCTTGATGAACGGCTTACTGGTTTGGGGCCTCCTGGGCTATCTCCTCTACCGGATGCTCTATCGTCGGCCCGCCACCGCTTCACCTCCCGGCCCGGCGCCCGCACCGGGCCGGGAGGTGGACGATGTCCTGGTGCAAGACCCGGTCTGCCAGACCTATATCCCCCGCCAAGGGGCGGAATCCTGCCAAGTTAACGGCATGACCCACTACTTTTGCGGCCCCGAGTGCCGGGCCAAATTTCAACATCAAACCAGGAGTGAAAACGCATGAAATTCTTTATCGATACCGCCAATATCGCCGAAATCAAGGAGGCGGTGGCCCTGGGCATGGTGGACGGCGTCACCACCAACCCCTCCCTGATTGCCAAGGAAAAACGTCCGTTTGAGGCTATAATCACCGAAATCGCCGGGCTGGTGGACGGCCCGATCAGCGCCGAGGTCATCAGCCTGGAGGCCAAGGGCATGGTGGAGGAGGGCCGCAAGCTCGCCGCCATCCATAAAAACATCGTCATCAAGGTGCCCATGACCACGGAGGGCTTGAAGGCTACCCGCATCTTCGCCGCCGAGGGGATCAAGATCAACGTCACCCTGGTCTTCTCCGCCACCCAGGCCCTCCTGGCCGCCAAGGCCGGGGCCACCTACGCCAGTCCCTTTGTCGGGCGCTTAGACGACATCTCGCTTACCGGCATGGACCTGATCCGCGACATCATGGACATCTACGGCAACTACGGCTATCAGACCGAGGTGATCGTCGCCTCGGTGCGCAATCCCACCCACGTCCTGGACGCGGCCCTCATCGGCGCCGACATCGCCACCATCCCCTTCAAGGTCATCCTGCAACTGGCCCAGCACCCGCTCACCGACCGGGGCATCGAAAGCTTTCTCTCCGACTGGAAAAAACGGGGGAAATAGCGGGTCAAGGTTCGGCCCGCAAATTTGCTTGACAGCCGTTCAGAAAATAAGCATATTGTTAAATGCCTACCACGGTGTAGGCATTGACGGCCAGGTTTGACTGTGAACTTTATGTCAAAAAACGGAGGATAAGCGATGCGCGGGCGAACGATCTTGATGACAGGCGGCTTATTGCTGGCGCTGGTAGGCATGGTGGCGGTAGTTCAGGCCCGGCCCACCAAGCGGCTTGATCCCACCACCAACACCTGCCGGGTCTTCACCCTGGGCGGGATCGAGGAGGGGCAGCATCTCTTCCGTAGCGTCTGCAAGAGTTGCCATTTTAGGGGCAACAAGGTGGGCGCTCACTTCCTGTACTCCGAATCCCTGATCTCCAAGGCCTGGAACCGGGTCTTCGCTGAACGTTACCCGGCCTGCGCCAAGAACGGCTCCTGGGCCTCCTTGAGCGACGAGCAGTTGCGCCGGATCAACGATTTTCTGTACATGAACTCGGGTGACTCCTACGACCCGAACAACGCCATGGACTGCGGCTGATAAGGCCTTAAGCCTCCCAGTTGGGGAGGAAAAATCAAAAAGGCCCGGCTGACGAGCATTATCGTCCGCCGGGCCTTTTTGATTGGCGGCAGCGCCTCAATCCCGCGAGAAGCTCCAGCCCTGTGGGCATCCGTCCCGATAGGGCATCACCCCGTGGAAGATCCGGGGGTCATGGTCAAAGACCAGGGGCAGGAAGTGACGGTCGCCCTCCCACATCGGCAGTCCGGCGAGTCCGCTCACCGGCTGCCAGCTCAGGTCGCCCTCTTCGTTCGTCAGACGGGGGACGCCGGAGAAGCGGTCGATGCGGAAGATAAATCCCAGCCAGTCCTCGCCCTGGGGCCCGAACCCCGGCCAGTTGACGGTGCCGCGCAGCACGAGTTCCAGGCAGACGATCCCCGCCTCCTCCAGAATTTCCCGCCGCATACCGCTGGCCACCTCCTCGCCGGGCCGCAATTTACCACCCAAGCCGTTGTACTTGCCGAAATGGGCGTCGTCGGGCCGGGCCGTGCGATGCACCATCAGGGTGCGCTGCTGGTCAGGGCTCATTACAAATCCCAGGGTGCCGATGATTGGGGTGTAAGGCATAGGTAGTAAACAAAGAGACGGGGACAGAGGGACGAGTGACAATATCTCATGGCTGGGGGAAAAGCGCGAGCTAAAATCGCCGCCTTGCCGGTTGCGTCATGGCGGATAACTTGGTACCCTTGCTGACCGGCGCTGCTAGGGATGCCCGGATTAAAGCAAGGGTCAGAATCTAAAAGGGACGCCATGAGCATACTGATTGTTGACGATTCGCCGCCGGTGATCCGGTTGTTGCAGGCGACGCTGGGCCGGGCGGGCTATACCCAGACCGCGTGCGCGGATTGCGGGGCCGCCGCCCTGCGCTATCTGGGCATCGACCCGCCCGCCGAGGCTCGGCCCGAGGTGGACTGCATCTTGCTTGACATCGTCATGCCCGGTCTGGACGGAATCGAGGTCTGCCGGATCATCAAGCGGCACCCGGCCTACGCCGACACCCCCGTCATCATGGTCACCATTGTCGATCAGGCCGAGACCCTGCGCGACGCCTTCGAGGCCGGGGCCCACGACTATCTTGCCAAGCCGGTGCGGGAGCTGGAGCTGGTGGCCCGGCTTAAGGCGGCGGTGGCCCTGAGGCGGGAGATCGAGGGCCGCAAGCGGCGGGAGATCGAGCTGCTAAAACTAACCGAACGCCTGGCCGAGGCCAACGACATGCTGGCCAAGCTCACCGTCACCGACGACCTGACCAAGGTCGGCAATCGACGCTACTTCACCGGCTGCCTGGAAAACGAGTGGCGGCGGTCGTTCCGAGACTCCGCCCCCCTATCCTTGATCTTCGTGGCCCTCGACGACTTTCAGGGCTTTGTGGATAGCCAAGGCCCGGGCAAGGGCGACGACTGCCTGAAACTGGTGGCCCAGGTACTGCAAGTAAGCCTGCGCCGCACCACCGATCATCTCTCCCGCTACAGCGACAGCCAGTTCGTCATCCTGCTGCCCAAGACCCCCCTGGCCGGGGCCCTGGTGGTGGCGAATCTAATCCGCGTCAGCATCGGCGAACTGAAGCTCCGCCACCCGTCGGGCTACCTAACCGTCAGTCAGGGCCTGGCGGCAGTCATGCCCTCCGGGGCGATGGCGGTCGAGAACCTGGTGGTGATGGCCGAGGCGGCACTGGAAACGGCCCGTAAGGCAGGTGCGAACCAAATAACCTGCGCCGATGACTAGTCGTTTTGGCCGGGGCTGGACGATAATCGTCCTGGCCCTGCTTGTCGGCGCGGGTTTCGGTTACCCGTCCTGGGCCAGGGCGGGTAATGACCCCTTCCCTGCCTATCCCTGGCTGGCCAAAAACGTAACCTTCTGGAAGCAGGTCTATGGCCGCTACCCCTCCTCCCAGGGACTGATCCATGACAGCCAGAACTTGGGCGTCATCTACCAGGTGGTGACCCTGGCGGGAGGCACCAGCGACAGCGAGGCGGCCAGGCTCGCCAACGAGCGTCAGATAGAAGCGGTAAAGGGCCGCTATCGCCGTCTGCTTCTGGCCCTGGCCGCTGGCCAGCCCTCAGGAGATCCGGAAGAGAGGCGGGTGCGGGCCTTGTTTGGTCCCGGCGCCAAGGCTGGGGTTTTTGCCGCCGCCGCCGATCAGATTCGCTTCCAGCGCTGCCTAAAGGATCGCTTCATGGCCGGGATCATCCGTTCAGGCCGTTACCTGGGGGAGATCCGGGCGATCTTCCGCCGCTACCGGTTGCCCGAGGATTTGGCCTATCTGCCCCATGTCGAGTCCTCCTTTAACTACCAGGCCTACTCCAAGTCCGGGGCCGCCGGGATCTGGCAGCTAATCCCGGAGACCGGCCGCCGTTTCCTGCGTATCGGCCCCGGAATCGACGAACGTCGCGACCCCATCGCCGCCACCCAGGCCGCGGCCCAGGTGCTGAAGTTAAACCACGAAAAACTAGGCAGCTGGCCCCTGGCGCTCACCGCTTACAATCACGGGCTAAACTCCATGCTGCGGGCCAAGGGTCAATACGGCGATTTCGCTGGTATCTGGCGGCGCTACGACGATCCGCACTTTGGTTTCGCCTCCCGCAATTTCTACGCCGAGTTCCTGGCCGCCCGGGAGCTGGCCAAGAATTACCGACGTCAATTCAAGGGATTGCACCCCCTGCCGCCCCTGACCGCAAGCCTCCACACCCTGACCGCCGATGCCAGCCTGGCGGAGTTAAGCCGGCGTTTTAAGGTGCGGCCCGAAATTCTGGCCGCCTTGAATCCGGCCCTGCTGCCGCCCGTGCTCACCGGCAAGGAGAAGGCGCCCAAGGGTTACCGCCTGCGCCTGCCTTCAAAACCCAAACCACGCCAGGCCCTGGTCAAGAGGCATCCGGGCCGTGACGCAACCTCACTCGCCATCCGGAGGTGTCGCCCCCATGCCCACTCTTCGCCCCCAACCGGTATTCCTTAAAGATTACCGACCGTTCCCCTTTATCGTCTCCACCGTTGAACTCCAGGTGTCGCTGCACGAGGATCACGCCCTGGTATCCTCCACCCTGGCCGTCCAGCGCCGGGAGGGGTACGGCCAGGAGCCCCTGCGCCTGGATGGCCGGGGACTGGAGCTGGTGGAAGTTCGTCTTGACGGCCAGCCCCTGCCGCCCGAAAATTTCAGCCTCGACCCCGAATCCCTGGTCATTCGCACCCCCCGGCCAAGCTTCCGGCTCGAAATCGCCACCCGCATCCGTCCTCAGGACAACACCTCGCTTGAGGGCCTCTACCGTTCGCACGGCATCTTCTGCACCCAATGCGAGGCCCAGGGCTTCCGCAAGATCACCTTCTTCCCCGACCGACCCGACGTCCTGGCCCGTTACACCACCACCATCGAGGCCGACCAGGACGCTTACCCAGTGCTGCTCGCTAACGGCAACCTGGTGCAGAGCCTGGCGCTGCCCGGAGGCCGGCACCGGGCGACCTGGCACGACCCCTTCCCCAAGCCCTGCTACCTCTTCGCCCTGGTGGCCGGCGACCTGGCGGTGCTTGCCGATCGCTTCACCACCAAGAGCGGCCGGGAGGTGGCCCTGGAAATCTACAGCGAGCCCCACAACGCCGGCCGCTGCGGCCACGCCATGCGCTCCCTGAAAAAGGCCATGCGCTGGGACGAGGAACGCTTCGGCCTGGAGTACGACCTCGACCGGTACCTGATCGTGGCGGTGGACGATTTCAACGCCGGGGCGATGGAGAACAAGGGTTTGAACATCTTTAACTCCAAGTTCATCCTGGCCCGTCCGGAGACCGCTACTGACCAGGACTACGCCGGCATCGAGTCGGTGGTGGCCCACGAGTACTGCCACAACTGGACCGGCAACCGGGTGACCTGCCGGGACTGGTTCCAGCTCAGCCTCAAAGAGGGCCTGACCGTGTTCCGCGACCAGGAGTTCACCTCCGACACCAACTCCCGGCCCATCAAGCGGATCCACGATGTCGCCACCTTAAGGAGTCAGCAGTTTCCAGAGGACGCCGGCCCCATGGCCCACCCGGTGCGGCCTGAGTCCTATATCGAGATCAACAACTTCTACACCATGACTGTTTACGAAAAGGGGGCGGAGGTGATCCGCATGTTGCACACCATCCTGGGCGAGGATGGCTTTAAGCGCGGGCTGCGGCTCTATCTCGACCGTCACGACGGCTCTGCTGCCACCACCGACGACTTCGTGGCCGCCATGGAGACGGCGCTGGCTAAGACGCCCATCCCCGGCGGGCCCAAGGACCTGCGCCAGTTCCGGCTCTGGTACAGCCAGGCCGGCACCCCCAGGCTAATTGTATCCTCAGATTATGACCATAATAAGGCCTGCTATCGGCTCACCCTCCGTCAGCAGGCCTCGCCCAGGGCGGGCGAGCACCCGGCCCTACTCCATCTTCCGGTGCGATTTGCCCTCCTGGACGAGACTGGCCGCGAACTTCCCCTGCGCCAGGCAGACGGCCCTGAGGCCCCCTCGGAAACGGTGCTCCACCTCCGGGAGGCGGAGCAGAGCTACACCTTCACCGGCATTAAGCAGCGACCGTTGCCCTCGCTGCTCAGGGGCTTTTCCGCCCCGGTGCGGCTGGAGTACCGCTACGAAGATGCCGAACTGCGTTTCCTCATGCTGCGCGACTCCGATCCCTTCAACCGTTACGAGGCCGGCCAGCGGCTGTTCATCAAGGAGATCCTGGCCCTGGCGGCGCAGGGCCAGGAGATGGTCTGCGACCCAGCCCTGGTGGAGGCGGCGGGGGCGATACTTAGACCCGGATTCCATCCGGACGCGGCCTTTGTCGCCCAACTCCTCACCCTGCCGGGAGAGGAGTATCTGGCGGAACTGGTGGAGGTGATTGAGGTGGACGCCCTGCATGCGGCCAGGGAAGGGGTGCGCCAGGGACTGGGACAAGGCTTGCGCCAGGACTGGCTTGCGACCCTAACCGCCAGCCGCGTCCCCCCCCCCTACCGCTACGACCCCATCCTCGCGGGCCGGCGACGGCTAGCCAACCTCTGCCTGCACTATCTCCTGGCCGACAAGACGGACGCCGAGGCCACGGAGCTGGCGCTGATCCAGTTCAAGGAGGCGGACAACATGACCGACGAGGTAGCGGCCCTGACCGCCTTGGCGCACCGGGGCGGTCAAGCGGCGGAAGAGACGCTGGCGGCCTTCTACCACAAGTGGCGGCACGAGGCCCTGGTGGTCGACAAGTGGCTGACCATCCAGGCCACCGCCCCCCTGCCCGACACCCTGGCCAAGGTCGAGGCCTTGATCGGGCATCCGGCCTTCAAGCTCAAAAATCCCAACAAGGTGCGGGCCTTGATTGGCGCCTTTGCCGGCAACCAGGTATGTTTTCACGCCGCCGACGGCGCTGGCTATCGTTTCCTGGCCGAGCAGGTGTTGGCCGTGGACGCCATCAATCCCCATATCGCGGCCCGCTTGGCGGGCCGTTTCACCCCTTGGCGTCGGCACCTTCCGGCCCGGCAAGGGGTGATGGTGGAGGAGATGGAAAGAATCTTGGCCAAGCCTGGCCTGTCGCGGGGGGTGTACGAGGTGATTGCCAAGACGCTCGCCTGAGGCGGCAAGCAAGGGGAAAACCGGCTCTGAACCGACGCCGGAATCAGCAGTGACTCATGCTGTTGATCCAGATGAAGCACTCGAGCAGGAACTGTTGGTTCGAGGTCAGGGGGCCGAATTTAAGGCTGCGCCGCCTGACCACCAGGGTGTTGCCACCGCCCAGGGAGACAACCTGATCCGCCACCATCCACACCGGCAGGTTGTCGATGAAGGATTCGTGCAGCCCGATCACCTGGCAAAGTTCGTTCCGTTCGCTTGGCCAGGGGGTGCTGGATTGATAGTGAAAGGCGAAACCGCCGTCGCTGATGTCAACCAGGGTGCCCTTGCCCGGCCAATTGGCGCTGGAGACAAAGGCCGCCTTGTCCGTGACCCGGAAACGCCGCGAAAATCTTCTCTCTTCCATGCTGGGCAACGGGCTCATCGCTTGACTGCCTCTTTCTTGGCGGGCGGATTGGTCGGTAGCTACTGCACTCAGACTGAGGTGGGAACCCCGGCGGGCGGTTGCTGATCGCCCATCGCAAGAGTAATCAGCAAACTTCATGCCATGTTTTTGCCAGCATTCAATTGGAGGGGGAAAACGAGGCGACGGCGCTTGGTGGATAGTGAAACGTGGGGGGCAAGGAACGGCAGGTGGAGGTGGTAAATGCCACGGCAGATCAAGGTGATAACTTAAAACCAACCCGGCCAGCCGATGGCGCTTGCCGCCAGAAACAAGCCTTTCCCCAGTGTGGCTGGCTTCCGGTTCGGGCGGCCTTGGGCCCCGTGCCTTAAGCCTAGTCCCTGGCAAAAATACCCACTGACGGCGTGATATGCCCCCCGCTTGTCTGAGGTTTATCCCTGCCAACAACCATCGCCATTGGGGTGGACGTATTTACCGCTCCGCCCTTCCCCGCCAGGCTGCCATCATGAGGCTGATCGCGAACCAGCCGCAGGCCACCAGGACGATGGTGGCCCCGGTGGCGGTGCGGGTCCAGTCCTGGGCCGAGAGGATAAGCCCGGCGACCGAGGAGGAGAGGCTGACCGTCAGCGCCCACCAGAACATGCCGCCCGCCGAACGCGCCAGATTGCGGGCCGTGGCCGCCGGCACGATGAGCAGGGCGGTCACCAGCAACACCCCCACCGCCCAGACCGCGAAGATCACCACCAGGGACAGCAACCCGGCGAAGAGATACTGATAGACGGCCACCCGTACCCGATGGGTAGAGGCTAAGAGTGGGTTCAGGCCGATGTAGAGCATCCGGTTGTACCCCAGGCCCTGAAAGATCATAATTACGGTCAGGAGCAGGGCCAGGTAGAGGATGCTTGGCCGGTCGATGGTCAGAATGTCGCCGTAGAGGAAGGGTTGCAGGTCGCGGGCCACGCTACGGTCGCGGCTGACCACCGCCAGGCCGAAGGCCACCACCGCCGAGAAGAAGACGCCAATCACCGTGTCCGAGGCCAAGGAACTGCCGCGTTGCACCGCCATGATGCCAACCCCGACCAGCACCCCAAACAGCAGCATGGCGCCGTGGGGGTTGAGACTAAGGATCAGGCCCATCGCCACCCCGGCAAAGGCCGAGTGGCTGATGGCGTCGGAGAAGAAGGCCATCCGGAAATTGACCACCTGCACCCCCATGACCGCAGTCATGGGGGCGAGGAGTAAGAGGCCCAACAAGGCGTGCTGCATGAACGGCGCACTCAGACAAGAGAGTCCGGGCAGACTGACGATCAGGGAGAAGAGGCCGGAATCGGTCATGGCTTGAGGGCGCAGCAGGAGGCGGTGCAGCCGGGCCCGGTCTCCGGCAGGGCCCGGGAGGCGACCAGCCCCATGTGCAGGCCAAAGGTGGCGGTCAGGGTCTCGGCCGTCAGCACCTCCCGAGGCGGGCCGACGGCCACCACCTGGCGGTTTAGGCAGATGACGTAAGTCGAGTGGTGGGTGACGGTGGCCAGGTCGTGGCTGACGATAAGCTGGGTGAAGTGGTGCTCGCGCCGCAGGCCTTCCAGCAGCTCGCAGAAGATCTGTTCCCCGTGGAAATCCACCCCGGCGGCGGGTTCATCCAGGATCAACAGGTCGGGCCGCTGCTGCAAGGCGAGCGCCAGGAGCACCCTCTGTATCTCACCGCCCGAGAGCGCCCCCACCTGCCGGCGGGCCAGGCCCTCGGCCCGCACCATGCCCAAGAGCTCGACCGCCTGGGTCTGATAGCGCCGCCGCTGTCCGAACCACAGGGGCAGGCGCTGACTGCCCATGACCATGAATTCCAGCACCGTCATCGGCAGGCCCCGGTCTAAGGCCAGCCGTTGGGGCACGTAACCCAAGCGTGGCGGTCGGCCGTCCGGTCCCGGCGGGATGCGGATCATCCCCTCATGGCCCACCTGCCCCAGGAGGGCCAGCAGCAGGGTGGTCTTGCCGGCGCCATTCGGCCCCACGATAGCGGTGCAGCCGCCTCGGGGCACCTGGGCGTTCACCTGGGTCAGAATCGGCACCCCGGCCAGGTTGACGCTCACCCCTTCAAAGACCACCGCCGGATCCACAAACGGAAGCGTTTGCATCGATTACTTGCCCCCCAAGGTACCCTTCAGGATTTGCAGGTTGCATCGCATCACCACCTCGTAGTAGTCGAGCCCGGCGCTGTCCGGCCCGGAGACCGCCGGATCCAGAACGGCGTAGGGAATGCCCGCCTCACGGGCGATGGTCTTGGCCACCTGCGCCGGATACTGGGGCTCGGAAAAAATCGCCCCCGCCTTGGCCGTCTTGGCGGTCTTGATGAGGGCCAGCATCTCGGAGGCCGATGGTGCCTGGCCAGGATGGGCCTCAATCACCCCCACCACCTTGAGCCCCATGTCGCGGGCCAGATAGTCGAAGACCCCGTGCTCGGTGATGATCCGCCGATTGGCCAGGGCCTGGCCCACCAAAACGGCCTGCCGCTCCAGATCCATCATCCTGGCCTGATAATCGTTGGCGTTTTTATGGTATATTTCTCTGCCAGAGGGATCAACGGCGGTCAGTCCGGCGGCGATGTTGGCCGCCAGCAGACCCGCCAACCGCGGGCTGGTGAAAAGGTGTGGGTTGATTCCCTGGTTGTGGGGGTCGTCCTCGTCCTCGCCCGGTTGGTAGCGCAGGGTGTCGGTGATCCCTTGCGAGCTGTCGATAACCTTGGCGCGCGGATTGACCACGGTGGTCTTGGCGCCCATGAAGGACTCCATCCCCAGGCCGTTGATCACCAGCACATCCGTCTGGGCCAGGCGCTGCATGTCTTTAGGGGTCAGGGTATAGTCATGGGGACAGCCAAATTGCGCTGGCAGCATCAGGGATACCTGGGCCGCAGCCCGACCCTTGGTGACGTTACGGGTGATCTGATAGATGGGGAAGGTGGAGCAGAGGATGCGCAAGGGTGGCCCTTCGGCCAGCAAGCAAGCGGGCCGAAGGGCCACAAGCATCAGCAACAGGACGATGGCCAACCGCCGGCACGGGGTGAGAGAAAACAATTTCGCCATGAGAGGTCTTTCCCTGCAAGGTGGTTTGGCAACCAGAGAGGCAACGCAACCGATTATCCCTCCTCGCCGGCAGCACGACCACGAGGACTGAGCAAGCACCTGGACGTGGACGGTTGCAAGTTGAGGCAAGATATAAGCCCCTGGCCCTGCTTCTGTCAATGGCAATCAACCCGCCGCCATCCCGGAGGCGACGCCCCTTTCGCTTTCTTGAAATTTCTGGCATCATGAAGGTTGGCATTTAGTCCCCGTCTCATCAACCGACAAACCAAAGGAGGGCTCAAGACATGCAACTACTAATCGTCTATTATTCGCTTTACGGGCATGTGGCGGCTATGGCCGAGGCAGCGGCGGAAGGCGCCCGCCAGGTGGAGGGGGTGGCGGTGGCCATCCGCCGGGTACCCGAGACCCTGCCCCCGGAGGTGATCGTCAAGATGGGGGCCAGCGAGGCCCAAAAGACCCAGTCCCAGGTACCGGTCTGCACCGTGGAAGAGCTGGCCGGGGCCGATGCCATCCTCTTTGGCACCCCCACCCGGTTTGGCAACATGTGCGGCCAGATGCGTCAGTTTTTGGACTCCACCGGCCAGCTCTGGGTGCAGGGCGCCCTGATCGGCAAGCCGGGCGGGGTGTTCGTCTCCACCGCCACTCAGCACGGCGGCCAGGAAAGCACCATCCTGAGCTTCCAGATCAGCCTCCTGCATCACGGCATGGTGGTGGTCGGGCTGCCGTACAGTTTCCAGGGCCAAATGGGGGTGGAGGAGGTCAAAGGCGGTTCGCCCTACGGGGCCACCACTATCGCCGGGCATCAGGGAGAGCGGCGGCCCAGCGCCGTGGAGCTGGAGGCGGCCCGCTTCCAAGGCCGGCACCTGGCCGACATCGGCAAGCGGCTTAAGGGATAACCGGACAGACTAAGAGACCAGGGGCCGCGACCAGGGGAACCGGCCCAGGATAACGGTAAGCCCCAGGGAGAGCAGGTACACCAGCAGGGGAAACAGTAACTGCCAGATTCGGATCTCAAAGAGGTAGGTGAACGGCCCCAACAGATCCACGAACAGGTAGTGGCAAAGATACACCCCCAGGGTGTAGCGCCCCAGGGCGGCAAGCCCGCTGCGGCGCCCCAACTCGGGCCAGGCCAGGGCGAGAAGCAGCAGGCCGTTGGCCGCCACCACCGTGCCCAGGAGATAGTCGTGATACAACCAGGGCACCTGGTAATAACGCCACAGAAACCAGCTCTCCAAGAGGTGTAAGGCTAGGCCAGTCCCGGTCAGCGCCAACGCCCCGGCGACGGAGAGGCGAACACCCCGCTGGCGGATTAGCGCCCCGGTGGTCAGGCAGATCAGGCTCAGGAAGGGGCCGTCCCTGGTGACCAGCGGCAGATGCAGGCCCAGCGGGGTGTGGCGGTAAGAACCTCCCAGTAGCCCCACCACGAACAGGGGCACGGCCAGGAACAGGGCCGGGGCGGCGCGGCCGCCGGGGGCGCCTAGCCACAGCAAGGCAACCCCGGTCAGGAGGGCGGGCAGATACCAGAGGTGCACCTTGCCGCCCTCAAAGAGCAGAAGGCAAGGCGAGCCCAGGAGGCCGCGCGTTTGCTGGGCCACGATTTGCAGGTAGTTTGTCTGCCCGAGGGCGGGCCAGAAGGATGGAACCAGGGTGTAAATCACCGTCCAGATAGCGAGCAGACGCAGGAGCCGACGCAGGTAGCGCCTCATCCTCGCCTGCCGCTCATGGCTAGGCAAGGTCTTCTTGGCCAACAGGTATCCCGAGACGACGAAGAAGAAGGGTACCGCCACCCGAGGCGGCTGATTGAAGAGGTATTCGGGTAGACGAAAGGCGGGGGTGGGGAAGATGTCCCGCATGAAGGGCTTGGTGTGGATGCAGATCACCCCCAGCACCGCCAGGCAGCGAAAGGACTCTATGCTGGCGATCCGGCGCATGGGGAGGTGACGGAATGCTAAGGAGGCAGGAGCCGGGAAACAGGCTGGACAGCGGCGGCAACCACCGTCCAGCCTGTTTCCCGTGCGGGTACGGC
>JAJXUT010000131.1 GCA_021782655.1 Deltaproteobacteria bacterium
AGCCAGGTCGGGGAAGAGGAGGATCTCCGCCTGGGGCAGGTAGCGGCGGGCGGCCTGCCAGCCTTGCCCTCCCCTCGGGCCGATGGTCGCTATGGTTGCCATGATGATTATTTGCTAGTTTTATCTTGGTGTATAGCCTGGAAGCTAGTCGGCGTGGGGACGGTGATTAAACCAGGCGGGCAGGGTAATTATGAACTGGCAGCCCTGTCCCGGCGGGGACTGACATTCGATGGTGCCGTTGTGGTCGGCGATGATGCCGTAGATGATCGACAGCCCCAGACCGGTGCCCTTGCCGATCGGCTTGGTGGTGAAGAAGGGCTCGAAGATTTTGGTGATCACCTGAGGGGGCACCCCGCAGCCGTTGTCGGAGAAGGTGACCATCACCGTCTCATAGTGCTGGCGGAAATCAACCGTGATCCTGGGGGAGGGCACCCCGGCCAGGGCGTCGAGGGCGTTTTGGATCAGGTTGATGAATACCTGCTCCAGTTGCACCGCGTCCCCCCGCACCAGCGGTAGGTCGGGGCTCGTGGACGATTCGAGTCCGATGCCGTTGACCTTGAGCTTTTCCTGGTAGAGGATGAGGGAGTTGTTCAGGATGTCGGGCAGGGACAGCTCGGTGAAATCGCTGCTGTCCGCCCGGCCAAAGGTGCGCAGGTGATTGATGATCTTGGTGATCCGGCGCACCTGCTTGATTGATTCCTGGATGTCGGCGCTCAGCTCGTTTAGGTCCAGGGTGCCGTTTTCGATGTCCCGGCCTGACGCCTGCAGGGCAATCTGGATGAAGGTCAGGGGCTGGTTGATCTCATGGGCGATGCCGGTGGCGATCTCGCCCAGGGAGGCCAGCTTGGACTGGGAGAGCATCTTGACCTCCGCCTCGCGGCGGGCCTGCTCCAGGCGCTGCTGGAGGGCCAGGTCGGCCTCCAGTTGCCGGTTGGCGGCGGTCAAGAGCTGGTTCTTTTCGTCCAGCAGTACCAGCAGCTCCTTGTTCTGCTGGATCAGCCGGTACTTGTCCACCGCCTGGCGGAGGATGAGCTGAAGTTCGTTGAAATGCCAGGGTTTCTGGACATATTGGAAGATATGGCCCTGGTTGATGGCGTCGGTGATGTCGCGGATGTCGGCGTAGGCGGTGAGGATGATCCGGATCGGGTCCGGGTTGATGGCGTAGATCTCGGCCAAGAGCTTCACCCCGGTCATCTCGGGCATTCGCTGGTCGGAGACCACCACCGCCAGGTCCTGGTGGTCGGAGAAGAGCCTAAGCGCGTCCTTGCCGCTCTGGGCGGTCAGGATGTCGAACTCGTTCTCGAAGAACATGACGAAGTTCGCGAGGTTGATCTCCTCGTCGTCGACGTAGAGCACCTTGGGCTTGGTCATGTTTTCCAGGGCACGATTGTGGTGGTTGGCCGGAGGTGGTGACATGCCGCCGCCGGGCTAGGGCAGGATGTCGCTCGGCCAGATGAGCGAGTCGAGGATCCAGCCGGTTGTCCCCGTCTCGTGCTTGACCTTCAGCCACTCCCCCTTCTTCTCCAGGGGGGTGAAGACCACTCCGTATTTAACCGCCGCCACCAGCTTGCCGTCCTTCTTGGGTTCAAAGCGCAGGTTGGCGTTGTTGGCCTTGACGATGACGTGCCGTTCCTTGTTGATCAGGTTGGCGTAGATCCAGCCCTCGTCGCCCTCGAAGTCCTTGACCTGCACCCAGTCCTTCTGGCGTTTGACCACCTGCAAGGGGTAATCCTTAAACACCTCCCAGAGCACGTCCTTCTTGGGATCGGGCGCGGAGCGGACATTGGCGCCGTCCTTGGTTACCGAGACGTACTCGACGGCCTGGCCAGGCGTGGTCCAAGCGAGCAGGACGAGGATGATGAGCGGCCAGAAGACGGCGGACGGTAACAATCGTGACTGCTGTTGATGCATGGCGGACCCCCTTGATGATGAGACGATGTCGTCTTTTATCTATTTTCCGGCCACAATTCAACCCATCTTTGCGGCGGGACGGGCAAAATTTACGGGGGTGAGAGGCGTGGGGCGAGGGATAGCTTGGCGCTGGGTTGGGTTGTACTACCTATTGACAGATTTGTTAGATTTTAACCCAAGGGCAACATGCGGGCCGATATTTTTCATTTGCAGCGCAACTTAGTGATAATGTTATCTTTTCGTTTCTTTTGGGTTGACATTCGGAAAACTTGACTTTAGAGTTGTAGCAATCCCGGCCCAGCATCGTCAGCGACGATTTTGTGACCACAATTTTGCGGTGGTCGCTTCGTTAGGGGGAAGGAGTCGTCATAAAATAACCCTCCACCGTTACGGCTCCTTATGCCGTCGCCGTGTGGACGTATTGTTCAGGTTCTTTCTACTCGACGGCTTAGTGGCGAGTTGACAGATTTATGATAAAAAAAGGGGGTTACAAACTGTCGTCTGTAACCCCCTTGATTTTCTTGGTAGCGGGGAGAGGATTTGAACCTCTGGCCTTCGGGTTATGAGCCCGACGAGCTACCGGACTGCTCCACCCCGCGTCACCTTTTATCTTTACAACATAATCTTTATTATACTTGGAAGTCAAGCGAAACTTGGGAGATGGTATGCATTTGGTGGTTGGGTTGGGAAATCCTGGGGAAACCTATGTCGGCACCAGGCATAACGTTGGCTTTCAGGCGGTTGATTATCTGGCGGAGTCTCAGGGCTTGACCTTCGGCGACTCCAAGTGGCCGGCCAAAATCGTCAAGGGTACACTGGGGGGAGAGCCGGTAATCCTGGTCAAACCTGATACCTACATGAACGAGAGCGGCAGGGCGGTAGGGCCTCTGGCCGCCTATTATCGGGTGCCGCCCGGGCGGGTCATCGTCTTGCATGACGACCTTGACCTGGCCCTGTCCAGAATCATGGTGGTGGTTAACCGTGGCGCGGGGGGGCATAACGGCATCGGATCCTTGATCGACCACTTGGGAGGCCGGGAGTTTGTGCGGGTGAGGATCGGCGTCGGCCGGCCCGAGGGGGCGATGCCGGTGAAGAATTTTGTTCTGGCCAGATTCCAACCGCAGGAACGCGAACTGATGCTGGCGCGGATGCCATCGATCGCGGAGGCGGTCTGTCTGGTGCTGGAGCGAGGGGCCTTGGCGGCCATGGCGGCGGTCAACGGCCAGAGTAAAAAGCAGTCGGAATGAGAGGCGGCGGCCCGAGGGCAAAGCCGAACGGAGCCGGGCCGGGTGGGGGTCACAGCAGGGAGGACAGTACCTCGCATTGCCGGCAGATGCTCATCTTATCCTTCCAGCTTTTCTTTACCTGGCATTCGCAGATGGTGCCGTTGATGAACCAGCACAGCTTGCCGGCCTGGAACTCCCAGGCTGGGCAGCGGTTG
>JAJXUT010000132.1 GCA_021782655.1 Deltaproteobacteria bacterium
GAGGTGGTGGAGAGCAAGGAGAAGATCGACGCCGTCATGCCCAGGATCGACGAGATGATGTCCGGCGGCGGCATGATTACCCTGGAGAAGGCCACCGTCATCCGCTACAGTCACCGCCAGGGGGAATAGCCCCTTTGCCCGCCGCGTTACTGGCGGTCGGCAAAAAGATACCCCCTGCCGGGCGGAACTCACCCCGGGCAGGGGGGTGCCGAGACCTCTTGGTCTCTCGAGGGCCGTCACTTGCGGCCCTTGGTTTTTTAGGCCTTAACGCCGGGCGTTGGGCCTGCTTTCCTAGTGAATTTCGATCTGACGTGGCTTGCGCTCCTCGGGTTTTGGCACCTCCAGGTGGAGCACCCCGTCCTTGTACTCCGCCTTGATCGCCGCTGGGTCAACCGCCTCTGGCAGGGTGAAAGTCCGCTCAAAGACGCCTTGGAACATCTCGCGCCGGTAGTAGGAGGTGTCCTTGCCGCCGGTTTCAGCTTCGGTCTTCCGCTCGCCCCGCAGGGTCAGCAGCCGACCGTCCACGTCCACCTTGATGTCGTTCTTGTCCACCCCCGGCAGCTCCGCCTTGATCATAAAGGCGTCCTTGGTGTCGTAGATGTCCACCTTGGGCACCCAGGTCCCGCCCTCGACCGCTTCCCGCTCGGCGGGGAAGAACGGTTCGTCGAAGAAGTGGGTAAGGAGCCGGTTGAAGCGCCGCAACTCGTTGGTGGGGGCTAATCTCATGAGTTCCATAATGTCCTCCTTTCGTTTTTGGTTTGCATTTCGGCCTCCCCGTCTCGCTGGGGGAGGCTCCCTTCGGGGCTGGTTCGCCCCTTGCCTAGCCAAAAAATAATCCTGAATCTATCCGTGTCAATATGAGTTGGGTGAAAAAATGTTTGATTACTTTTTGCCATTTTTGACAATGAGTAATTAAACGGTTATGATAGTGACAGGGGGAAGGCGCGACGTCGGGGATCGGGGTCGGCCCTTCTCCGGGCAACCGAGGGTCGGGAGGGAGGATGGAGATGAAGGTCAAGGCCGAGATTTGTCCCGCCGGGGAGGCGGGATCGTCGCTTAACGTGGTTAACCAACTGCGGGGCCGGCAGTCGGTACGCACCACCTTCAGGCTGTCAGAGGAGGCCATTCGCGCCGTGGGCCTGGTGGCCGCCCATCTGGGGATCCGGCAGAAATCCCTGTTCGACCATCTGCTGGCCGAGCTTGGCACCTTAAGCGGGCTGGGGGAGGAGGTGCGCGGCCACGGTCTCAAGTCCGGGCCGGGGCGGGTGCAGAAGACTTATGTCATCAGCCGGTGGGCCTTGGACGATCTTGAACGCCTGGCCCAGCAGACCCACGCCTCAAGGGACGTGCTGGTGGAGTTTTCCGTCCGGCGGCTGATGCCGGTCATCGAGGCGGAGCGGGCCCAGCACGAGCGGCGGAAGGCGGTCTTGGCCGGGCTTAAGGAGCAGGAGGCGGCGGCGGATGATCTCCTCCATCAGGCGGTGGCGATGTTGGGGGAGGGGGATCCGGTTTGTCTGCGGCTTGCGGAGGCGGTAGAGGCGCTGCGCCAGGCTCGGGGCCAGGTGGAGTATTTTGTGGAGCGGGGCCGGATGATCGAGGAGCGGGCCCGAGACGAGCGCTAGTCGGGCGGGGCCGGGCTACTCCTGTTGGTAGCCGTCCATCTCGTCTAAGGCGTCGTCAACCGACTTGGCCTTGGGAAAGCTGGTTAGCTTAAGGGAGGCCTTGATTGCCCAGTCGTGGCGGGCGCGATCCAGCACCGTCTGACAGGAGGCCTTGATCCCTTCAAGGATGTTCAGCTCGCATTCCGAATAGATCAGGTAGTCGGAGCCGCGCCGTAGGAGCATGAGGGCGTTGGTCGGCAGGCCGTGTCCGGTCAGGGAGCCCTCGATGATCTCGTGGAAGGCGCGTCCGATCTGATCCAGGACGGTGTCGGCCCGGGCGTAGCCGATTTGGGAGTTTAGCTCCTTTAGCTCGTTGAAGTCGGTCTTCAGGATGTGATATTGGTCGCTCGCCTGGCAGAGCCTGCCGTCTAGGTGCAGGGAGGTGAGGTAGCGGTAGTTGTAGAAGTCGCTCAACGGCTCCCGGAAATAGGTCTTGCGCCGGAACCGCTCCAGGCTGCTAAGGTAGTCGGCGGCGGTGTCTATACGGATATGCAGGGGGTCAAAGTCAGCGGTGACGGCTTCGATGGTTTGCACCATCTCTTTGAGCACCTTCCCGCAGCGGGCCTCGTCAAGGAGGATCCTCAGGGCGTTTTCCCGGTTTAGGGGCTGCTTGTAAGGCCGCTTGGCGATCAAGGCCTCGTAGATGTCGGCCACCATCACCACCTTGGCCAGGGGGTCGATCTCCTGGCCGCGCAGGCGGTTGGGATAGCCGCTGCCGTCCAACCGCTCGTGGTGCTGGAGGATGATGGCGGCGATGCCGGGGTTCTCGAAGCGCCGGGCGAAGAGCCGGGCCCCGATCTGGGGGTGGAACTCCATGATTTGGCGATCCTGCTTGTCGAAGCGTCCGGGCTTTAAGAGCACGTCGTCGGGGATGGCCACCTTGCCGATGTCGTGCACCAGGCAGCCCAGCTCCAGGGTCTCCAGTTCGTTGGCGTTAAGGCTCAAGGCCCGGCCCATGCGCACCGAAAGCTCGGCCACCCGCAGGGCGTGCTCCGAGGTGTAGTGGTCGCGGCAGGCCAGCATCTCGCCCATGACCTCAAAGAGGCAGGAGCGTTCGGTGGCCAGTGCCTGCAAGGCCCGTTGGCTGTCGGCCAGTTGATTGACGCTGGAGTCGAGCTGGCCGAGCAGTTTCTCCCGGTAGGCCGCTAGTTCCAGTTGAGCCCGAATCCTGGCCAAGAGCAGGCCGGGCCGCACCGGCTTGTTGATGTAATCCGCGGCCCCCAGTCTTAAGCCTTCTTCCTCCTGCTTGGGAAAGGAGAGGGCGGTCACGAAGATGAAGGGCAGATCCTTGGTCTTGGGATCGGCCTTGACCCGGGCGCAGAAGTCATAGCCGCTCAGGTCGGGCATCATGATGTCGGAGAGGATGAGGTCGGGCGTCTGGTCGTTGGCCAGCATGGCCAGGGCCTCGAGGGCGGAACGGGCGCTGAGCACTCGGTAGTGGGGGGCCAGGGTGCCGTGCAGGAGACGCCGGGCGATTTCGTCATCGTCCACGATCATGATGGTCTCTTGGGTCATCGCAAGTAGTCTCGCTGGTGGTTGGTCGCCGGCTGGGGCGCTGTTTTTGGTCTGGGAGTCGCTGCCTAATATTTTTGGTATTGTTAAATTGGTATAGATATGGTAGTCTCCCTATGGCGTTGTTGCCAATACAGGAGGAATTGCCATGGCTATCTGCCCTAAATGCGGC
>JAJXUT010000063.1 GCA_021782655.1 Deltaproteobacteria bacterium
GCGGGGGAAGTGATGGCCCTTGAAGTCCAGCTCCAGGTTGCACTGGCTGGCTATGAGCACGGTGTTGGCGATGGCCTCGGGGGTGGCGGCGAAGGCCCGCTTCATCTCTTCCGGGGACTTGAAGTAGAGATGGTCGGTCGAGAAGCGGAAGCGGTCGCTGTCGTTCATGGTCTTGCCGGTCTGGATGCAGAGCAGCACCTCGTGGGCGTGGGCGTCCTCGCGGTTTAGGTAGTGGCAGTCGTTGGTGGCGACCAGCGGGATGCCGGTCTCCCGCGAGAGCTCGATGAGCCCCTGATTCACCCCCTCCTGCTCCGCCAGCCCGTTGTCTTGAAGCTCCAGATACAGGCGGCCCGGAAAGAGGCCTTGCAGTTCCAGGGCGGCGGCGCGGGCCGCCTCCGGGTTATGGTCGTGTCCGAGTTTGTAGGGCACCTCGCCGTGCAGGCAGGCGGTGAGGGCGATCAGATCCTGGCCATGCTCGGCCAGGGCCGCCTTGTCGATCCGGGGCTTGTAGTAAAAGCCCTCCAGGTAGGCGATGCTGGCCAGCTTGGCCAGGTTGTGGTAGCCGTTCTTGTTCATGGCCAAGAGCACCAGGTGATAGTGCGACAGGCCGTTGCCCTTGGCCTTTTTGTCCGACCGGCTGCCGGAGGCGACGTAGAACTCGCAGCCGACGATGGGTTTTAGGCCCGTCTTTTTGGCCTTGACGTAGAACTCCAGGGCCCCGAACATGGCGCCGTGGTCGGTGATGGCGACCGTGTCCATGCCAAACTCCTTGGCCTTGGCGAACAGGTCGTCGAAGCGGATGGCGCCGTCCAGGATGCTGTACTGGCTGTGGAGGTGCAGATGGACGAAATCGGCGGGATTGCTCATGGGGGTGATAAGAAACGGCGTTGTCGGCAGATTGGGAGGCGAGGCCCCAGGATAGTCAGCGGTCGGTGAACCTGAGATCGACCACCTCGAGCCGGGCCAGGGTCTCGATACTGGCCCGGAGGTCGTCTTCGCTGTGCGGTTCCAGGGTCAGGCGCGGCGTCACCCCCTGTTCGCCCAGGGCCGCGAAGAGGCCGGCGAAATCGAAACGTCCGCGGCCCATCCCCAGGTGGAGGTCGGTGTCGCCCAGGTTGTCGTGCAGGTGCAGGTGGCCGATCCAGGGAAAGGCGGGCCGCCAGTCTGGCCAGGGGCACTTGGCGAAGGCCAGGAGGTGGCCGGTGTCGAGACAGATGCGGGCGTAGGGCGAATCCAAGGCCTGCATCATGCGGATATGCTGGCTGGGCTCGGCCTCGTAGGTGTTCTCCAGGGCTAGGGTCACCCCGCCCGCAGCGGCCAGGGCCAGCAACTCCTGGAAGGTGTCCTGGACATGGCCCGACCATTCGGGCAGTTTATAGCCGTGCTTGTTCTTCTCGAATCCCAGGTGACAGATGATGGCCTGGGGATGGAAGAGGTCGATCAGCTCAAAGGCCAGGCGTAGCTTCTCTCGGCTGGCGGCCCGGATCTTGGGGTCCAGGGCCCCGGGGGCGAGGTCGAAGAAGGGGGCGTGCAGGGTGCAGGCCAACCCCTCCTGCTCGAGGGCCTGGGCGATGGCCGCAAACTCGGAGCGGGGCAGGTTGTAGAGGGCGTCGCCCTCCAGGCCGATCTCGGGTTGCAGGTGGCGTTTGAGGAAGAGGGGGAGCAGGCCGTCCGTCAGTTGCCGGATGGGGGCATTGACGAAACAGCGGTCAGGGGTAACGCTCAGGCCCATCGCCCTCATCCGGCCTGGTCAAGCGGCTTGGCCTCGTCGATCAGCATGATGGGGATGTCGTCGCGGATCTCGTAGAGGAGCCGGCAGGCGTCGCAGATTAGGCCGTCTTGCTTTTCGGTGAGTCTTAGCCCGCCCTTGCATTTCGGGCAGGCCAGAATATCGAGCAGTTCTTGGTTGAGCATGAGGACTCCTTGACGGGGAGGTTAACGGGCCGGGGAGAGCGACACCTGGCGGAAGCGGTGAGATTCGAACTCACGGATGGTTGCCCATCGCTGGTTTTCAAGACCAGTGCCTTAAACCACTCGGCCACACTTCCGGTCGCCTGTTGGGGGCGGGACGGCACCCGCACTCCCGATGCCGCATTTCTTTACCTCTTGCGTCTGCATCTGTCAACCGTGGCCGTCGCGGGGGAGAAGCCCCGAAAGGCAGGGCGCGGGGCTTAGGCGGGCCTGGTCCTGGCGGGCCGCCGGGAACGGGAGCCGCCGGGTCCGGGCCGCCGCGTCCTTGGCGAGCGGGAGTTCTCGTCTTTGCGCCGGGGTTCTGCCGGGGCCTTCCTGGGCGGGGCGGGGACGAGCAGGGCCTCCTCTGGCTGGACACAGGGCAGCTTGCGGCCGATATAGGCCTCGATGGCGGGCAGATAAAAGGCCCCGTCCTCGTCGGCGAAGCTCACCGCCACCCCCTCGTGCCCGGCCCGGCCGGTGCGCCCTATGCGGTGGACGTAATCCTCGGCCTCGTAGGGTAGGGTGTAGTTGAAGACGTGGCTGATGCCGTCGATGTGGATGCCGCGGCCCGCCACGTCGGTGGCCACCAGCACCTTGATCTGGCCGTTGCGGAAGCGCTCCAGGGTGGTCATCCTTTTTTTCTGGGCCACGTCGCCGGAGAGCAGGTCGCAGACGATGCCGTTTTGCTGAAGTCGGTCGGTGAGGCGTTGGGTCTCGTCCCGGCGGTTGGTGAACACCAGCACCTTTTCCAGCCCCTGGCCGGTGACCAGGTTGTAGAGGATGTCGTACTTCTCGTCGGCGGTGGCCAGATAGACGATCTGGCGCACGGTGTCCACCGCCACCTGCTCCGGCGCCACCTCGACGTGGACGGGGTTGACGCACCATTGGCTGGCCAGATGCCGCACCTCGGGGGTCAGGGTGGCTGAAAACATCAGGGTCTGGCGTTTTTCCTTGGCTGGGGTGCTGTGCACGATTCGCCGCACGTCGGGGATGAAGCCCATGTCCAGCATCCGGTCGGCCTCGTCGATGACTATCGCCTCCACCTGGCCGAGATCGACCACCCCTCGCCGCTGGAAGTCGATCAGCCGGCCGGGGGTGGCGATCAGGATGTCCACCGGCCCCCGTTCCAGGGTCTGTTGCTGCCTTTCGTAATCCATGCCCCCGAAAACCGCCCGCACCGTGATCCCGGAGTGGCGGGCCAGGGCCTCGCCGTCCTTGGTGATCTGCATCACCAGCTCCCGGGTGGGGGCGATAACCAGGGCTCGGGGCTTGCCGACCGCCATCCCCTTGGGGCTGGCGAGCAGCCTGGTCATCACCGAGATCAGGAAGGCGGCCGTCTTGCCGGTGCCGGTCTGGGCCTGGCCGATCACGTCCACCCCGGAGAGGGTGGTGGCTAGGGTCTTGGTCTGGATGGGGGTGCAGTATTTAAAGTCCAGCTCGAAGATGGCCCGCATGAGGGGGGCGGGCAGGTCGAAGTCGTGGAAGCGGCCCTGGCCCGCGACCGGCACCACCTCGAACTGGCTGGGGTCCCAGTCCGGCTTGGCCGCTGGCCGTTCCGTTCTCGGGCGCCGGTATTTGGGCTCGGTACCGCTTGTTTTTTTGGGCGGGGGCTCGGCGGCGGGGAGGGCGGTTGGGGCCTCCGCCCCCGTCGTGGTCGCGGGCCGGTTTTCGTCTAGTTCCGTTCGTGGCGGGGGCTGGAGCCTTTCGGGGTGCCGGCCAGAACGGGTCAGGCCCTTGAAGGTGCCGCTGACCAGGGAAACCACTTTCTTTAACATATTTTTTTCCAGTTGGTTGAGCTTAAGAGGCCATGGTGGCCCGGTTGCGGCCCGCCTCCTTCGAGGCGTAGAGGGCGTTGTCCGCCGCCTTTAAGACCTGATCCGGGGTCTGGCCGTGTTTGGGGAAATAGGCGGCGCCCAGGGAGATGGTCACCCGGATGTCGTGGCCCTGGTAGGAGATCCGTAGGTCGTTCTCCACCCGGGCCCGCACCGCCTCGGCCCGCTCGTAAGTGCCCTCGTTCGCCGAGCCGGGTAGGATGATGACGAACTCCTCGCCCCCGTAACGGCAGACCACATCCCCCTTGCGGACGCTGCCAGAGAGCAGCTTGGCCAGCTCCACCAGGACGATGTCGCCTGCCTCATGTCCGTAGGTGTCGTTGAATTTCTTGAAGAAATCCACGTCCAGGATGATGGCCCCGATGGGCAGCCCCGAGCGTTCTGAAAGCTTGAACTCCCGGTTTAGGGTCTCCTCCATGTAGCGGCGGTTGAACAGGCCGGTTAGCCCGTCGCGCACCGAGAGGTTCTGGAGCCGCTCCCTGAGCTTCAGGTTGGCCATGGCCATGGCCAGGTGATCGGTAACCGAGGTAGCCAGCGGCAGACGGCGCTGGTGCCGGGCGGTACGTTCCGTAAGGTCGGGCTCCGGCGGCACGGGGAAGACCAGGTGCAACAGGCCGATGATGTCGTTTTGGCCAAAGAGCGGCATACAGAGCGAATCCCCGTCCATATCCGGCCTTAGGTGGTGGCAGCGGGGGGTGGAGCTATCGGCGCCACTGGTCGAGAGGATGCGGTAGTTGGCGAACGACAGGCAATCGTCCTTGCCGATGTTTTTGATCCGGCAGGCCTGCTCGCCCCAGGCCTGGGCCAGCTCAAAGCCCTCGCCCGGGCCTGGGGTCTGGGCCATGTACAGGCAACCCGAGGAGCCGGGGAAGAGGGCCGCCATCGACTCGGCCACCACCGGGAAGGTCTCGTTCAGGCTGTGGCAGGCCTGTAGCCGCTCCGCCAGGTGGTTTAGCTCCGTCACCTCCCGGTTGTGCTCCTCAAGCTGTTCCACGGTTAAGCGTAGGTCCTGGTTGGCGGCGTCCAAGGCCTGGGTTCGCTCCAGCACCTTCAGATCCAGGTCGTCGATCAAGGACTTCAGGTTGCCCACCATGTTGTTGAAGGTGGTGGACAAGAAGCCAATCTCGTCCCGGCCTCGCACCTCGCAGCGGGCGGTGAGGTCGCCGTCTGCGACTAAGCTCGCCGTCTGCGACAACTTGCGCACCGGCAGGAGCAGATGCCCGATGAGGAAGGAGACCAAGACCACCGACAGGGCCACCACCACCCCGGTGAGCAGGAGGATGCGGTTGCGGAGCATGATGGAGCTTTCGTTTAGTTCGTCGGTATTGACCACCGCCACGATGTACCAGTCGAAGCCATCGACGTGCACCACCCAGTTGATCTGCCGGTGGGTGAAATGGGTCTGGTCGGTTTGGGTGTTGCCCAGGGAGATCAGGGTGTGGCTGGGGGTGCGGCTGGCCGCCACCAGGTCGTCCACCAGTTTGTGCTTGGTCATCGGGTTGATGACCCCGGACATGTCGGTGTTCTCCAGGGAGCGGTTGGGGTGGATGATGATGTTGTGCCAGGCGTCGAAGATGTACATGTAGCCGGTCTGGCCGATGACGATGCCCTTGAGGATGGTGCGCAGCTCGTCGATCATCTTCTCTTTGCGCTCCAGGATCTCGGCCTCCAGGTCGTCCACGAAGACCTCGGTGCCGATGATCCACTTCCACTGCGGAAAGACGCGGGCGTAGGCCAGTTTTTCCGCCGGCAGGTTGTCGTTGGGGCGTTGATCCCAGAAGCTGTGATAGCCTTCCTCCTTCTCCAGGGCCTTCTGGATCAGGGGGGCGAGCACGTAGTTGCCGAACACGTCCCGCACCTGGGAGTAGTCCTGCATGTTTTTTTTGGGGTCGGGATGGGAGAGGTAGAAGCCGTTGTAGTCCGCCACCCAGATGAAGTCGTCGTTGCCGTAACGGAAGGAACGCAGCATCTCCAGGGCGTTGTCCTGGGCCTGATCCTCGGAGATCTCGTGGGTTTTTACCTGTTCCAGCTTGGTCTTTAGATAGGCCTCGGTGAACAGGATGATGTTCTTCATCTCCCGGCGGTGGGCCTCGATCACCGTCTTGCGGTGGGCCTGCATGGCCAGGTAGTTGGAGGTGATCAGGGATTGGATGTTGCTCAGGTTGGTCTTGACTGCCTTCTCTTCCAGGGCGTAGACCTTGGCCTTGATGTAGGGCACGGCGAAGAAGTACACCGCCAGGGCGAACCCGGCGATAATCAGCATGATGGGGGTCAGGAAGCGGCGAAACAGCGGCGAGGCAAGGACGCTGCCGAGCTGATTTTTTTTGGAGGTGGTCATGGGGGTGTCAATCTGGGTGCTGAATTAACCGCATCAGTATAACTTACTCGAATAACGGTCTGGACTCCAAGATTTTTTCGTCTCCGGTCGGGGAATTGGCAGGGAGCCGCCTGGCGGGGTTAAAACAGGTGTCCAGAATAGGTGTTGGCGGGGAAGGCCGCTCCCGCGTAGTTAACCCCCGAGATGGTGGTGGCGCCGTGATAGTGGCAGGTGCCGCAGGCGGTGTAGAGCACCGGGGTGGGGACGGTCGAGTCGTGGCAGAAGACGCTGTCACAGCCGCTGGTATTGGGGGGCAGGTAGTAGGGATGGGAGTGGCCGTCGCCGGTGCCCAGCTTGGTGTGGCATTTGCCGCACAGGTAGGTCCACTCGTTGTTGCTGCGGCCGTCGGGGCCGGCGGCGGTGCTGGTTAAGGTGGTCACGGTCACCGGACTTTTGCCGTTGACCTCGCCCCGGAGCAGATAGACGTTGGCCGAGCCGTGCGGTTCGTGGCAGTCGAGGCAGGAGAGGACGTAGGTGCCCAGGCCCGCATCGGTGTAAGGGGGGGCGATGTTGGGCGGGGTGGTGTCGCTGGCGGGATTGATCGCCGCCGCGCCGTTGCCGTGCGCCTCGTTGGCCCAGTTGATCGTTTTTAGGTTCCGGCCCAGGCTGGTGCTGGCGATGGTGGTGTTGGCGGGGTTGTGGCAGTCGGTGCAGAAGCTCACGAAGTCGGTGGTATCCTGGGCCGCAGTCAAGGCCACCGTGTCGCCCTGGGGCTCGAAGTTGGTGGTCGAGTTATAGCGATAGGGGGCCTGGTAGCCGCCGGTGTAGGCGCTCATGGTCTCGTTGGCGGCGTCGCCCCAGAGTCCCCAGAGGCCGGTGCCGATATTGTGCAGGCTGGGGCGGGAGATCGGGAATCCCCGGGCCCCGGCGGTTTTTGCCCCGGTGCCGTTGTTGGCCGGGTCGCCCTGGGCCGCATGGGGGTTGTGGCAGGCGTCGCAGGCGGTGGAGTTGGCGGTGTAGTTCCACCTGCCGGGGATGAAGGTCATGATGTCGCTTAGGTTGTGGGAACTGCCGGAGGGGGAGGAGAAAGAGAACTCCTGCACCTCGTTGGCGACCGTGTCGCCATTCCAGTTGCCGGCCCGGTAACTGTAGCTGCGGTTGACGATCCCGCCGCTTTGGTAGGAGCCGGCACCGGTGTGGCACTGGAAACAGACGTTGTCGGTCTGGCTGACGTTGTTGTCGTAGAAGAGCGCGTAGGGCGAGGGGGAGCCGCTGGCCGGGGCGGGCTCGCTGCCGCCGATGCTGGCGTGCTGCTCGTGGCAGTGGGCGCAGTTGCCGATCACGTAGCTAAAGGCGGCGAGGCTTGAACGGTTGACGCCGTAAGTGGCGTTACCGTGGGCGGAGCTGGAATACCAGCCGGCGGCGGCCAGGGGCGAGGTGGAGAGCAGCAGCCAAGCCGCGCCTGTCATCAGCCCGGTGCGGGACGGCCAGCGAATTAAGCTTGATGATCTCGCAAAATGTAGCCGATGGCTAAGCAAAAAGGCCGAGATACAAGGCGCGGGGTGTGTTTGGCGAGTGAGGCTATACATGTGGCATGCCAAACGAGCCCAACCGCCACGCAACGCCGTAGATCGGCCTTTTTGCGACGCCATCAAGCTCAACCAAGGTCGGCTCATGGTATCACCTCCAGGCCCAGGGGGCGGGCGGGCAGTTCGATCCTGGCGGCTGGCTTGCGGTCGGTGATGCTGACCGCCACCACCCCGTTACCCCGGATGTCGTTGGCGTAGAGCCAGTTGTGCTCGGCGGAGACCGCCATCTCTGTTGGGCCGCCGCCCACCTGGATCTCCCGCATCACCGTCAACTGCCCCGGCAGGAGGGCGGTGATGCTGCCGCCCTCGGTGTTGGCCGAGTAGATGGTGCGGTCATAGGCCAGGAGCCGGGTGGGGCCCAAACCCACCGGCTGGGTAACCGGGGCGCCACCGCCCAGGTCGATGACCCCCACCGAACCGGCCTTGGTTTCGGCCACGTAGAGCCTTTGCTGGTAGCTGATTATGCCGCTAGGCCCGCCGCCCGCCGGAAGGGTCTGCCGCACCTGGAGGCTTTCCGGGTCGAGCAGAAAGATATCCGGGGAAAGCTCGGAGGAGACGGCGATCCGGCCCAGGTCGTCCAGGAGGGCCGCGAAGTCGGGCCGTACCCCGATCCGGCCCTGGGCCGCCAGGCTGCCGGAGTCGAGGCGCAACCGGTAGATGGCTTCCGTCTTGCGGTCGAGGAGAAAGGCGTTGCGGCCCGCCTGGTCGATGGTCATGAACGACAGGTCGGCGGCCAGGGGGACGCGGAACTGATCCCGCACCTGGCCGTTGGCGAGCGAAAGCGCCTTGATCGTCCCCTGGTCGCGGGCCAGGACGTAGAGGAGGTCGCGATCCTTGAAGGCCTTGAGATAGGTGGGTCGGCCCGTCACCCCCCACGAGCCGCAGACCCGGTTCTGGTCGGTGCGGATGAGGTAGATGGTGTTGAGCGTCGGGCAGGAGGCCAGGGCCAGGCCGGTGGTCAATGGCACCTGTTGTTTTGATAGGCGCATGGCCGGAATAAAGTCTGGTGATTTTGCCAGGGAGGCGCTTAGCTCCCAGCGCAGGAAGAGCGAGACGCTGTCCCCCTCCCGCAGCTCAATCCCCTTGGCCAGGGGAAACTCCGTCTCCGCCTTCGGCACCCTAAGCGCCGTCCGGCGCCCGCCCTCGACTAGGGTTGCGCTGTCGAAACGGCAGCGCACCGCGGAGCAGATCCCGGCCTGAACCTCACTGTGGCCAAGCAGCAACCCCTGCGCGGCCTGGATGGAGGAGATGGCTAGCGGCTTGGCGAGCAAGGTAGTCCACCGCCCGGCGCACAAAACCTCGGCCGACTTAAGCTCGGCCCGCGCCTCGATCCCGGCCTTGGTCTGGCCGGCGTCGGTGTCGTTTAGGAATAGGGTAATCTGGGGCCGGGAGGAGGCCTGCGTCTCGTCTTGGGAATTGGGGGCTGCGGACGGCTGGCTGCGGAAATCGCCCACCTGGATGCAGCCGGCCAGGAGGAAGAGCAGGGCGAGTGGTAGCAGGGCGGGCGGACAGCGGCTGGTCATGGTCTTGGCCTTCACTGTTTCGAGGTGTGGCAATAGCCGCAGCCGTTGCTCCAGCTCCCGGCGGTGCCGCGATAGTCCCAGCGCAGGCTGGCGTAGTAGGGGGTGGCGTGGGCCTCATGGCAGGAGAGGCACATGACGATCCGGTTGCTGCTGAGAGAGACGTCGCTGCCGCTGGCGGTGGGCACCGAGGTGCTGGCCAGCGGCGCATTGAGGTTGTAGGTGATGGTGGTGGAGTCGTAATCGACGCTGCCGGCGGGCGAGGTGCTGTCCAAGGGCATGGTGACATCCACCGGATGCCGGATCCAGGGGCTGGCGAAGCCCGAGTCCCTGGCCACCCCCTCGACGTTGCCCGCGCCGCTGTGGAAGATGCCGTGGCACTCGGCGCAGAAGTAGCTGATGGTCTGTACGTCCTGGGGCAGGTCAGCGGTGCGGGCGGCGCCGTAATAGACGTTGTGGGCGGTGGTGGTCTTGGCGAACTCCCAGTGGCTGTCCTCGTAGCCCTTGATCCGGTACAGGAAGCGGTAACTGCCGCCGGTGTCGGTGGGGTTGATGAACTGCCCCGGATTGCTGGGCGGCGGGTGGTGATGCGCCCCCTTCATGTCGTTGTCGTAATGGCCGCCGTGGCAGCCCCAGGTGCCGTCGCAGCTCAACTGGTTGCTGGTCCAGGTGGCGGCGGCCGCCCCGCCGCCCACCTGGTCGTTGGCGGCAAAGCCCACCTTCCAGCCCGGCGGGGTGACTACGGCCGGGGTGCCGATCCCTACCGGGTTGTGGCCGTTGGCCGGGTTCAAGGACGAAAAGTAGAAGTTGCCGCCCGCCAGGGCCCCGGTCAGGTCCGAGACCCCGGTGGTCAGGACATAGGGGGTGGGGCCGGAGGCGCTGTTGGTGCCGGTGTGGCAGCCCAGGCAGCCGCTGGTGGTCAGCCAGCGGTTGGGCGGCTGGGCGATCCCCAGTTGACTGGCGTGCATGATGTGACAGCTTCCGCAGGGCCCGGTGACCATTCCCAGGCATTTAACTGGTACAATAAATAAACAAAAAGTAACAGCTAGAGCCAGGATGCCTCCGGCGGTGTCCCGGCGGGCAGCGGCCTTAGGCTCACGGTTGAAAGACGCTGACCCGGCCATTGCCCTCATCCACCACGCACACCCTGCCCCAGGGGTCGAGCTGCATCCCGGCGGGGTAGGAGAGCCTCGCCGCCGGCTGTTCCGCCCCCAGATGGCGCCCCGTAAGGCGCCCGTCGGCCAGATAACGGGCCACCGTGCCGGCGTGCCGCTCCAGCACCAGGAGGCCGCCCTCGCCGTCTACCGCCAGGGAGACCGGGAACTCGGGGGCCGGAGTTAAGGCGATCTTCCGGGCCAGCGTCCCCTGGGAGTCGAAGACCAGCACCTGGGCGCCCAACTGGGGTAGGGCGTACAACTCGTCCCCCTTGAAACTGAAATCGGCGAACCCGGCCCGGCAGCCGGGGCAGGCGATCCGGCCCGTCACCTGGAAGTTGTCGTCTACGGTCATGATGCCGCCGCTTGCCTGGTCCAGCACGTACAGGTGCCCCCCGTGCAGTTTCAGGCGCCGGGGGGCCAGCTTCCGGCCCTGGTATTCCAAGGCGTGGGGGGTGACGGATCTGGTCTTGAGATTGATCTCGGTCACGGTGTTCCGGCCCTTCTCCAGCACCAGCAGCCGTCCGTCCGCCAGTTTTGTCAGGTCGATCGGCTTCTTCAAGGCCCCGCCGGCGTTGAAGGCTTGCAGGAACCGGCCGTCCTTGGCGAAGGAGACCAGCCGGTCGTGGCCGCTGTCGGTGACGTAGTAGCGTTCGCTTTGGGCGTCGATAAAGAGGCCGAGCGGCCTTAAGAGATGCCCGCCCGTCTGGTCGGCGGCCAGGGAGAATAGATGTTTCCAGGCTTGGCCGTCTGCCGCCGCCAGTCGGGTAAGGGCGAGGAGCAGGGCTAGGGCCAGGAGGGGGGGCTGGATGATTTTTTTAATCCGCATGTTGGTAACCGCCGGGCTGTAACCGGCTCAACTTCAGTAGTTGTGGCAGGGCTCGCATAGGTCTTTTTCTCCGTCCTGCTTCAACTGGTAGGGAAAGTCTGTGCCTTTGGGGTCGTGACAGGTGACGCAGGTGAGCGGCTGGCCATTTCTAGGATCCAGCACCTTGCCGCCCACCGGATGGGTGAAGGCACCCTGATTCTTGTGGCAGCCGGTGCACACCGAGTTGCCGTCGCCCTTCAGCATCGCCGGGGCGTCGCCGCCGTGGCCGGCGTGGCAGGTTAGGCACTCGCCCATCTTGGGATGGCGCGAGGCCTTGCCCTGGTGCCGGAGGTAGCTGTCCTGATGGCAGGAGAGGCAGACCTGGCTGGGCGTCCCGGCCAGCAGACTCTTATCGTTGCCGGCGTGGGGGCTGTGGCAGACGACGCAGGCGTTGCCGTCCTGGTGGTCGGTCAGATGGTTGTGGGTTAAGGTGTAATCCTTGGCCACCGCCGGGTGGCAGAAGAGGCAGACCTGGGTGGGCACCGGCCGGTCGCCCTGATGGCAGGGGTCGCAGCCCTTCTTGAAGGGCGGATGCAGCACCGGCCGCAGCATCGACTTGTCGGCGCCGCCGTGCGGGTTGTGGCAGGTCAGGCAGCCGTTGACCGTCATTGGGAAGCGGTGCGCGCCGCGGATGGTGTCTTCGGCGTGGCAGGAGAGACAGAGCTTTTTGTCTTCCGCCTTCAGCAGTTGCGGGGAGTCGGCGCCGTGCGCCAGGTGGCAGGCGGTGCATTGACCCTGCTGGAACGGGGGGTGGGGATAGCGATAGGCCTGGTTCTGCTCCGGGTGGCAGGAGAAGCAGGCCTTGGCCAGGCCGTTAGACAACAGGGCCTGGTTGTCGGCGGAGTGGGGGGCGTGGCAGCCGGTGCATTGACCTTCCCGCACCGGCTGGTGGATGAACTTCCGGTTGGCCGCCACCTGCGGGTGGCACTCCTGGCAGAGCTTGCCCGCCTTGACCGGCAACAGGCCCTTGTTTCTTGAGGTGTGCGGGTTATGGCAGGCCCCGCAGCCCTTGTCCCGCACCGGGGCGTGCACCACCCGGCCCTCGAAGCCCTGGCGCTTGTGGCAGGTGAAGCAGACCGAGGAGGCGGCCAGGGTGGCCTGGGGTCGGGCGCCGTCCTTCGGGTGGCAGGCCTGGCATTTGCGTTCCTTAAAGGGCTGGTGCGGCTGGGGATAGAGCAGGCCGCCGCCGGTCAGGCCGTGGGGGTCGTGGCACTTCTGGCAACTGCTAGGCCCCGGCAACAGGCCCTGATGTTTGGCCCGCAACTGGGACTCGGACAGGGGGTGGCAACCCAGGCAGAGCCCCTGGCGCTGGTCTTTCAGCAGTCCGGCGGCGGGGGCGGCGTGGGGCTGGTGGCAGTTGGTGCAGCCGGTGGCCGCCGCCGGGTGAGGCTGGCCCGACTTCCAATCCTTGGAGATCTCTTGGTGACACTTCAGGCACAGGGTGGGCTGCTGGTCCTTCGCGTCTCCGGGGAGGGCCGAGCCGTGGGGGTCGTGGCAGGCGGTGCAATCCAGGTCGGCGAAGGGCTTATGCTTGACCCCGCTCGCCGAGGCCGGATTGGACGACGGGTGGCAGGAAAGACAGAGCTGGCCGGGGCCGGCGGCGGTCAGGGAGGGGCCGTCGCTGGCATGGGGGGCGTGGCAGGTCAGGCACTGGCCCTGGGCAAACGGCGCGTGCCGGGTGGCCTCGGTCTTGGTCTTGGCGTGGCAGGTCAGGCAGAGCTGCCCCTGCTCCACCGGGGCCTTGAGCATGAACCTGCCCTTGCCGCCGTGCGGCTGATGGCACTGGCCGCACCGGCCATCGGCGAACGGCCGGTGCTGGCTGGCCCGGTGGCGTTGCCGGGCGGTCTCTTGATGACAGGAGAGGCAGACCGGGCCCTCGACGCCGCGTAAAAGGTGCCGGCGTTTGGCGTCGTGGGGGGAGTGGCAGCGTAGGCATTGCCAGCCCGGATCCGAGGTGTGGGCGCCCAGGCCTTGATGACAGCCCTGGCACAAACCGTTGCCCGCCGTCTTCAGCAGCCCCTTGCCCTGGGCGGCGTGTCCCTGGTGGCAGTCCAGGCAGTCGCCATCCTTAAACGGTTTATGCTCGGAGGCCGGTTGGCCTCCCTTGGGAACGGGGTGGCATGACCGGCAGACGGTGGCCACCTGGTGGCGCAGCATGGCGGGGAAATCGCTGGCGTGGGCGGCGTGGCAGGTCAGGCATTTGCGGTCCCGGTAGGGGGGGTGAACGTCCTGTCCCCCGGCCTTGGGCGGATGGCAGTCGAGACAGAGCAGGTTGGCGTCCTTGAGCAGCCCGCCCTGGGGGCCGTGGCAGGAGGCGCATTTGCCCTCTTGCGCCGGACGGTGGAAGTTTTTCTTAAGTAAAGCCGGGTTGTCGGCCCCGTGGGGGGCGTGGCAGCCGCTGCAACGGCGGGCCGGCGTCAGGCCGTGATGTTTTTGAACAAAGGCAGGGGCGGTCTGATCGTGACAGCCGCCGCACAGTTCGGCTTCCGGTTTGATAAGGAGCTGGGGCTGCTCGCTGGCGTGGGCGAGATGACAGGTGGCGCAGCCTTGAGCCACAGGCGGATGGGCCACCTGGCGGTTGAACTGCCGGCGGTCGTGGCAGGTTAGACACAGCTCCGCCTCCGGCTTGACCAGCAGTTTGGGGTTTTCGGCGTGGTGTGGCCGGTGACAGGCCTGGCAGCGGCCCTGGGCGAAGGGCTGGTGCGCCAGCGGTTTGGCGGCCTCCTTGGCCAGGGCGGGATGGCAGGTGTAGCACAGGTCAGGGGCCGGCAGGCGCAACTGCACCCCGCCGATCAGTCCGTGGGGCAGGTGGCAGGCGGAGCAGGCCCCTTCTGCCACCGGACGGTGCACCACCCCGCTGGCGAATTTCTGCTTCATTTCGGGATGGCAGTCGAGGCAGCTTCTTTTGGGCCGCGGCCCCGCGCCCCCGCTCGGCAGGCTGGGCAGGCAGGAGGCAAGCAAAACAGAGGACAGAAGCCAAAGGACAGGGAACAGCAGGCGGCTGAGGCGACCTCTATTCGTCCTCTGCCCGCTGTCTTTAGCCTTCCGTCGTTCGCCTTCGGTACCCATCATCATTCTGCCGCCTTTATCTCCGACCAAACCTGGTCGTTTACGGTTATCTTCGAACGCTCTTTCAAGGATTGCACGAGCTGGGCCCGGCCCGCGGCCCGCTTGACGGCCAGGGCCTTGTCGGTGGCCGTCTGTTTCTCTTGGGTAAAGGAGGTCTCGCCCGCTGGCTGGCGATCGGCCAGCCGCACCAGGGAGAACTCTCCGTTGCCGCTGGCAAAGGGCTGGCTTAGGCCCCCGGGCGGGAGGCCGGCAATCGCCTGGCGCACCTCGGGGCTCAGGTGGCTTATGGGGACGGCGGTCTGGTCGGCAACCGTAATCCGCACCTTGGCCCCCTTGGTCGCCCGCTCCAGGTCGCCGTCGGTGATCGCCTGGCTCCAGACCCCGCGGATGGCCGCCTCGTCGCCGCTTAACACCTCGACCCGCGCCAGCTCCTGGTGCTTGAAGTCGTCGGGATGGGCGTCGTAGTAGGCCTTGGCCTCGGTCTCATTCACCTTGACCTGGCCCAGCATCCGGCTCTCCAGCTCCCGGGCCAGGAGGTTCTGGCGGTAGAACTGATACTCCCACTTCAGGGGCGGCTGCCGCTCGTAGTGCCGATCCAAGGCCTCCCAGGATACCACGCTGTTGGCGATCATGGTGTTGGCGAGCGCCTCCTTGATGTCCATCTGGGCCTGGGGGCCGGCGGGCGGCTTAGGGCTGATCTCGGCTCCTCGGCGGTACTGGGCCAGGAAATAGGCCGTCGTCACCTTGCTCCGCTGGGAGGAGATCACCACCTGCCCTTGGTCGTTGGCCTGAGGATTGGCCAGATCGATCTTGGCCAGCGCCTGGCGGTCGATCGCCACCTGGTATTTTTTGCGCAGGTGGTCAACCAGTTTCCTGGTCAG
>JAJXUT010000064.1 GCA_021782655.1 Deltaproteobacteria bacterium
GAAGAAAATCAAAATGCTACAGCAAAAGCAAGAAAATGCTACAGCATTCAGTCGCTCTTTTAATGTTAAAATGGAATCAAGGTCTTCAATCTATACTAAGTTAACAATGCCGCGGACGGAAAGGGGCGGTCTCTTTCCGGCAACGAGAGCGATGGGGGAGGGATGATGAAGGTACTGGTGGTTGGTTCTGGCGGGCGGGAGCACGCCCTGGTGTGGAAGCTGCGCAAGAGCCCCAAGGTCAGCGAGATCTACTGCGCCCCTGGCAACGCCGGGATCGGCGACCTGGCGGTTTGTGTGCCCATCGCCGCCAATCAGGTGGAACGACTGGCCGATTTCGCCCGCGAGCAGGGGATCGATCTTACCGTGGTCGGGCCCGAGGAGGCCCTTACCCTAGGCATTGTCGATCACTTCGCCGCCCGAGGGCTGCGGGCCTTCGGGCCCAGCCAGGCCGCCGCCGCCCTGGAGGGCAGCAAGGCCTTCATGAAGGATCTGCTACAGAAATACCAGATCCCCTCTGGCTTTTACCGGGTATTCAGCGACCGGGCGGCGGCGGTGGATTATATCCATGAACAAGGGGCCCCCCTGGTGGTCAAGGCCGACGGTCTGGCGGCCGGCAAGGGGGTGGTGGTGGCCAAGACGGTAGCAGAGGCGATATCCGCCGTGGATCTGATCCTTACCGACCGGGCCTTTGGCGCGGCGGGCGAACGGGTGGTGGTGGAGGAATTTCTGCCGGGCGAGGAGGCCTCGTTTCTGGCCTTCACCGACGGGGAGACGGTGTTGCCCCTGCCCACCTCCCAGGATCACAAGGCGGCCTTCGACCGCGACCAGGGCCCCAACACCGGCGGCATGGGCGCCTACTCCCCGGCCCCGGTGGTTAGCGACAAACTGCACCGGCAGGTGATGGAGACGATCATGCGGCCCACGGTGCGGGCCATGCAGGCCGAAGGCCGGCCCTACCAGGGGGTACTGTACGCCGGGTTGATGATCCATCAGGGCCAGGCTCGGGTGCTGGAATTCAACTGCCGTTTCGGCGACCCCGAGGCCCAACCGCTCCTGATGAGGGTGCAAACCGACCTGGTGGAGATCATGGAGGCGATCATCGATCGCCGCCTGAACCAGGTGCGGCTTGAAATCGACCCCCGGCCCGCCGTCTGCGTGGTCATGGCCTCGGGCGGCTATCCGGGCAGTTACGAAAAAGGCAAGACAATCAGTGGGTTGGGCCGTGTCCTCCCGCCGGGGGTGATGGTCTTTCACGCCGGCACCGCCCGCCGGGAGGACGGCCAGGTGGTAACCGCCGGGGGCCGGGTGCTAGGGGTGACGGCCCAGGCCCCCGAACTGGCCGGGGCCATTGAACTGGCCTACCAGGCGGCGGCCAAGATCACCTGGGAGGGCGCCCACTATCGCAGGGACATCGGCCAGAAGGCCTTGACGCGGCTCACAGACGGGCATCGGCGGGTGGGCATCGTCCTGGGCAGCGCCTCGGATCTGCCGGTGTTCGCCGGCTGCCGGGAGTTCTTGCGGGAGATGGGCATCGGCCATGAACTGATCGTGGCCTCGGCCCACCGCACCCCGGAACGGGCCGCGGATTACGCCAGGAGCGCCAGGGAACGGGGGCTTATGGTAATCATCGCCGGGGCGGGGATGGCGGCCCATCTGGCCGGGGTGCTGGCCGCCCACACCACCCTGCCGGTGATCGGGGTGCCCATCGACGCCTCGCCACTCAACGGCTTGGACTCCCTGCTCTCCACCGTCCAGATGCCGCCGGGGGTGCCGGTGGCCACCATGGGGATCGGCAAGTCGGGGGCCCGCAACGCCGCCATCCTGGCGGCCCAGATCCTGGCCACCTCCGACCCTGAGCTCGCCGCAAAGTTGACTGCCTTTAAGGCCCGCCTGGCGGCCCAGGTGGAGGAGAAGTCGCGGGCCATCGAAGAACAAGATGACTGACGACCCCGCCGGGCCGCCCAGCGCCGAGGAACGGCAGGCGGCCCTGGTCATCCGTCAGGGCGGGGTGGTGGCCTTCCCCACCGAGACCTACTACGGGTTGGCGGTCGATCCCTTCAGCGACCAGGCCCTGGCCCGCCTCTTCCGCTTAAAGCAACGCCCCCTGACCAAGCCGGTGCTGGTGCTGATCGAGGCGTTAAGCGACCTGGAGCGCCTGACGAACGGCATCCCCCCCCAGTTCAAACCCCTGATGGCCCGCTTCTGGCCCGGCCCCCTGACCCTGATCTTCCCCGCCCGTCCCGGCCTCTCGCCCCTGCTGACCGCCGGCACCGGCACGGTGGGGGTGCGTCTGTCCTCCCATCCTCAGGCCCGGCGGCTCGCCGCCCTGGCCGGGGGGGCGATCACCGCCACCAGCGCCAACCTCTCCGGGCAGCCGCCCGCCGCCCGCGAGGCGGAGGTGCTCCGGCAGTTCGGGGCCGGACTGGACTACCTGCTGGCGGGCGGCGACACCGCCGGCGGGCCGCCCTCGACGGTGCTGGCCGCTTCTGGCGAGGCCGGGCTGACCCTGGTGCGGCCCGGCGCCACCGCCTTCCCCGCCCTTGCCCCTACCCCCTAAAAACTGGCAGTTCTACTTCTCCAGGTCATGGCGCAGGCCATCCACCTTCTCCTTGAAGCCCTGGATGTACTGGTCGAGCACGTCCTCCGACTCGATGACGTAAGGGGTGACGGTAAGCAGCAGCTCGGTCTTGGATTTTTGCACCGATTTTTGCTTAAACAGCCAGCCTAGGCCGGGGATGTCTTTTAAGATCGGCACGCCGCTGTCGGTATCCGAGCCGTTTTTGGAGATCATGCCGCCGATTAAGATCGACTGGCCGTCCTTGACCGCCAGCTTGGTCTTGACCTCCTTGGTGGAGATGGTGGGCGAGTTGACCCCGCCGGTGACTGCCGAGTCCACCGAGCTGACCTGCTGGTCGATGTCGAGCAGGATGATGCCCTCGGAGTTGATCCGGGGGGTGACGTTCAAGATGACGCCGGTGTCCTTGTACTGCACGGTCTGATTGGCGGCGGTGGTCAGGGTGGAGGAGGTGACGGCGCTGTTGTTGATGTCGGTGATCTGGCTGGTCACCACCGGCACCTGCTTGCCGACGTTGACCGTGGCCGACTCGTTGTTCAACACCAGCACCTGGGGCGAGGAGATCACCTTGACGTCGGTATCCGAGGCCAGGACGTTTAGGAAGTTGAAAATCTGGTTGGCGTCAATGCTAATCCCGCCCTGGAGTCCGGAGTTGCCGCCACCGTTGATGGGCACCCCGTAGGTGAAGGCGGCACCGTTGGCATGAAGCTGGCCCTTCTTCAAGGCCCACTCCACCCCGTACTCCAGGTCCTTGTTCAAGGTGACCTCGGCCACGATCACCTCGATCAGCACCTGGGTCGGCATATTATCCAACCGTTCCAGGAGCTTGAGTATCCGCTGATAGTCGGCGAAGCGGGCCCGGATCAGGACGATGTTGCGGGTATCGTCGGCGATCAGGCTGGGCTCGCCGGCAAACTGCATCGAGGTCTGAGAGCCTACCACCACCGGGCTCTTGGCCGCCCCCGGCGTCCCGAAGCCGGGGGTCTGCCCCGCCTGTCCCGACTGGGTCGTTGTCGGCAGGGTGCCGGGGGGCCGCACCGCCCCGGGGGTGGTGGAGACGCCCCGTTTCTTGCCGAAGCCGGTCTTCTTGCCCCCGGCGCCCGCGCCCTTCTCGCCGATTAGCGAGCCCAGCAGATCGACCAACTCCGAGGCCACCGAGTTGTGGACGTTGTAGATGTAGATGCTGTCCCGTCCGCCTGATGGTGCCCGATCGAGTTCCTCCACCCACTTGACCGCCGTCTTCACCAGGCTATCGTCATAACCGATCAGCATGATGGAGTTAACCCGCTCGAGCGGCAGCATCTGCACCCCCTCGTAGTCCTTCTTGTTGATCTTGAGGGCTAAGAGCACCTCCTTTAGCTCGTCGGCCAGATCGAAGAGGGGGGCCTTCTCCACCCGCACCACCTTGATCCGCATACTGGAAAGGGCCGAGACATCCAGCCGGGAGAGGATGTTTAAGGCGTCGATCACCTGGGCTTCGAAGTCGGAGATCACCAGGGTGTTTAGATCCGCCAGGTTGTAGATCACCGCCTGCTGGGAGAGGTAGGGCTCGATCAGTTTCTGGGCCTCGGAGGAGGCGATGTGCAGCACCGGCACCACCTGGGTGACCACCTTGGAGGAGGGGGTCAGCTTGCCGATCTGATCCTTGTCGTACACCGCCAGCGACGAGGGTTTGGCGGCCACGAAGATGTAGTAGTGATCGCCCTCGTTGCGGATGTCGAGCCCGTTGATGTTTAAGATTTTCTTAAACACGGTGAACAGCTCGTTCTTGGGGATCTTGTGGCCGGAGCGGATGTTGACCACCCCCTTGACCTGGGGATCGATGATGTAGCTTAGGTTCAAGGCCTCGCCGATCACCTGAATCACCTCGTAGATGTCGGCGTTGTCAAAGTTAAGCATCACCCCCTCGCCCTCGATTCCCTTGCCCTGGGGGGTAGGTTTTGCCCCCTTCAAGTCCCGCAGGTAACTGTTGGTGGCGTCAGTGGCAGACGACAGGTCGCGGGTGCGGGGGACGTTGTTCTGGGACGCCTCCCGGGCGGCCCGTTTCTTGTCGTCCTCCAACTGCTGACTGGCGTGCTCTTTCTTGTTTTGCGTCACATGGCCGCTGATCTCGTTGAGATCGACCCAGGTCTTGTGCTGTGGAGGCCCCTTCTGGGCGGCGCAGGCGGCCATCAACAGACAAAGCAGGAGGGAGGCTAGACTGAGGAGCAAGCGGGAGGGCATCGGTTCACCTAGGATGAAGATTTGTCGGTCGCGACGGCGGAAGAATACAGGGTTCATGTCATGACCCTCACTGGCCAGGGGTAGGGTTGTTGCCGGGAATAGGGGTCGTCGGCGGCGCCATGGGCACCGCCTGGTTATCGCCCTCCCCGCCCCGGTTCACTCGGCTGGTGTCCGGGGCCGGCTGTCGGGGGATGATCATCCGCCGGATGGGCAGGGTCATGGGCACCTGCCCGCCGGTTTGGCCAGGGGCCGTGCCCCCGATGACGCCGGCGGCCGGAGAGGAGACGCTTATCCCGCTCCCGGCGGATGAAGATGAAGCCGGGGCGGGGGCGGAGATGCCCGGAGAGGACAGCGAGGGCAAGGCCGGCGCCCCGCCCATGCTGACCGACGGCGACGACCCGGCCGGGGAGTCGGGGGCCGCCGGGGCACCAATGACGGGATGGATTCCCGGCCCCATTTGCCCCGGCAGCCCTCCCACCAGGCCCGGCGGCCGGGGCGGGCCGGCGGCGGGCGGCTTGGGCGGCGGGGGCAGGCGTTTCTTGGTCGCGTCGTACAAGGGCTTTTCCACCTTGTCCTCGCCCTTGGTGAAGATCAGTTTGCGGGGCTCGATCTCGGTCAGGGTGTAGCCGTCCACCTGGTCACCCACCCCGAGCTGGGCGTGTTCGTCCCCCGATTCGGCGGGCCGGGACGGGGGCCGGCCCATAACCGGATGCGGCGGGGCGGCGTGGGTCTGCTTGGCGGCAGGATAGACCACCACCGCCCTGGTGAAGCCCTTGGCGATCAGGGAGCCGGCGTAGCTTATCTGATCGAGGCTCACCCCCAGGCCGGGCTTGACCTCAAAATCGGCCGCCGCCCCCTTGTCCTCTCCGCCCGCAGGCGACTTGGGGCTGGCCAGCATCCGCTCCTGGTTAAACAGGTAGCCGGTTCTGAGGTCCGGGAGGCTGGCCGGCACCGGGGCGACCAAATCCTTGGCCGGTGGCAGGGCGGCGGCCTCCGGGGCCGCCTGCTTGGCGGAGGTCGGTTTGACCAGGGTGGTGCGGTGCCAGTCCCTGGCCACCCCGCGCATCATCAGGATGGCCGAGAGGAGCAGGGCGATGGCGATGGCGGGGCGAATCATGGCGTGCCTCCCTTCTTGGCCGGCTCGCCAGGATGCTTGCCGCCCTCCTTCTTGCCGCCCGTCTCCTTGGGTGGCTCGGGCTGCCGATAATAGCCCCGCATCTCGAGAAAGACCTTCAGTTCGTCCTTCTTAAACGGCTTGATGGTCACGTTGTCCACGACCAGCAGGTTGTCCATCTTGGGCAAGGCGGCCAGCAGCTTGACGAAGTTGTCCAGGTTGCCGCCCAGCCGCACCTTGACCAGCACCTCGCCGTAAGGGTTGCCCGCCTCCTTGTCCTTGGCGCCGCCCGGCTTGGGCAGGGCGCTGATCGCCTCCGGGATGATGCCCACCTTGGTCATCACCTCCTGCAACCTGATCTGCATGTTCGAGGTCACCTCCCGCTCCTGGGTGCCAGGGAAGAGGCGTTTTTCAAACTGCGTCCGCCGGGCCTCAAGCTGCTGCACCCTGGCCCGCTCGCCTTCCAGGTCCCGGGTGGACATCCGGTATTGCCCCAGTAGGGCCTGCTTGCTCTCCACCCTCTGGATCGCCTCGGCGTATTTGCCGTTGATCAACCGGATGCCGTTTAGGGCCAAAAGGACGCCAGCGATCACCAACAGCCCGTTTCTGGTGCGGGCCAGGGCCAGGAGTCGGCTGAGGTTGAATCCGACGTTCACGGCAGGGTGACCTCCACGTTGAAGTAGGTCTTGTTCTGCCGGGAACTGGTGGATTTAAGCTGGGTGCTACCCAGGGCCTGGAGCTTGGCGGTCAGGCCGTTGACGTCGTCGGTGTAGCCCTGGATCGAGACCAGCTTGTTGCGGGCGTCGATCCGCAGTTGATCCACATAAGAGTCGGAAGGCATGGCGGTGGTCAGCTTGGAAAAGAATCCGATCAGGTCAAAGCCTTGGCCGATGGCGTCGATTTGCGCAATGGCCTTTAAGTCATTCTCCTCCTTCTGACGCAGGCCCTTGGCCTCCGTCACCTGGGGCATGAGGGCCTCGATCTCCCGGCTCGCCTTGCGGCTCATGGCGTGCAAGGTGTAGGCCTTGACCCCGCCCCAGATCATGAAGGTCAAAATATTGACCAAGAGCAGCACCCCGATGACGATCTTTACGTAGTCGGGCCGCTGGTAGGAGGCGGGCAGCAGGTTGTAGGCCTTGATCTGAGGCCGCTGGGAAAGGAGCAGGCAGGCGTCCAGGTATTCAAAATAGGGCTGGGGCGGCAGGGCCTCCACCACCTCCCGGCAGAGGTGGGAGGGATCGAGCCTGAAGATCATATCGGTGCGGCAGACATCCACCGCCTCCACGAAGGTGGGCTCGGCGCTGCAATAAAGCCGATCCACCAGCAGCGGCCCCTCGAAGATGAAGGCCTTGACGAAGCGCCCCGGCACGATCAGGCCCCACTGGTTTTTGCGGTTTAAGCGGGTGATGAAACGCTGGCTCTCGGGGTAGAGCCCGGAGAGGTGGAACCCGCTCTCCATCAGCTCCTGGATATAGGCCTCGACATAGCTGCTCTTGGCGGCGTAAAGGGTGACGTGATAGGCGGACTCGTCCTTCCTGGCCTCGAAGGCGTGCAGGATGTCCTCGTCGGGAAAGGGGGTGATCATCTCCAGCTGATAGCCCACCGCCTCATTGAGATCGGCGGTGTCGAGCGGCAGGTCGAATACCTTGAAGAACAGCAGGTCCTCGGATATGAACAGGTTTAATTGCAGGGGATGGGCGTTGACCCGGGCGATGAACTCGGCGACCCGGCCCCCCACCCCCCGCTCGTCGCGGGCGATGACCACCGTCTGCCGGCAGTCGCTGGGATGGCAGAGCGTCAGGCCGTTCTTGTCGATGACAATCGCCAGGGGCTCTTTCATGAGAAGCTTTCCTGCCAGGACAGACAGGAGAAGCTGCCGCCTTCCTTCTTGATGATCATGCTGTCCACCGTGCCTGGGGCCTTCTTACGGAGGTTTTTCCCGCCTTCGTCCCCGTCCTGGGATGTGTCGGTCGGCTGCTCGGCGCCGGCCACCCCGGTGCCGACGATGTAGAAGTAGGGGTTGTTGGCCACCGCATAGACCAGGTAGGGCTGGAAGAGGACGAAGCGGTCGCCCAGGATCTGGGAGGCGACATCGGGACCGATATGGCCCTGGTAATCCACCTTGGCCTGCCGGTATTCCGCCGCCTTCTCTTTATCACCTCCGGTTAGAAAATCAAGCATTGCCGGGGTGAGGCTATTAAAATTTATCTTTCCATCCGGGTTGTGCACCGTGAAGATGTCCTGGGCCGTAAATTTGCCGATCATGGGCTTAGTGCCCCGAATCAGAAAGAACTCCGCCGGGTCCTGGATGTCGCCGTTTCTGGCGATATAGGGGTCGGGCAGGGCGCCGTAGTACTCGCTCTCGGCCCCGTTTAAGCGGGGCAGATCGTCCTGGTCACGCCAGTCTTGCAGGGAGTCCGTCACCGTGTTGATCGCGTCGTCGTTGTCCTCGCCCAGCTCGTACTTAAAGAAGAGCTGGAGCAGGGGCAGGGGGGCCTTGTTCAAGTCGATCTTACCGCTCTCGTTGGTCACGTAGTAGTTCGCCTGGCCGCCGGGCAGGAAGACCTGGTATTCATAAGCCTCAGAGAAGTAATCCCAGTCCTCCTTGGGCCCCAGGGCCGGGGCCTCCATGGGCCGGTCGAGCAGCCGGAACAGGGCGATGTTCACCCCCGCCTCGGCCAGGAAATGCCCCTCCACCCGGGCCTTGATGTTGTGGGACACCATAAGCTCGCCCCGCACCTGCATGATCAACTGCGAGGCCAAAAAACTGGCCAGCAGCATCACCACGATCACCACCACCAGGGCAAAACCCCGCTGGCCGGACGACTGGCGGCGTCCGGCCCCTGGCTTGCTCCCGGCCGGACTCATTTGCTGGTCTCGCCAAGAGCTAGCCGCTGGCTAAGCAAAAGGACCGACATCCAAGGCGCGGGGTGCGTTTGGCAAGTGCGGCCATACGTATGGTATGCCGAACGAGCCACACCGCCCCGCAATTTTGTCCAATCCCCGCTGATGTTGGACGGGGACGCCGGAGATCGGTCTTTTGGCAACGCCATCATCATTTGCGCTTAAGCTTCAAGGTGGTGAACGTGCCGTCCTCGCTGGCTAACTGCACCAGCTCGTAGGCGCTGCCCTCGGCCACCACGTTTAACCCCTTATCTCCCGAGCCCTGACCCTCCTGATCCAGGGCCAGCAGTGCCCGCTCGAAGGTCAGGGCCCCGGCGATCAGCTGGTCCCGCTCCGCCTCCATCCTGGCGATGCTGCGGGCGGACTGGGAGAAATTCTCCAGGATGGCGACGTAGGCCAGCCCCATGATCGTCACCGCCACCAGGATCTCGAGCAAGGTGAAGCCTTCTTCCCCGCCGCCCCGCATCAGAACACCATCTTGTTTATGGCGTCGCGGTCGGCGCACTTGGGCACCACCGAGTACTGCTCGCCCCGGTACTCCAGGAGCACCTCGGGGCTGGTGTCCTGGTCGTACTGCACCATGAAGTCGCTCTCGGCCCGGGAGATGATGGTCATATCCTTGAAGTCGGGCACGTATTTTTCCCCGTAGTCGATGTTGTAATAGTCGCGCTTCTCGGTGTAGTAGATCGCCTGCTCGTCGGCGTTATAACGGTAGATGGCCAAGACCTCGCCCGCCTCCGGATAGATATAGGGGTTCCTGGTTACCAGCTTGAAGGCCGTGTCGTCGGCCCACATCAGGATCTTTTTCTGGGTCGGGTCATAGACGGCGCTGGTGATCTGGCGCGAGATCAGGCTTAAGAAACCGTACTTGCGCTCCATGGCCAGGATGCGGCGGTTGCCCTGGTCGGTGAACTTGATCCCCACGGTAATCACCGAGAAAAGCATGCCCGCCACCATCGCCAAAAGGAGCATGGCGATCAGCACCTCGAACAGGGTGAAACCCCGCTGTCCGGCCCGCCTTTTTGCAAAGGGATCAGTCATGCTTCTCGGCCAGCTCCGGCAGCCCGGTCAGGGAGTCGAGATAGATCACAGCCCGCCGCCCGCCGCTTTCCAGGGTGATCTTGCCGGGAGTGGCGTAGCCCTCAGGCGAAAAGAGCAGCTCCTCGGGTTTTAAGACCACCGTCGCCCCCTCGGCCAGGCGCAGATGCCGGACCTCGTTTGTCGCCCCTCGCAACACCAGGTCATTAGGGTCGGCGTTATCCCCGTCGCCCACGGTCATAAACAGCAGTTTACCCTTGGTGATGGCGGTCAGCCGGGCGTAGCGCAGGGCGGCCATCACCCGTTCGGTCTGCTTGCGGAAGTCGAGCGAGTCGATGAAGCGGCCAATGGCCGGCCCCGCCACCCCGGCCATGATCCCGAGCAGGAGCAGCACCACCAGCAGCTCGATCAAGGTGAAGCCCCGGCTTGCGCGCCGCGACCCCGGCTGCCTGCGCCCGTCCATCCCCGCCTCCCGCCGTCAGCCGGCGATATCGTTGATGCTCATGATCACCGAGAGCATAGAGACCACCACGTAGCCCACCCCCAGGGCGATCACCAGGATGAAGAGCGGCTCGATTAAGGCGATAATCCGCTTTACCCGCTGCCTGAGCTCCTGGTCGTAATGATCCGCCACCTGGCCGCAAACCTCGCCCACGCTGCCCGACTCCTCGCCGATGGCCAAGAGGTCCACCGCCAGCTCCGGGAACAGCCCCTTGCCCTGGAGCTTGGGGGCGATCTGCTGGCCCTCCTTCAAGGCCCGGGTGGCGTTCTGCAACAGGCGCTGGTACTCGACGTTGGCCGCCACCCCGCTACAGATCTTGAGCGCCGTGGCCAGGTGCACCCCGTTTTTCACCAGCACCTCCAGGGTGCGGAAGATGCGGGTGGTCTCCAGCTCGCGGATGAAGCCCGAGACCAGGGGCAGGGTGATGGCCTGGGCGTCCAGCCAGAGCCGGCCCTCCTCGGTGCGGAGGTAATAGACCACCCCCGCCACCGGGGCGACGATGGCCATGGCGACCAACAGCAGGTGGCTGGAGATGAAGCCCGCCCCGTCCATCAGCAGCCGGACGTGCAGGGGCAGTCGTTTGCCCATGCCCTGAAAGAGCACCGCGAAGCGGGGCAGGATGGTGGTGACCAGGATGATCACCGCCACCAGCCCCACCACCAGCAGGATGGCGGGGTAGATGGCCGCCGAGACGATGAACTGGCGCAACTCGTTAAAGGTTTGCTGGTACTCGGAGATCCTAAGCAGCATGGCGGGCAGGATGCCGCCCTCCTCGCCGGCCCGGACGATGCTGATGTACATCGGGGTAAAATGCGGGTAATCGGCCAGGGCCTCGGAGAAGGACTTGCCCTCTTTCAACTTCCGCTCGATCTCGCCGGCGAAGTGCTTGAAGGCCGGTTTCTGACTGTTCTGGCGCATGGTGCGGAGCGAGGCGTCCAGGGACAGGCCGGCATTCAGGAGCAGGGCGATCTGGGTGGTGAAGAAGTTTAAGTCCGTCTTGGTGAGTTTGTCCTTCCTTAAGGCGGAAAGCGACAAACCGATCCGCTTGGGCGCCCGGTAGGGCTTGATCTCCAGGGGCCGCAAGCCCTGGCCCATCAGCCTTCTCGCCACCGCGTTGCGGTCGATGTCGTCGATGGTGCCCCGCTTGACCGAGTTGGCGGCATCCACCGCCGAGTAGCTATACAGGCTCATGCATGGCGCTCCTGGTCACCCGCACCACCTCGGAGTAGGTGGTGATCCCGTCCTTGACCTTCTGCAAGCCGTCGGCGTACATGGGGGTGAAGCCCTCGCTGTCGGCGATCCGGCGCAGGTCCAGGAGGTCGAGCCCCTGGGAGATGCCCTTGCCCAGGGCGTCGCTGATCTCCAGGAACTCATAGACCCCGATCCGGCCCACGAAGCCGGTGCCCGAGCAGGCCTCGCAGCCCCGGCCCCGGTACATGGTGAAGTCCTCCTCCTCGCTGCGGGTATCCAGGAACTCGGAGATCTTGCCTCGGGGGTACTTGCACTCCTGACAGATGCAGCGCACCAGGCGCTGGGCCAGGATGGCCCTGAGCGAGGAGGAGATCAGGAAGCGCTCCACCCCCATGTCGATCATCCGGGCCACCGCCGAGATCGAGTCGTTGGTGTGCAGGGTGCTGAATACCAGGTGCCCGGTGAGCGAGGACTGCACCGCGATTTCGGCGGTCTCCAGGTCGCGGATCTCGCCCACCATGATCACGTCCGGGTCCTGGCGGACGATGGAGCGCAGGCCCTTGGCGAAGGTCAGCTTGATCTCGGGCCGCACCTGGATCTGGTTGATGCCGTGCAACTGGTACTCCACCGGGTCTTCCAGGGTGATGATCTTGTTGGTGCCGGAGTTGATGTGGTTTAAGGCGCAGTAGAGGGTGGTGGTCTTGCCGCTGCCGGTGGGGCCGGTGACCAGGATGATCCCGTCGGGGATGGAGATTATATTCTTGAAGCGCCGCTCCATCTCCGGCTGCATCCCCAACTGGTTCATCTCCAGGATGATGTTGCCCTTCTCCAGGATGCGGATCACCACCCCCTCGCCATAGACGGTGGGCATGGTCGAGACCCGCAGGTCCAACTCCTTGCCCGAGATGCGGATGCCGATCTTGCCGTCCTGAGGCAGCCGCCGCTCGGCGATGTCCAGCCCGGCCAGGAGCTTGGTGCGGGAGACCACCGCCGCCTGCATGGTCTTAGGGGTGATCTCGTACTCGTGCAGGATGCCGTCGATGCGCAGCCTAATGTAGAAGCCCTCCTCGAAGGGCTCCATGTGGATGTCGCTGGCCCGCCGCTTGACCGCGGTGTCGATTAAGTTGTTGACGTACTTGATGACCGGGGCCTCGGAGGCCATGTCCTTGAGCTTGTCGATGTCCGCCGATTCCTCCCGCCCGAGGCTGCCGTCGTCCAAGGTGTCCTCGGGGGTCAAGGCGTAATGCTCGTGGAGGATGGGCCGTAGCGCCGGTTCGGTGGTTATCTGGACCTCGAAGTCGTCCCGAAAAAGCAGCTCGGCGGAGGAGAGGATGTCGCCGTCCAAGGGATTGTTGGCCACCAGCAGCAGCTTGCCGGCCCGGCGGATCATGGCGAAGGGGTGCTCGCGGTGGAAGATCTTGGACAGCTCGATGGGCAAGAACTCGTCGATGGGGTCGGGTCGGTAGATGTCGATCCCCACCTGCTCGGCCAGGGTCTCCACCAAATCCTGCTCGCTAATGAACCCAAGCGAGATCAGGATCTCACCCAAGCCCTGGGATACGGTCTCCATGTGGGCCAGGGCCCGGTCCAGCTCGCCCTTGGTGATCTTGCCCTTGTGCACCAGGAGCTCGCCGATGCGGCCTTTTTTCTTGAAAAATACCGAATTGATCATGGGCAGATGGTTGGCAGGCCGTTGGCCGTCCGGTCGGCGGGGGGCGTTTGGCCCTCAAGGGCGTCGAGCAGCCGGGCCGCCATCCGGACGTCGGTCTTGGTCAGGCGGGAGTAGAGCGCCCGGGCCTCCCTCAGGTTGCCGAGCACCGTCTCCACGATCCCCAGGTTGAACAGGGCGCGCGAGAAGCCGGGCTCGATGCGCAGGGCCTCGCGGAAGGCGGCCCGGGCCTCAGGCCAGCAGTCTTCCGCCACCAGGGTGACTCCCAATTCAAAGCGGGCGTAGGCAAAGTCGGGCCGCAACTCCACCGCCCGGCGCAGTACCACCACCGCCTCGTCCCGGCGGCCCAGGGAGCGCAGGGCCAGGGCCAGGTTGCACTTGGTCAGGGCGTCGCCAGGCTTAAGGGCCTCGGCCTGGGACAGATGCCGCAGGGCCAGCTCGCCTTCGCCCAGCTTCAGGTACGCGGAGCCCAGCAAGTCGTGGGCATGGGCGTCGTCCGGTTGCCGCTCTAGCAATCGCTGATAGGCGGCCGCCGCCTCTTGCCAGTGCCCCAGGATGCTGTGACAGTAACCCAGGTGAAAGAGGCTGTCCCGGCAATCGGGGTGCTGGCGCAGGTGGTCGCCGAAGAAGGCCAGCGCCTGCTCGTAATCCCCGGCCAAAAAGGCGCACTGGCCCTGGTGGGCGGGGTTGTCCAGGGCGTATTGAAGACGGTCGGCCATGTGGTTCATGGTTGCAGAGGACAGGAGCCAGGATATAAGAAGCCAGAGCGCCTCTGGACATTCCACCACCTGCCATAATCACCATGTCAACCGGCCTTTGTCAAGGAATCGTTTGTTGTCAGGCAACCTGGACTGACGGTGGCCGGCACCTCGACCGCCCCCCACCGCCTGGGCAGGCCGGCACCACTTATAGCCCGCTCGCGGCCTCCCTAAACCCGGCCGACCTCGCCACCGAGCTCCGCCGCCTGCCGCAGCTTCATTTCGTCGGCAGCGAGGACCAGATCGTGCCCCCGGAGGCGGCCGAGAGCTACCTGGCCCGGCAGGGGCAAGATAATTACTCAAGGCTGATGATCGTCAAGGGAGCGACTCACGGACAAGGCTGGGTGACAAGATGGCCGGCCCTGCTGCAAACCCCGCCCCCCTGCGCCAAGCCGGTGGGCCGCTAACCCCACTATCCTCACCCTCGACACCTTTGGGGTCAGGTCTTGTAATAAAACAAAAAATACCCGCCCAATTGCCAGCCCCCCTAAAATAGGCCGGGGTTGCACCTAATGTCACATGGTGGTATAATCACCCCATAACGATGACCAAGGGGCAGCTGAGCCCATTGGCCCAGAACTAAACTCGGCGATAGGCGGTGAGGATGATAGCGCAGATATGGCCACGATGCGGCTACGACCGGCGGCGGGGCGACAACGACCGACGGCGGCTCTACTCGCTGGACTACTTCGCGGCCGGCGGCGAGGAGCGGCGAAACGCCCATCACCCCTGCCGCCGGGGCACGGAAGAACGTCGGCGGAACTGGGTACGGGCCAGTCGCCATGTCGGCGTCTATGCCGGCTGATCAACCCCGACAAAGGCGCGGCAAGGGCGGCCTTGGGGTCAGGTCTTGCAATCATACAGCTGTCGAAAAATATACTATTACAAGACCTGACCCCAAAGATAACAAAGATGAGCAAAAATTAAAAGGCCTGCGGGTGGCTTTAGGGTGGCGGGGCTTGGTATCCGGGCGGGCTGGTGAGGAATTTTTGCATCTGCATCTGGTAGTA
>JAJXUT010000133.1 GCA_021782655.1 Deltaproteobacteria bacterium
TCACAGCAGGGAAGACAGCACCTCGCATTGCCGGCAGATGCTCATCTTATCCTTCCAGCTTTTCTTTACCTGGCATTCGCAGATGGTGCCGTTGATGAACCAGCACAGCTTGCCGGCCTGGAACTCCCAGGCTGGGCAGCGGTTGCGGCGGCTGGGGGGGCATTTTTTGACCACCCAGCAGGGCTTGGGTTTTTTTTCCTCGTCCCGGATCCTGGTGAGGAGAAAAAACATCTGCCTTTCGATGTGGGAGGGGATGGCGCGCCAGCCCTGTTCGTAACTGTGCACCGCCTTGATCGAGACACCTAGGAGCTCAGCTAACTGCTTCTGGGTCTTTCCTAGCTTTTTCCTGGCTTCTAGGAATTCTTCGGTGTTCATCTTTTTGGTCCTGGTCTCCAAGGTGAGCCGGGAGATTTTCCGGCTAATCGAGGGGTGGTTGGCCGCCTGGCGCCTGGTGGCGGCGTGGTTGGAGGAGTGTCTGATCTCAAATACCACATAGTGGTAGGCTGTTCAAGCGAAATTTTCGCCCTCCGTTTCGGATTGAGCTTCCAATGCCCTTGCCCATCGTCGGTATCCAATAACAAATTGACTTTTAGCCAGCGGACGATTAGAAATACCTGCTGCGGATGCAGCCTGACTTGACGCTTGGGGCTGGACGGTAATTGGCCGGGCCAGGGCGCTAAGGATATAAATTTTATCTTGTGATGTTAAGTGGATATGAGTAACGAGCAGGGATCTAGATACGCCGAGTCCGGGGTCGATATCGACAAGGCCAACCTTTTTATCGACCGGATCAAGCCCTTGGTGTCCGCCACCTTTCAGCGGGGGGTGCTTACTGACATCGGCGGCTTTGGCGGGCTGTTTGCCTTGGGCGGCAACCGTTACAAGGATCCGGTGTTGGTGGCGTCCACCGACGGGGTGGGCACCAAGCTCAAGATCGCCGAGTTGTGCGGCAAGCATGACACCATCGGCATTGACCTGGTGGCCATGTGCGTCAACGACATCGTGGTTTCTGGCGCCCGGCCTTTGTTTTTCTTGGATTATTTTGCGGTCGGTAGCTTGGATGTCGAGCAGGCCACCGCCGTGATTAAGGGTATTGCCAGGGGCTGTGAATTGGCCAAGTGCTCGCTGATCGGCGGGGAGACCGCCGAGATGCCTGGTCATTACCAGCCTGGTTCCTATGATCTGGCCGGTTTCACGGTGGGGATTGCCGAGCGGGGCGAGTTGATTGACGGCTCCGAGGTGCGGGTGGGAGACAAGCTGATCGGTCTGGCCTCAAGCGGCATTCACAGCAACGGTTACTCGCTGGTGCGCAAGATATGTTTCGACGAGCTTGGCCTGTCGGTTGCCGATCTGGTGCCGGAGTTGGGCGCCACCCTGGGCGAGGTGCTGCTTGCCCCCACCCGGATCTACACCGAGTCCGTCCTGAACCTGATCCGTAAGTTCCAGGTCAAGGGCCTGGCCCACATCACCGGTGGCGGCTTTATTGATAATATCCCCCGGGTGCTGCCCGCCGGCTGCAAGGCGGTGATCCGGGAGGGTTCTTGGCAGCGGCCGCCGGTGTTTAATTTTCTGGAGGATAAGGGCCGCGTCTCGCGGGCCGAGATGTTCCGCACCTTTAACTGCGGCATTGGCATGGTACTGATCGTCAAGGCCAAGGAGACGGACGACATCCTCGAGTACCTGCTGGCCCTGGGCGAGACCCCGTGGGTGATGGGCGAGATCGCCGCTCAGCATCCGGGAGAGCCGCAGGTCGAGATCGTCTGACCCCCGCCCGCCGGCCGTTTCCCGGCTACTCCTCTCGCGCCGCCTGGCTGCTGGCGACGATGGCGCCTACCAGATGGGCCGGCACCTCCTGGTAGTGGGAGAACTCGGTGTGGAATTGGCCGCGCCCGGCGGTGAGGGCGGTGAGGGTGGGGGCGTATTCAATGACCTCCGCCAGGGGGGCCTGGGCCGAGATCACCTCCAGCTTGCCCTGGTTGTCCATGCCCATCACCTTGCCGCGTCGGCTGTTTAGGTCGCCGATCACGTCGCCGACGCACTCCTTGGGCACCTTGATGTCTATGGAGACCACGGGTTCAAGCAGGATGGGGCTGGCCTCCATAAACCCCTTTTTGAAGGCCATGGAGCCGGAGATCTTGAAGGCCATCTCCGAGGAATCGACGTTGTGGAAGGAGCCGTCCACCAGTCCCACCCGGACGTCCACCACCGGGTAGCCGGCCAGGATGCCGCGGATCATCGTCTCCTGCACTCCCTTGTCCACCGCCGGGATGTATTGACGGGGGATCACCCCGCCCACGATCCGGTCGTCGAACTGATAGCCCCCGCCCCTGGGCATGGGCTCGATCTCCAGAGAGTTGTCGGCGAACTGGCCCCGGCCCCCGGACTGCTTCTTGTGCCGGTACTGCACCCTGGCCTTGCCCTTGATGGTCTCCCGGTACGGCACCTTGGGGAGCGCCAAGTCCATATCCACTCCGAATTTCCTCTTTATCTTTTCCCCGATCACCTTTAGATGCAACTGGCCGAGGCCGGAGATCAGGATCTCGTTGGTCTGCGGTTCGCGGGTCAGGCGCAGGGTGAGGTCTTCCTCCCGCATCCTGGTGATCGAGGAGAAGACCTTGTCCTCGTTTTCTTGCTTGGCGGTAGTCACGGCGTAGGAGATCACCGGTTCGAGCGGGGGCCGGGCCGGGTAGATGATGGGGGTTTCCGCCTCGCATAGGGTGTGGCCGGTCAGGGTTTCCTTGAGTTTAGGCACCGCCACGATCATCCCTGTCCCCGCCTGATCGACGGGCTTGGTGACCTTGCCCTCCAGGAGCAGCAGTTGCCCGAATTTTTCGTTGGTTTCCTGGTTGGGGTTGTAGAAGGAGTCTCCCGCGAGTCTTCCGGACCTGACCCGCAGCACCGAGAGCCGGCCGGCGTAGGGGTCGGTGATGGTCTTGAAAACTAGGGCCGAGAAGGGCGCCTCCGGGGAGGGTTGACGCTCGCTGGGCTCCTGGGTCTTAGGGTCGATGCCTAGGAAGGCGGGCCGTTCCAGGGGCGAGGGCAGCAGCTCGGCGATGGCGTCGAGCAGGGGGGCGAGCCCCTGGTTGCCGGTGGCGGAGCCGGCCAGCGCCGGGTAGAGCTTGGCCTCCTTCACCGCCCGGCTTAAGCCTTGGCGCAGTTCGTCATCGGAGAGCGTTCCCTCCTCTAGGAA
>JAJXUT010000134.1 GCA_021782655.1 Deltaproteobacteria bacterium
GCCATGATCATCTTCGCCTCCACCGCCATGAGCCGGGGGCTGATGCTGCCCCACCCCCTGCTCAACTGGCAAGATCCCTGGCTGTCATGCTGCTATCTGGCCTTCTTTTTGCTGCCCGTCGGCGCCCTGAGTTTACTCTGGCGCCACCGCCGGGAATATCCCTCCACCTGGCTAAGACTTCAACTCGCGGGCGTAGTCTTGGCCTTGGCCTCGCTGGTACAATCCTCGCATCGGGCGGATTTTTATCACCTGCTGGAGGGGATCCCCCCGGATTTCCTCTGCCTGGCCACCATCGGTCAACTCCTCCTCCGCCCCCAAGGCGCAGACGGATTGCCCTGTTGCCGCCAATGGCGCGGCGAGGCAACCGCCTGGTTAACCTTGGCCCTGCTCGTCCTAGCCTGGCAAAGCGCCCCTTACCCCTTGCTGGCCAGCCATTGGCCGCCGCAACTGGCCCGTAAGGCATCGTATTACACCCTAACCAGACGGGCATATATCGACCGGCTGGTTAGGGAAGACCCAAGGTTCTGGCCCGCCCGGCTGGTGCAGGTGATCCGGGATCGGCTGACCAGTCCGGGGGAGCGAATCGCCATCTATCCCTTCTTCATGAAGTTCAACTACTTCGCCGAACGTCCCTTTGCCGCAGGCCTGATGCTGTTGGCGCCAGGCTATTTCGACTCGGAGGGGTATCTCAAGGAGGCAATCACTAAGCTTCGGCGGCAGAAGGTGCGCTTCGTGCTCTGGGACGAGGTCTTCCGTTTTGACGGCCTGCCGGCCAGAAATCCGGTGCGCAGCTCGGCCTTGCTGCATGCGGCCGTGGCCCACGACTACGATAACATCGGCCAACTCTACGGCTTTACGGTTTACCGACGGAAGGAGTAAGGGGAGGGGATCAGACCGACCCGCCTCCCAGCACCTGGTAGAGGGCGCTCAGGTTGAGGAGCCGGGCCAGGCGGACGTTGATCAGATTCTGCTGGGCGGCGTAGAGGGCGCGCTGAGAGACCAGGACGCTTAGGTAGCTGTCCACCCCCTTGCCGTAGCGGGCCTGGGAAAGCTGGTAGCTCTTGGCGCTGGCGTCGGCGAGCGACTGCTGGGCCGCGAGCTGCTCGTCGATGGTGCCGCGCTGGGCCAAGGCGTCGGCCACCTCCCGGAAGGCGGTCTGGATCGCCTTCTCGTAACGGGCCACCGCCAGCTTCTTATCCGCCTCCGAGACCTCGAGCCCGGCCCGGTTGGCCCCGGCGTCGAAGATGGGCAGGGAGAGCTTGGGGGTAAGGCTCCAGGCAAAGGAGTCGGAACTAAAGAGCCCAGACAGGTTGGTGCTGCCCAAACCGGCGGCGGAGACCAAGGTGATGCGGGGGAAGAAGGCGGCCCGGGCGGCGCCGATATTGGCGTTGGCCCCTTTCAGCAGCTCCTCGGCCTGCAGGATGTCGGGCCGACTGAGCAGCACCTCGGACGGCAGGCCGGGCGACAGGTCCTTGAGGGCGGTCAGGGTCTCGGCGAGCGAGGAGGGGAGGAGTTCCGCCGGCACCTTGGTCCCGGCCACCAGGTTCAAGGCATTCTCGTCCTGGGCCGTCAGGGTGGTGTAACGGGCGATATCCAGACGGGCCGCGTCCACGCTGGTCTGGGCCTGCTCGAGATCGAGGTCGCTGGCAATGCCGGCCTGGCAGCGGCTCGTAACCAGCTTGAAGGCGGCTTGCTGGTTGCTTAAGGTCTCCTGGGCCAGCCGTAGCCGCTCTCGGTCGGCGGCCAGGTTAAGATAGGCGTAGGCGATCTGGGAAACCAGACTCAACTGGGCCGCCCGCCTAGCCTCGACGGTAGCCAGGTACTGGTCTAGGGCCTGAGCCTTCAAACTCCGCACCCGGCCAAAAAAATCCAACTCGTAGGAGCTGATCCCCACCCCCAACGTATCCTGCTGGATGGTCGCCGGCTGGTGGGAGCTTTCAAAATCCGCCGGCACCCGCTGGAGATTGCTCGCCGCGCTGGCCTCCACCTTGGGCAGGAGGTCGGAGCGCTGGATCTGGTAGAGCGCTCGCGACTTTTCGATGTTGATGGCCGCCATCTTGAGATCGCGGTTGTTGTCTAAGGCCAGGGAGATCAACTGGCGCAGCCTGGGATCGGTAAAGAACTCCTGCCAGCGAATTTCGGCCACCGCCGGGCCAGAATGGCCCGCCGTTCCCTTGTAGGCCGGGCCGCTGGGCCAGTTGTCGGCCACCGGCAGGCCGGGCTTGACATATTGGGGCATCAGGGTGGCGCAGCCGCCAAACCCCCAGAGCGCCCCCAGGGAGAGGGCCAGCCCGGCCAGTGCGCGCTTAGTGGGTATCATCTTTAATTTACCTCCGGTTCATGGGCCAGGGTGTCCGGCGTCACGGGGTGCCCCTCCTGGCGCCCCTTCCCGAACAGGCGGGAGATCAGCACGAAGAAGAAGGGGATGAAGATCAGGTCGATGAAGGTGGCGGAGAGCAGCCCGCCGGTGACCGCGGTGCCGATGGCGTTCTGGGCCCCGGCCCCGGCGCCATTGGTCAGGGCCAGGGGCAGGGTGCCGAAGAAGAAGGCCATCGAGGTCATGATCACCGGCCGCAGCCGGATCTTGACCGCCGTCAGGGTGGCCTCGATTAGCTCGTGGCCCTGCCGCAACTGCTCCTTGATGAACTGGATGATCAAAATGGCGTTTTTGGTGGAAAGCCCCACGGTGGTCAGCAGGCCGATCTGGAGATAGATGTCGTTAGGCAGCCCCCGCATGGTCACGGCGCTCACCGCCCCCACCAGGCCCAGGGGCAGCATCAGCAGGTTGACGAAGGGGATGGCCCAGCTCTCGTATAAGGCCGCCACGCTGAGGAACACCACCAAGAGCGAGATGGCGTAGAGGGCGGGCGCCTGCTTGCCGGCGTTCTTCTCCTCGTAGGAGAGGCCGGTCCACTCGTAGCCGATCCCGGTCGGCAGCTGGGCGGCCAGCTTCTCCATCTCGGCCATCGCCTCGCCGGTGCTCACCCCAGGGGCGGCCTGGCCCATGATCTCCACCGATGGGATGCCGTTGTAACGCTCAAGCTTGGGCGAGCCGTACTGCCAACGGGCGCGGGAGAAGGCCGAAAACGGCACCATCTGCCCGGTCTTGTTGCGGACGTACCAGCGGTTGATGTCCTCGGGCAGCATCCGGTATTTGGCCTCCGACTGGAG
>JAJXUT010000135.1 GCA_021782655.1 Deltaproteobacteria bacterium
TGTGCGGAAGGTGGGGTCTTCCTTGGTGAACCGATTTAAGGCCTTGGACATGTTGCCCTGGGCCTTGTTGTCCACCGGCGAGATAGACAGCGAGATCACCGGGGCCGGGACGTGCATGGAGCTCATCGACATGTTGATGTCCGGGGAGGTGAAGGTGTCGCCGGAGGCGCAGTCGATGCCGAACAGGGCCACGATATCCCCCGGCCCGGCAGACTCGATGTCCTCCATCTCGTTGGAGTGCATCCGCACCAGCCGCCCGACCTTGGCCTTCTTGCCGGTGCGGGTGTTGACGATGGTATCGCCCTTCTTCATGGTGCCCTGATAGGTGCGGATATAGGTGAGCTGACCGTAACGGCCGTCTTCAAGCTTGAATGCCAGACAAACCAGGGGTTTGTTGGGGCTACCCTCCAGCACCACCTCCTCCTCGCCCTTGTCCAGGTCAAAGGCGGTGTTCTTGATCTCGCTGGGGGCGGGCAGGTAGGCGTTCACCGCGTCCAGCAGGCTCTGCACCCCCTTGTTCTTGTAAGCCGAGCCGATGAATACCGGCACGAACTCCATGCTCAGGGTGCCCTTGCGCACCGCCTCCTTGATCATCTCCTCGCTGGGACTGCCCTCAAGGACTGCCTCCATCAGCTCGTCGGAGAACATGGATACCGCGTCCAGCAGCACCTCGCGGGCGGCCTCCGCCTCGGCCTGCATCTCGGCGGGAATGGCCTCCTCGCGGATCTTCTCGCCGTTGTCGCCCTCGAAGTAAAGCGCCTTCATGGTCACCAGATCGACCACCCCCTTAAGCTCGCTCTCCAGGCCGATGGGCAACTGCATGGGCACTGCGTTCAGCCCCAGCTTCTCCCTCACCTGGGCGGTCACCCGCTTGGGGTTGGCGCCCGTCCGGTCGCACTTGTTGATGAACACCACCCGCGGCACCTTGTAGCGGCTCATCTGCCGGTTGACGGTGATGCTCTGCGACTGCACCCCGCCCACCGAGCAGAGGATCAAGACCGCCCCGTCCAAAACCCGCAGCGCCCGCTCCACCTCGATGGTGAAATCGACGTGGCCCGGGGTGTCGATGATGTTGATGTCGTAGTCCTTCCAGGTGCAGTAGGTGGCCGCCGACTGGATGGTGATCCCGCGCTCCTTCTCCAGCTCCATCGAGTCCATGGTGGCGCCCACCCCGTCCTTGCCCCGCACCTCGTGGATGGCGTGGATCTTCTGGGTGTAGTAGAGCACCCGCTCGGTCAAGGTGGTCTTGCCGGAGTCGATATGGGCGCTGATGCCGATGTTGCGAACCTTCTCCAAATCCTTTTTCATCTTCGCTTCCTTATCATACGGTTGAACGTGGTGGCGAAACTAAGCCGTCGAGTGGAAACAACCCAGACAACAGACCTCACGGCTACGGCATTAAGGATGCCGTAATAGTCGTGGGGAATTGTCCAAGTTATTCATGTGCGGCTCCTAAAAAAAAACGGCCCTCGATGAGAACCGTTGTCTGCCATAATCCCGGCTAACGCCTCCCAACTAGAACAGGCCGCCCGGAAAATTTATTTTTTTACCCTAAGCCGCCGACGGTGTCAACAGATAATCCGCAAACGGCGAGGACGAGGACGGCCCCGAAGGCCTCACTTGCCCCCAAAGGCGCTGGCGAACAGCTCGGCAATCGCCTGACGTCCGGCCTCGTTCAAGTTCCTGGTGCCGGAGCAGGCCAGGGTGGGGTGGCAGATCTCCGGGCGCTCCTCCTGCCAGATCCCGGTGTGCCAGCCGTACCACTTGCCCCGCTGCTGATCGAAGACACTCAACGGCCGGTTGAAGAGCTTGGCCAGCTCCACGGCCCAGCCGGTGCCGCCCTTGACCGTGTTATCCTCCATGATCGTTCCCACCACCAGCACCTGATGACCGCGGTTGACGACGTGGAAGAGGGTCTGCAACACCCGGCGGATCTTGTCGGTGGCGTAGTAGGTGCGGCGCATGGCGCTGGAGACAATCTCCATGCTGATGTCTCCCCGTTGCAGCTCCGCCTCCGACAACACCACGATCTGCTTGGCGTCCAGACGGGTCACATGCTGGCCCGCAAAGGTCAGCACGCACTCGTCCTGGCCCCAACGGGCCGCCTCCAGGCCGAAGGACTCCTCCGCTCCCCTTAATCCACTGGTAAAAACAGCACATTTGGTTAGCTTCTTCATTGCCTCGCCCTCCCCTGCCGGTTAAAGGCCGGCGTCAGGTTCCCCCACCTCTCGCGGCCAGGCCCGCTTTAGTTCAACCCGCCGCCAGGATAACGAAAAAGGGCTTACGAATAACCCGTAAGCCCTTGAAATAGTTGGTGCCGAGACCAGGAATTGAACCAGGGACACGCGGATTTTCAGTCCGCTGCTCTACCAACTGAGCTATCTCGGCGCAACAGAGCCGCAACTATAGTTGAGGCCCCAACGCATGTCAAGGGCTATTTGCTCCTCGTCAAGTGCCAGACCGCCGCCCCAGTCCTCAGTCAATTCCCCGGCCCTTCCATGCTCAACTCCGAAAGGGCTAAATCCTCACTGCCCTTGGCCGCCTTGCCCTTCCTGGCCGGGTCAACGGTAAGGTCGAGCAGGGCGTCGCCGCCCAGGGCCAGATCGATGGGGGCCAGGCCCTCCTCCCCTGCGCCGGCGGCGGGCGGACTTACTCCCTCCACCGGTTCGGCGAATAGCGACAGGTCAATCGTCTCATCCAGATCCAACGCCCCTTCCTCCTTAAACGGCGCCGCCTCTTGCCTTCCCCCGGCCACCAAGTCGGAGATGTCGATCTCGTTTAGGTCAACGGCCGGCGGCCCGGCGGGCGCCGCCTCCTCGCTCAGTCCCGGCCCGGCGGCTGCGGCGTCCGCCACCTCCTCCCCCAGGTTGAGGCTGACATCCTTCAGTTCCAGCTCCACCCCTAAGGGGCCGGGCTCATCAGGCTGGTCGGGCGCGGGCAAGGCGACCTCACCCTCCCCTCCGGGCGCCAAGCTAGCCGCTTCCGGGGCAAGAACCGACGACGCCGAAGCGTCCTCCGGCGCGGACGGTTCAAGGGCGATCTCGGCAGGCTCGGCCTCCAGAGACGGCATCTCGTCCAAGTCGAACTCCAGGGCCGGCGGTTCTTCGCCCCCCGCCGGAGACGCCTCCTCTCCGGCGATGCCGGCCGCCGAATCCTCCGG
>JAJXUT010000065.1 GCA_021782655.1 Deltaproteobacteria bacterium
TGGGATGGGGAATCAACACCCCGCCCAGGATCAGGGGCCGGCCCGGCACCAGGCGGTGGGCATCGTAGCCATGCCCGATGCGTGGGGGCGGCGTCTTGCCTTCTTTGGTGGCGAGCAGGGCCTCGGCCATCGCCCTGTCCTCCCAAACGGTAATCTTGATGTTGTCCTCCGAGCCCGCAACTACCGCCACCGGGCAGCCGATCCGCTCCAAAAGCGAGCTTTCATCGGTGCCCATGAATCCCTCTCGGGCCGCGGCCTCGTAAGCCTGACGGAGCAGGGCAAGACGGGCGGCCTGGGGGGTCTGGGCCCGCCAGAGGGGGCGACGGTCCACGGTGCCCGCCACCCGTCCCTCGGCCACCGACTTGATGGTGTCCTTGACTGGCACCGCGGCGATGGCCGCCCCTTCCCGTCCGGCGGCCGCCAGACAGGCGCGGATCAGTTCCGGGTCCACCAGGGGACGAGCCCCGTCGTGCACCAAGACCAGCTCGATACCGTCAGGCAAGGCGTTTAGCCCGGCCAGCACCGACTCCTGCCGGCTGGCGCCGCCGGCGGTCAACCGGCAGCGCCCGGCCAAACCGTGACTGGCCAACATCTGGGCCCCGGCCTCGAGATGCTCGGCGGGCAGGGTCAGGACGATGGCCGTCAAGCAATCGGCCCGCAGACAGGCTTCCAAGGCGCGGATCAGCACCGGACGTCCGGCCAGGGGCAGAAACTGCTTGGGGCCGGGGCCGCCTAGGCGACGGCCCACCCCACCGGCGGTGATGATGGCGGCGGCGGGCAGCAGGCTTTCGGTCTTAGGCATGATGGTCTCGCAAAAAGGTAGCCGATGGCTAAGCAAAAGGGCCAACATACAAGGCGCGGGGTGTGTTTGGCGAGGAGGCCTACATATGGATGGGTATGCCGAACGAGCCAAACTGCCCCGCAATGCCGCAGATCGGCCTTTTTGCGACGCCATCAGACATGGCGAGGGTGGAAAAGACTGGCCCCGGCGGCTTGGGAGTCGCGCCGCCAGGGCCGGGGATATAGAAAAAAAGGGGGAGTGGGTTGTAAGCCGAATTCTGTACCCCGTCCCGAGGGGCGGGGCCATGATCATTTCTCTAGGAGGCCAGTCGCCTGGCCCCTCTTGCGATCTACCCGGAAACGTCGGACGGGCCGTCCTCAAGTGTTTCCCTATTTGATTTTGCTCCAGGTTGGGTTTGCCGTGCCCTGCCGATCACCCGGCAGGCGGTGAGCTCTTACCTCGCCGTTTCACCCTTACCCAGGCCATAGGCCTGGGCGGTCTGTTTTCTGTGGCACTTTCCTCGGGGTTGCCCCCAGTTCGGGTTACGAACCACCTTGCCCTGCGGAGTTCGGACTTTCCTCTGGCCGGACGGCCAGCGATCATGCGCCCACTCCCCCCAAACGGTATCAAAAATACACAACTAAATCAAAATACTAAACAGCATGATCCCCAAAAAGGCCAGTCTGGCCCGCCGCCAGGCCCCGGTTGTCCTCCGGCTCCTTGCCCCGGCCATCGATCCCCTGATTGGCCATCTCGTCGGCCCTGCGATTCTGGGCCCGGGGGACATGGCGCACCGTGTGCCGGGCGAAACCGGCCAGCTCGGCCCGGGCCTGAACAAAGAGGGGCTTGAGCCGTTCGTTCTTCACCCGATAACGACCCGAGAGCTGATGAACAATGAGCTCGGAGTCCAGGGAGACGGCCACCTCACCGCCCCCCAGCCGCCGGGCCTCCCGTAGCCCGAATATCAGGGCCTGATACTCGGCCTCGTTGTTGGTGCACCGGCCCAGGAACTTGGAGGCCGCCAGCAACTCCCGACCCTCCTGGTCGAGGATCTGAACCCCGGCCCCGGCCAGGCCAGGGTTGCCACGGGAGGCGCCATCGGTAAAGAGCGACAGTTTAAGCCCCGCCGCCGGTTCTAGTTGGTTCATCTCTCCTCGGTTTCGGGCTGGTGATACATCATCCGGTTACAGGTCGGACAGGTCAGGAGTTCCTGCTCCCGCAGGAGCTGGTTGAACATCTGGGGCGGGATGTTCATGTTGCAGCCCCGGCAGACCCCTTTGGTCACCCCAGTCACCGCCAGGCCGTTGCGCTTGGCCCGCAGCATCTCGTAGCGGGAGAGGTACTTGCTGTCCACCTTCTTGGCCTGGGTCTCGCGGGAGACGGTGATCTCCCGCTTGTCCGCCTCCAGACGCCGGGCCTCCTCGCTCACCCGCTTGACGTCCGCCTCCAGTTCCTGTTCCTGCTCGGCGCAACGCCGGCCCAACTCGTCGATCTTTTTCTGAATCAGCTCGGACTGCTCAAGAAGCAGGCTCAACTCCTCCTCCCGCTGCTGGATCAAGGTCTTGGTGTCCTCGATCTCCTTGAGGATGCTCTGATACTCGCGGTTGGTCTGGATGCTCATCAGCTTGGACTGCCGGTCCTTCAGCCGTTCGCCATCGTCGGCGAGCGTGGCCTCCAGTTCCCGGCGGCGCTTCTCGCCCAGCTCGAACTGCTCATGATAATCGGCGATGGCGGCTCGGTTCTGTTCGATCTGGCAGCGCTTTTTCTCCAACTCCCCGTGCCCGTCGGCCATCCGCTCATCGATCTTCTGCACCTCCAGGTCAATAACCTGGAGATCCATCAAATTTTTGATTGCCTCTTTCAATGTCCGTACCTCTTACGTTGTATGGGTTGCTAAACATTTTCCCCGGTGAAGAAGGAAAAGGGTGAACCTTGTTGTCCGGTCGTCAGCACTGGCAGAGATAGCGCCCGCCGGGCCAGGGACTCGGCCAGGATGGCGGCCAGTTCCCCCACGATCAGCCGCTCGGTGTGGAAATGACCGGCGTCGATGACGCAAAACCCCGTCTCCTCGGCCCAGCGGGCCACGTGGTGCTTGACCTCGGCGGTGACAAAGACCTGCGCCCCCCGGTCGTGGGCCAGGGCCGCGAATTCGGAGCCGCTGCCCCCGCAGACCGCCACCCGCTCGATTCGCTCTGGCAAGGGGCCGGCCACTGCCAGGGCCGGAAGTTCAAGCCGTTGGCAAAGGGCGCGGAGAAAATCCACCCCGGCCAGAGGCACGGACAAGACCCCTAGCCGCCCGAAACCCAGGACCGGGTTGCCCTTGTCCCCGGCTAGCGGCTTGAGGTCAGCAAGCCCCATCCGGCGGGCCAGGGCCTGACTAACCCCCTGGACGGCCACGTCCAGGTTGGTGTGGCAGGCGACCACCGCCATCCGCCCAGCCAAGGCCTTAGCGATGCAGGCCCCGACCGGCTGATCGGGACGGATGGAGTTAATGTGGGGAAAGATCAGGGGATGATGGGTGACGACCAGATCACAGCCCCTGGCCCCGGCCTCGTCGAGCAAGGCCACGGTGGGATCGAGACCGATCATGATACCGGAGACCTCGGCCCCTGGGTCTCCAACCTGGAGTCCGGCGTTGTCCCACGATTCAGACAGGGCGAAGGGGGCGATGTCGTTTAAGAGGGCGAGGATGGATTCGACGGTGCAAACGGCGGATCGCATACGGTCTTGGCGGGTCGGGGTAAATAAAAAAGGTGCAACCTGGTCTGGTTACACCTTTTGAGTCAAGGTCAAGGGCCGGTTGGCGGCCCCGGCGCATCTGGTTAGGGCATTGGGAATCACTGTCACCCCTTTTGGGCACGAAAGACGTTGCTTATTAAGTCTTGGCTTAAAACGGTGGTGGGCCTACCTGGACTCGAACCAGGGACCGACCGGTTATGAGCCGGTGGCTCTAGCCAATTGAGCTATAGGCCCGTGCCCCTCAGGCAAGCTTCACAAAATGATTGAATATGGATTGCTTGTCAAGTTTTTTTTGGGCCAGGCCACAATCTACGTTCCCAGGGCGCGGCGCCCGTAAAACCCGACCTCCCGGCGAAGCGGAAAGGCGTTGACTTACCCCAGGGGTTCAGCTAAAGGGAGAGATTCTTAAGGGGCGCAAGCCAGTCAGACATCGGTAGGAATGGAAAGGCCACAGGGACAGCCTATGCCGGAGTTGTTTTATCCCATACCGCTGGGCAAAAAATTCGCACCACCGGGGGTGGAACTCAGTGGCTGGCGCGAACCCGAGGATTCGCACCGCTGGTCGGTGGGCACCGGCGCCAAACTTACCCTGCACTGCCTCGCCGTCCAAGACGGCCCGCGATATCTGATCTTGCGTCTGGCGGCCTTTGTCTCACCAGGCAAGCTGCCAGGGCAATTGGTGACACTGTCGGTAAACGGGGCGCAGGCCGCCGTCTGGCGCTTCAACTCCCCGAAATTTGTCTGCAAGGCGCTACGTTTGCCAGACAACATAGGTGACGAGCTAGCCATTGCTTTCGCCACCCCGGACGCGGCCTCGCCCGCAGCGCTTGGCCTTTCCCCCGACCCTGACCGACTGGGGGTCTGCCTGGCCTTCCTGGCCTTGGTCAACAATCGGTTTCTGGTCCGCCTTGGCCGGGAGGGGTTACAGGCCAGCTTCGCAAACCAACCCGAGTTCGCCGCCTGGAGACAGGGGCAAGAACTCGCATCCATCGCCAGGCAGGCTTACGACTGCCTGGCCACCGCCAAATGGGAGTTTCCAGGATTCTGCGCGGTTTGTGGCCGGGATTCGGTCTTTGCGCCCAGGCAAGATTCTCCCCCCGCCGAGACCGGAAATCTCCGGGAAGAAATGCTCTGCCGGAGCTGCGGCTTGAACAACCGCCAGCGGCTGCTGTTTGCCGCCATGCGGGAGACGGTGGCAGCAAACTCGGATCGGCGGCGGATCTACCTCTACGAACAGGCAAGCCCCTTCTTCTCCGAGGCCACCGCCAGACTCAAGGGCTGCCAGGTGACAGGCAGCGAATACCTGGGCCCCGGTCTGGCGTCAGGCGAGCTGGCAAACGGGATTAGGCACGAGGATGCCCTGAGCTTGAGTTTCGCGGATCACTCCTTTGACCTGCTGATCGCCGGGGATGTCTTCGAGCATGTGCCCAAAATCGAGCCCGCCCTGAAAGAAGCCTTCCGAGTGCTGGCCCCGGGTGGGCGGCTGCTGTTTACCGTGCCGTTTGACGTCCAGGCCCCAACATCCCGGCAACGGGCGGTGTTGACAAGCGGCGGCCCTAACCTGCTTATGCCGGCCATATATCATGGAAACCCAATAGATGCCAACGGCTCGCTCGTCTATTACGACTTCGGCTGGGACCTGCTGAACATGCTGCGCCAGGCCGGTTTTGCCAGGGTCAGATGCCTCTGCCGCTGGGAGGCGGCCACCGGCCACCTGGGGACGGACAACCTCTTTTTTCAGGCGGATAAATAAGATGCCAGCAGCGACCCGCCTCTTCGCGATCTTCCTTGCCCTCTGGCTCTGGCGCCCGACCTCCGCCTGGGCCGACCGCTACGACGACGAAGCCCGCCGCTTAGTCCAGCGCCTGACCCTGGAGGAAAAGGTCGGGCAGATGACCCAGATCTCGGTGACCCTGGTTTCGAAGGAAGGCGACACCACGGGCCGCCACGCCCTGGACCCGGACAAGCTGCGGGAGGCGCTGCTCACCTATCACGTGGGCTCGATCATGAACGAGGGCCAGGGGGCTTACTCCCTGGCCCACTGGCGGGAAATCATCACCGAGATCCAGGACGTGGCCACCCGCGAGACCCGGCTCAAGATCCCGGTACTGTACGGCATCGACGCCATTCACGGCGCTACCTTCACCGAAGGCGCCACCCTCTTTCCCCAGCCTATCGCGCTGGCCGCCACCTGGAACCTCGATCTGGCCCGTCAGGACGGGGCAATCACCGCCCGGGAGGTACGGGCCTCGGGCATCCCCTGGGACTTCTATCCGGTGCTGGATGTCGGACGCCAGCCCCTGTGGCCACGCTTCTGGGAGACCTTCGGCGAGGACACCTTCCTGGTGACCGAGTTCGGCAAGAACTATATCGAAGGCCTCCAGGGCGGCAGCTACGGCTTCCCCGGCCAGGTGGCCGCCTGCCTGAAGCACTACGTCGGCTACAGCTTCCCCTTCAACGGCTTTGACCGCACCCCGGCCTTCATGTCCGAACGCACCCTGCGCCAGGTCTTCCTGCCGCCCTTTGCCGCCGGGGTGCGGGCCGGCGTCTCCACCGTGATGGCCAACTCCTCGGAACTGGACGGGATACCGGGCCACGCCAACCGCCACCTGCTCACCGATGTCTTAAAGGGCGAGCTGGGCTTTAAAGGCTTCGTGGTCTCGGACTTCAAGGATGTCAAACGGCTCTACAGCCGGGATCAGGTGGCCGACTCGCCCGAGGCGGCGGTGGCCCTGGCGGTGAACGCCGGGGTGGACATGAGCATGGTGCCCAACGACTTCTCCTTCTACCGTTTGCTGCTGCGCGGCGTGCGGGACAAAAAGGTCTCCGTGGCCCGGATCGACGACGCGGTGCGCCGCATCCTGGCGGTGAAGCTGCGGATGGGGCTGTTTGCGCCCGGCGGGGCCTATCCCGCCCCCGGCCTGGACCGGGAGTTCGCGAGCCCCGCGCACGAGGCCGCCAACCTCAAGACAGCCCAGGAGTCGATCATCCTACTGAAAAACGAGCAGCATCTCCTGCCGCTCGCTAAGACCGGCATCAAGGTGCTGGTCACCGGCCCCACCGCCAACCTGCTTTCGGCCCTGAACGGCGGCTGGACCATCACCTGGCAGGGCGACAACGAGGCCCGCTACCCCAAGGATAAGCCCACGGTGCTTGCGGCGATCAAGGCCAAGCTGGGGGCGTCAAACGTACTCTTCGCGCCCGGCGCCGATTTCGACCGGACGCTCGATCTACAGGCAACGGTCAAGCTGGCCAAGAAGGCCGACTACGTGGTGGTCTGCCTGGGCGAGAAGGCCTACTGCGAGACCTGGGGCAACATCACCGACCTCGACCTGGAGCCGGCCCAGATCCAGTTGGCCCAGGCGATGATCAAAACCGGCAAGCCGGTGATCCTGGTGCTGCTTGAGGGCCGGCCCCGGGTGATCGCCCCCCTCGTGGACCAGTCCCAGGCCATCCTCCTGGGCTTTCTCCCCGGCATGGAGGGGGGCCGGGCCATCGCCGAGGTGCTGTTCGGGGAGGTAAACCCCAGCGCCAAGCTGCCCTGCACCTACCCCAAGGCCCCCAACGGCTTCGTGACCTACGACCACAAGCCGCTCGAGGAGTGGGACTTAAACCGTTACGACCCCCAGTTCCCCTTCGGCTTCGGCCTGAGCTACACCACCTTCGCCTACCGCGACCTGCATTTGGCCACCGATAAACTCCGCCCGGGGAAGAACCAGACCGTCTCGGTGCGGGTCAAGAACACCGGCGACCGGCCCGGCCAGGAGGTGGTACAGCTCTACCTGCAAGACGAGTTCGGCTCCGTGTCGAGGCCGGTACGCGAGCTTAAGGGCTTCCGCAAGCTGGCCCTAAGGCCAGGCGAGGAGCGGGAGCTGACCTTCACCCTCACCCCGCACGACCTGTCGTTCATCGGGGTGGATGACCGGCGGATCGTGGAGCCTGGCGTGTTCAAGGTGATGGTCGGGCCGCTGGCAAAGGAATTCACCCTGCAATAACCAACCACCATCAGGAGGCAAGCATGGCATCGGCAATCACCCCCGCGGCCCCGGCCAGGACCGCTCAGGATCACAACGGCTACGCCTTTCCGCTCACCGTCCTCACCTCGCTCTTCTTCCTGTGGGGCTTCATCACCTGCTTAAACGACATCCTGATTCCCCATCTAAAGACCGTTTTTTCGCTGAACTACACCCAGTCGATGCTGATTCAGTTCACCTTCTTTACCGCCTACTTCGTAGTCTCCCTGCCCTCGGGAAGCATCGTCGAAAAGGTGGGCTACAAGCGCGGCATCGTCATCGGCCTCCTGACCGCCGGACTGGGCTGCCTGATGTTTTACCCGGCGGCGGGCGCCCGCTCCTATCCGATCTTCCTCGTGGCCCTCTTCGTCCTGGCCTCGGGCATCACCCTGCTCCAGGTGTCGGCCAACCCCTACGTGGCCATCCTGGGCCGGCCCGAGACCGCCTCCAGCCGCTTGAACCTCACCCAGGCCTTCAACTCCCTGGGCACCACCATCGCCCCCCTGTTCGGCTCGCTCCTGATCCTGAAGGTGGCCGCCAAGGGCGCGGGAGAGCTGGCCCAGCTAGCCCCCGCCCAGCTAACCGCCTACCAGACGGCGGAGGCGGCCTCGGTGCAGGTGCCCTACCTGGGCCTGGCCGCCGCCTTTTTGGCCATCGCGGCCCTCATCGCCCTGGTGCAGCTGCCGGTCATCGAGGCCGCCGGCCCAGACGCGGAGGGCTCGTTGGCCGCCGCCGACCAATATGCCAGCGCCTGGCAATACCGGCACCTGCTCCTGGGGGCGGGGGCCATCTTCGTCTATGTGGGGGGGGAGGTGGCCATCGGCAGCTTTCTGGTCAACTTCATGGGCCAGCCGGAGATCGCGGCCCTGACCCCGGAGGTGGCGGGCAAGTACCTGTCGTTCTACTGGGGTGGGGCGATGGTGGGCCGCTTCCTGGGCGCCGCCGTGCTGCGGGCGGTCAAGCCGGGCAAGGTCTTGGGCTTTAACGCCGTGGTCGCACTCAGCCTGGTGGCGGCGGCCATGCTCCTCTCCGGCCCGGCCTCGATGTGGGCGTTGCTGGCGGTTGGCCTATTCAACTCCATCATGTTCCCTACCATCTTCACCCTGGCGGTCGCGGGTCTGGGCCGGCACACCGGCCAGGGCTCCGGCATCCTGTGTATGGCCATCGTCGGCGGGGCGGTCATCCCCTTGCTGCAAGGGGCGCTGGCCGACCGCATCGGCATCCATCACGCCTTCCTGCTGCCCCTCTTCTGCTATCTCTACATCGCCTACTACGGATTCAAGGGGCACCTCCCGGCTCCAGCCAGGAGATAGGCCAACTACCACCGGTAGATGAGGCTTACCTGATATTCCTGACGCCGGAAGTCCTCCGAATTGGTCAGCTCACCCTGGGCCGCGAGCAAGTAACGGGGGTTGAGCTCGGCGTAGAGCCCGGCCTTGGCGGACTGCACCGCGTAACCGTTGGCGTCGTGGCCCAGGGCGTACTCCAGGGTGTAGTACTGGGGCGCGCTCCGTGCCAGGGCGTTGGCGGTCAGGGAGTGTTTAAAATAGAGCCCGACCAGGTTGAGCCAGTAGCTCTTGGGCGCCCAGTACGGGTGATCGTTGGCGGAGAAGCCGTCGCTTGCCAGCGGCAGGCCGGGCGAGCCGCCCTGCCGCGAGTCCTTGAAATCGTAGCTGTAGGTGAGCTTAAGCAGGGTCGGCTCGTCAAAGAGCAAGTAGGATGAGCGCAGGTCGTAGCCGGTGGTCCAGTTGTTGTCGGAGTAATCCCGAAACAGATAGCCGCCCCCAAGCGAAAGTCGGGGCAGGGGGTCGAGGGTGAGGTCGCCCTTTACGTCCTGGCGGTGGATCCGCCGCCTGAGGCTGGCGGTGGTGTCGTCCACCACGTCCTGGTCAAAGGCCAGGGCCCCGGTCAGGCCATCACCCACCTTACCGGTCAGCCCGGCATTCAAGAGCAGGGTGTTGGCGCCGCCGGTTTCCTGGCTCTCCACCCCGCCGCCGCCGTGCATGGTGATGTTGTTCAGCAGGGAGACGGAATAGGAGCCCTCGGCCCGGTTGGCCCGCACCACGTCGTCGGTGCTGTCCGCCCGGTAATTGCGGCGGGAGACCCGCAGCTCCCCCTCCTGACGGGCCTTGCCCCCCTCCCAAAACGACAGCTCCTCCCAATCCTTAGCCCGGTCTAGGTAACCGTTATGGCCGGCGTCGTTCTGGTAGCCGTAGGTGGCGGTCAGCCGGGGTTGGCGCTTGAGCTGGTTCCGTTCCCGGGAGGCGTTAAGTTCCGGAAAATCCAGGCCGCTGGCCGCCAGCTGATCGTAGATCAGGGCCTCGTTGCCCAAATCCCCCAACCGGCTGTAAACCCCGGCCAGGTCGTAAAGCAGGATGCGATCCTGGGGATAGCGCCGGAGCAGGGCCTCGTATTGCCTCTGGGCTATATTATACTCGCGCCGGGCCACCGAGTGTCTCGGCAAAAGTTCGAGCCGGAAGCGCTCCTGCCAGCGGTAGATGGCCACCCGCCTAGCGATGTCCTGATCGAAATCCGTCTTTCCCTCTTGCAACCAGGAGAGGAAGCGGCGGGGCGCCATGACCCGGCTGGCCCACTCCTCCTCCGGGCCCGGCCCGGCGTCCCTGGCCAGCAGGGCCCACAGGGGCCGGGGAGGCTGAGGTTCCGGCAGCTGGACGTGCTGACTCTCCCCGGCCTGACGGAGCAGATCGGCAACGCTGGGGGTCAGAACCCGCCGGTAGAGGGCGATGGCCTCTTGCCACCGGTTCTGCCGCCAGAGGATGCGGGCCCGAAGCAGGACGGCCTCGGAACGCGACCTTACCCCCTGGCCGTTGCTCAACTCGTAGGCCCGGTCAAGTTCGCCGCCCAGGAAACACAGGTTGGCGAGCCGCAAGGCCAGCGACGGTTCCTTGGGGCTGTCGGCCACCAGGGCGGACAGGGCGGCCTCGGCCTGCGGCAATTCCCCCCGAAGGGTCAAGGCCTGGGCCAGCAGCTTGCGGGCCGTAAAGTTGCCCGGCGACAGACGCTGGGCCTGACGGGCCGTCTTGAGCAGCTGATTCGGCAGTCCGTAGCGGCGGCACAGCTCCGCCAGGTCGCGGAGCTGGTCAAAGCGCAGGCTAGACAGATCAAAACCGGGCCGGTCCTTGACCCCGGCGGCCTCCAGGATGACCAAGGCCTCCAGGTCGCCAGGGGCCACGGCCAGCGCCCGCCGGGCCTCACTGGCCGCCAAGTCTGGCTTGCCCGCTCGGAGCCACTCCCGGGCCAGGCCCAGCCGTTCCGCCGCCGGGGGCCACGGGCCATGGGCGTCCTTGTCCTCCCAGGGAGCCATTACCCGGCGCGCCTTCCGGGCCTCGTCCTCGGCTACCAGCAGGCTGGCCTTCATCGCCGCCAGCCGGCCCGCCGTCTCTGGCCCGGAGAGGAGGGACGCCAGGGCGTCCAGCCACTGGCCGGCCTCCTCCGTCTCCCCCTGCTCAAGGGCCAGAGCGAAGAGAGCCGGGACAAAGGCCAGCCGGTCGCCGGTTACGGCCAAACCCAGCCGCAAGGTCTCCTCTTCCTCGTAGGGCCTATCCTGCCGGGCAAGGGAGGCGGCCAGGCCGATAAAGGCCTCTTTGCCCACCGACGAGCCGGCTGGCGCCTCGCCGATCACCTGGTTATAGAGGGCCTGGGCCTCGTCCTCGGCCCGGCAAGCGGCGTAAGCCCTGGCCGCGGCCAGGTGATTCTCGGGTGATTTGGCCAAGGCGGCGGCGTGCAGTCTCACCCTGTCCAGAGCCCCAGTTTGTCCGGCGGCCAGCAGGGCCTTGAGCCGGACGGTCTCCAGTCGCGGCTCTTTAGCCAGATAGGCCTCCAGGTCGCCAAGGGCGGCGGCGAAACGGTGCTCCCGCAGCCTAAGCTCGCCGCCCATGGGGTAGAAAGCGAGCGGCGGCGAGGGACTAAGGGCGGCGAGCTCCGCCGCCAGCTTGTCGGCCTGGGCCAGATCGTCGCAAGCAAGATAGTGCCGCAAAAGTTGCAGGCTCAAGTCCACATCGCCGGGCCGCAGGCCGTGGAGCACGGCCAAGACCTGGTAGCGGCGCCGCTCCTGGCCCAAACGGCCAAGCAGGCCGGCGATCCTTTCCCACAGGGAGGCCTCCTGGGGGGTGACCCTGGCCAGCTCTTCCCAGACCTTTAGGGCCTCCTCGTTCTGCCCGGCGGCCAGGAGCTGCTCGCCCAGTTCCTCCATCAAGGCGAGATCGCCGGGTCGCAGGGCCAAGAGTCCCCGCAGGGCGGCGGCCGCCCCGGCGTGGTCGCCGCCCTGCTCGTCCAGGCTCGCCGCCTGCCGCAGACTGGCCTGATCGGGATGAGGCGTGATGGCCAGGTAGCGCTTAAGCGCCCGCCGGGTTTCCTCCTTATGCCCCAGGGCCTCTTGCAGCGAGACCAGTTCCTTGGCCACCTCGGAATCGTCGGGTTGCAAGCGCAGATAGGCCTCCAGCGCCGCGACCGCCCGCGACAGATCCTTGGCCTTGGCGTAGGCTAGGCCCAGCCGGCGCATGATCGGCGGAGAGTCCGGCTGACGTTGACTTAGGACTAGCAGATACGGCAAGGCCAGCCGTGGCTGGCCGCCCGACTCGAAGCCTTCGGCCAGCCGCTGCTCCGCCCCCAGGTCGTCGGGTCGCAGCTCGGCGTAGCGTTGCCAAAATCCCAGGGCCTCGGAAGTCTGCTGTCGGGCCTCTGCGGCCCTGGCCGCCATCTTCAACAGTTGGGGCGACGGCTTGGGTGTCTGGGCAAGCTCGGTCAGCAGGGGTAGGGCCAGGGTGTAGTCCTGTACCCCGTAGGCCAGCCGGGCCAGGGCCTCCCTCAGCTGGTTGTCGGCAGGGTTCAGCCGGGAAAGGTCGCTTAAAATGGGCAGCGCCCCCCTGGTGTCGCCCTGAGAGAGCAGGGCGGAGGCCTGTCCAGCCAGGGGCAGGGAGCTGTCCGGCTGCCTTGCCCGCAGGCGGGCAAAGAGGGCGGCGGCCTCCCGAAAACGGCCCCGCCCAAGTTCGATGACCGCCAGGCAGTGCAGGTATTCCGGGGAGTCGGGACGCTCGTCCAGCAGCTCCTCCACCGTCTCCGCCGCCTCCTGGCCCCGGCCCAGCCGCATCAGCACCGTGACCCACTCCCAGCGCACCTCGGGAATATCCTTGTCCGCAAGCGCCGCCTGATAGAGGGCTGCGGCCTGGGACAGTTCGCCCTGGGCCGCCAGAACTTTGGCCTGATCCCAAACCCTCTTCCATTCGGGCAGGGCGGCATCCTCCTGGCGGATCCTCGGTCGGTCGCTGTTGATCCCGGCGGCCAGGGGCACGTCGGTAAATGGGTAGGGGTCAAGAAAGGGGAAGGAGGGCCCGGCCAAGGCCGGACAAGGTCGCACGAGACTCAGGAGCAGCAAGGCCAGCAGGCTGAGCAGGCCGCCAACTCCGACCGGGGGGGACAGCTCTGAGCGCACGTTGGTCATCGCGGGAACCGCCAAGGGAGGGAGGCATCGGAAATCAAGAAAGATAGCCGATGGCGCTTGGTTGTGCCAGCTTATTTTTGGTAAAAGCCGACGATGGCCTTCACCACCTGGGCCTGCATCTCGAAAGTCAACTCGGGATAGATAGGCAGGGCCAGGGTCTCCCGGGCCGCTCGTTCCGCCTCCGGGAAGCAGGCCCCCTGCAAGTCCAGATGGGCGACGCAACCCTGCTGATGCATGGGGATCGGGTAGTAGATCTCGCAGCCAATGCCGTGGTGCAACAGGTGGTCTTTAAGCTCGTCGCGCCGCCGGGCCCGGATGACGTACTGGTTGTAGATGTGGTGGTCCAATTGCTCATCGTCCTTAGCCAGATGGGCGTACACCGCCTGGGGCAGAATCACCTCCCCCGCCTCCGGCAGCCCGGCGGCGAAGAACAGTTCCTGGTAGCGGGCGGCGTTGCGGCGGCGGGCCCGGTGCCAGGCGGGCAAATGCGGCAGCTTGACCGAAAGGGCCGCAGCCTGAATGGGGTCGAGCCGGAAGTTGCCGCCCAGGATGGGGTGATGGTACTTGGGCTCGCCACCGTGCACCCGGATGATCCGAATCCGCTCCCTAAGCGCGGCGTCGTACACGGTAATCATGCCCCCGTCGCCGATTCCGCCCAGGTTTTTGCTGGGAAAAAACGAAAAACAACCCGCCGTCCCCACCGAGCCCGCCCGCCGCCAGCGCACCTGCCCGCCCGCCTCAGGCCAGGGATAGACGGCACCGATGGCCTGGGCCGCGTCCTCCACCACCGGCAGGCCGTGTTCCTCGGCCAGGGCCATGATCGGGGCCAGGTCGGCGCACTGGCCGAAGAGGTGCACCGGCAGAATGGCCTTAATCCGGCCCCGGTACTCGGGACGGGCCAGCACCTCGCCAGCCAGGGCCGGATCGAGGTTGAAGGTCACAGGATCGATGTCGGCGAACACCGGCCTCGCCCCTAGGCGCAGGATGCAGCCGACAGTGGCCACGAAGGTGTAGGGGGTGGTGAGCACCAGGTCGCCGGGGCCGATCCTCAAGGCCATCAGGGCGGCGAGCAGGGCGTCGGTGCCGCTGGCCACCCCCACCGCGCCCCCCGCCTGGCAGTAGGCGGCAAGATCCCGCTCCAGGGCCTCGACCTTGGGCCCCATGATGTAGCAGGTCGAATCCAGCACCTCGGTGAGGGCGGCAAGAAGCTCGTCGCGCAAGGGACGAAGCTGTTCGTTTAGGTCAAGCAGGGGAACGCGCATGGGGATTCCAAAATAGGGGGTTTGGGTCGGCCAGACGGCGGGTCAGGCCCGCCAGAAATCCACCGCCTCGTCGAGAAAGGTCTTGATGTCCGGCACCTCGTCCTCGAAGAAGCGGCGCATCTTGTGCAACAGGTTGCTTTCGATCTGCCGCACCCGTTCCCGGGAGAGGCCGAACTGCACCGCGATCTCCTGCAGGGTCAGGGGCTCGTCGCTCAGCAGCCGCTGGCTTAGGATACTCAGCTCCTTGGCGTTCAGGCGGGGTTTCAGCTTATCCAGCACCTCGGCCATCCGCCGCTTGATCTCCAGGCTCGCGATCTCCTCCTCCACCGTGGGGCCGCCCGCCTGGATGAAGTCCTTCTGCTGCTCGTCGGAGTCGTCGCGCAGGGGGCTTTCCAGAGACAGGTCGCCGCCCTCCAGGCGCTTGCTCATCTCGATCACCTCGCTCTCCTTGACGTTTAGGCGTTGAGCGAGCAGC
>JAJXUT010000066.1 GCA_021782655.1 Deltaproteobacteria bacterium
GTGCCCCTGGCCGCGTGCGGCGGGGATAATCGGGAAGTCCGGTCACAGTCCGGCGCTGCCCCGCAACCGTAAGTGAGGACGAAAGCCGCCACAGACCACTGTTCCCCTTCCGGGGATGGGAAGGTGCGGTAAGTAGGGTGATTCACGAGCCGGGAGACCGGCCTGAGGGTTTGACGAGCAGATCCCGCGGCAAGGATCCGGCTCGGGCCTCAATGGTATTGGGCGCGGGGTAAAGTCCCCGTGCGCATTGGTTCCCGGGTCGCGGATGGCGATGCCGGGTTTTTTTGTGTCTTAAGGGGCGGCGATGCGGTTGGTTCTGGTAAGACATGGGACGACGGACGGCCAGCGGGCGGGTCGTTACCAGGGGGCGAGCGACCCGCCTCTGTCCCGGACGGGCCGGGAGCAGGCCAGTGCCCTGGGGGCGAGGCTGCCCCCGGGGCCGTTCCGCTGTCTGTGCAGCCCGCGGCTTCGGGCCCGGGAGACGGCGGAGATGGCGTTGGCCGGGGCGGGCCGGGAGCTGGAATTCGTCATTGTCGAGGCCCTGCGGGAGATCGACTTTGGTCGCTGGGAGGGCCTGACCTTTGCGGAGATTCTGGCCCAGGATCAGGCGCTGGTCGCCGCCTGGCAGCGGCACCCGGCCCGCTTCCGCTTCCCAGATGGCGAGGCCACCTCCTCCTTTTGGCGCCGTGTGCGGGGGGTGCTGGGCGAAATCATCTCCCGGCCTGAGCCGGCCTTGGTGATCTGTCACGGGGGGGTGATCCGAGCCATGCTCTGCCTGTTGCTGGCCTTGCCGCGGGCCAAGGCCCTGTGTTTCGATATCCAGCCCGCGTCCCTGACCGTGCTTGAGGTGGACGGGGTCCGGGGCCAGCTTTTGAGCTTGAACCGCTGATGGCCCCGGTCGTCTTGGTGGTGGGCGGGGCCCGGAGTGGCAAGAGCGACTACGCCCAGGCCATGGCTCAGGAACAGGCCGGGCCGCGCTACTATCTCGCCACCTGCCCGCCGGTCGCCGATGGCGATGACCCGGAGTTGGCGGCCCGGGTGCTGGCCCATCGGCTAAAGCGTCACGGCCTGGGCTGGCAGACGGTGGAGGAGGCGCTCGGGATCGCCCGTTGCCTGCGGGAGCTGCCGGCCCCGGCCACGGTGCTGGTCGATTGCCTGACTCTGTGGATCAGCAACCTCCTGTGGGCGGATCGGGAGCTTGGACGGCTGGACGAGGTGGCGATGGTCAGTCGGTGCCAGGAGTTGCTGGCCGCGGCCCGCCATCGCCAGGGGTTGCTGGTCCTGGTTTCGGGCGAGGTGGGCTGCGGCCTGGTACCGGAACCGGCCCTGTCCCGGCGCTACCGGGACCTGGTGGGCCGGTGCAATCAGGTGATGGCGGCAGGCGCCGACCGGGTGGTGCAGGTGGTTTGCGGCCTGCCGCTGATCATTAAAGGATGAGGTGAGCCATGGCTTTGTTGGCGGAGACCATCGCGGAGATAAGCGGCCAGGATCAGGGGTGGCGGGGCAAGGCTAAGGCCCGTCTCGATCAACTGGCCATCCCCCACTGGGCCCTGGGCCGGCTGATGGATCTGGCCCTTGATCTGGCGGGCCAGACCCGCTCCCTGCGCCCGCCTACCGGCCGCAAGGCGGTGATCACCATGGCCGGTGACCACGGGGTGGCGGCGGAGGGGGTGAGCAAGTTCCCCCAGGCGGTCACCCCCCAGATGGTGGCCAACTTCGTGCGCGGCGGGGCGGGAATCAACGTCCTGGCGCGTCTGGCCGGGGCGGAGGTGATCGTGGTCGATATGGGGGTGGCGGCGGATCTCTCCCCCTTGGTCAAGGCCGGCCGATTGCTCGACAGGAAGATTGCCTGGGGCACTGCCAACCTGGCCAAGGGTCCGGCCATGAGCCGGGAGCAGGCGGTGGCCTCGCTGGAGGCGGGGATCGGGGTGGTCGCCGGGCTGGCCGACCGCTACGATCTGTTTGGCACCGGCGACATGGGGATCGCCAACACCACCCCCAGCAGCGCCATCGCCGCCGTTTTGACCGGGCGCTCGGCCTCCGAGGTCACGGGCCGGGGCACGGGCTTGGACGATGGGCAGCTGGCGGCCAAGGTGCGGGTGATCGAGGCGGCCCTGGCCCTGAACCGTCCCCGGCCTGGGGACGGCGTGGAGGTGCTCGCCAAGGTGGGCGGCTTTGAGATCGGCGGCATCGCCGGGGTGATCCTGGGGGCGGCGGCCCGGCGTAAGCCGGTGCTGATCGACGGCCTGATCTCGACCGCCGGGGCCCTGATCGCCCACCAGTTGGCCCCGGCCAGCCTCGATTTCGTCATCGCCGCCCATCGCAGCCTGGAGCCGGGCCATCGTCTCATGCACGAGCACCTGGGGCTTGAGCCGCTGCTCGATCTCAACCTGCGCCTGGGCGAGGGCACCGGGGCGGCGCTGGCCATGCCTATCGTCGAGGCGGCGGCCAGGGTCTTAAGCGAGGTGTCCACCTTTGCCGAGGCGGCGGTGGCCGGGGCCGACAAGTGATCAACCGCTTTCTCGCCGCCCTGCGTTTCCTGACCATCTTGCCGCTGCCCGGCGAGCGGGGAACCGAGGCCGGCGACTTGGCCGGGGCCCTGATCTTCTTCCCGGTGGTGGGGGTGCTGATTGGGCTGGCGATGGCGGTTGTGGGCTGGTTTTTGTGGGGGGTGCTGCCCGCCTTGCCGGCGGCGGGGCTCATGGTCTTGCTGCTGTTTGCGGTCTCGGGCGGCCTGCACCTGGACGGTCTGGCCGACTCCGCCGACGGTTTGTTCAGCGCCCGGCCCCGGGAGGAGATGCTAATCATCATGCGGGACAGCCGGACCGGCAGCATGGGGGTGGCGGCGATCGTGATGAATTTGTTGCTCAAGACCGCGGCCCTGGCCAGCCTGCCCCAGACCCAGGCGGCAGCGGCCCTGTTCCTGATGCCCATCGCCGGGCGCTGCCTGATGATCTTCATGATGGCGCTCTTGCCCTACGTCCGGGGCGAGGAGGGGCGGGCGGCGCTCTTCTACCGCCAGGCCGGGGAGGATAGGAAAATTGTCTTCCTCGCCGCCATCCTGCTTTACTCCGGCTGCTGGTACTCCGGGGGCGGGGCCGGCCTGGCGGCCGGGGCCGCGGCCTTGGTGGTCATGCTCCTCTTCGCGGCCCTGTGCCGGGCGAGGCTGGGCGGGGCCAGCGGCGATACCCTGGGCGCCACCTGCGAACTGGCCGAGGCGGTGGTGGCGGTGGTGCTGTCGGCGGGCTGGTGAGGAGTTGAGCCGAGGGGGGCCGAAAAGCGCCCGGCGCGACGGCTTCCCGGCCAAGGATGCCGGGCTAGGTCGGGTGGACGCCCTGATCGCCGGTGCCATCTTGCTGGTCGCGGGCGCCGGCTACTGGCCCACCCTGGGCTTCGGGCTGGTCTCCGATGACCTGTCGCTCTTTGGCGGCAACTACCAACTGCAATCGCTGCGTTACCTCCCCAGCTTCTTCACCGGCGGGGTCTGGGACGCGGTCTTGCACGGCAAGGTGGACGGGGCCCTGTACCGGCCCCTGTTCTTGGTCTATGTCACGGTGCTCAACCTCCTCTGCCGGGGCCGGGCCGAGTGGCTGCACGCCTCCAGCGTCCTCCTGCACGCCATGAACAGCGCCCTGGTTTTTTTTGTGCTGCGGAGATGGCTTACGGGGGGAAAGAGACTAGCCGCCGCCTTGGGGGCGGCGCTTTTTGCCCTGCATCCGGCCCACGCCGGATCGGTGGCCTGGGTCTCGGCCTCGCCCGATCTGCTGGCCGGGTTCTTGCTGCTCGTCTCCCTGCTGTTCTACGACCGGGCAGGAGCGGGCCGGGCCTTGCCTGTTGTTATCGCCTTTTTGGTCTTTGTGGCGGCCCTGTTCGTCAAGGAGACGGCAATCGTTTTTCCCTTGGCGCTGGCGGGCGGCGACTGGTTGGCCGGGCGCTTTTCCGGCCGGCGCCTGGCCCTGTTCCTTTCCGGGTCGGTTTTTTATTACCTCTGCCGGCTGGCCGCCCTGGCGGGGCAGACCGAGCAGGGTTTGAGCCTTGCCCATCTGGATATGGGCAAGCTCTGGTACCTGGCGAGGTTTATCCCCGCCTACGCCAAACAGCTTCTCTGGCCCACCGGGCAGCCTTTTTTTCTCTTCGCTCCGGTGGATCACTATCTGGCCGGCTTGCGGCTCGTCGCGTGGGGCGGGCTCTTCCTGGCCCTGTGGGCGCTGGCCTGGCGGCTCAAGCCCCGGCGGGCGCTGCTGGCCGGGGGCTGGATCTTGCTCTTCCTGGCCCCGGCCCTGGCGCTGGCCTTCTGCAACCAGCCGATCTTTGAGGTGCGGTATCTCTACCTGCCCTCCCTGGGTTTTGTCTTGCTGATAACCCTGCTCATGGCTGGGCTGGAAGACCGGGTGGGGGCGGGATGGCTGTTGCTGCTGACCATCCCCATCCTCCTGGCGGCGGGGTATGTCGGGGGCCGGGAGAGCAAGTTTTTTAGGGATGGGGCGGCCCTCTGCGAGCGGATCATCCGTTCGGCGCCGACCAGCAGCAAGGGCTACCTGTGCCTGGCTGCCGAACGGGAGGGGAGCGGTGATCCGGGGCGGGCCCTGGAGCTCTTAAACCAGGCCCTGGCGCTGGCCGCCAGCCCCGAGGAACGGGTGGAGTCCAACTACGATCTGGGACTCTTTCTGGCCAAGGGCCGCGACCCGCTGGCCGGGCTGCCCTATCTGCGGGAGGCGGTGCGTCTAGACCCGGCCCATTCCGCCGCCAATAACGCCATCGGCAACATCTGCCTGATTGCCCGGCGGCCAGGGGAGGCGATCGGCTACTACCAGCGGGCGCTGGAGAGCCGGCGGGACAACTTCGAGGCCCTGTTCAACCTGGGCCAGGCCTACGAGTTGACCGGCGCCCTTCCCCAGGCCCTTGACAGCTACCGTAAGTTTGTCGCCCAGGCGCCCAGGGAGCTTTACCCGCGGCAGTTCGCCCTGGCCCAGGGGTTCATCCGCAGGGCCGCTGGTCGTTGATGCAACGCCGTCCGGCGGAAACGTCATTCATTTTTAAGGGATAAGGAATCATCATGAGCAATCAGTTGCAATTGGCCCAGCAGGGTAAGATTACCAGTGAAATGCTAGAGGTGGCCCGCCAGGAGGGCCTGGACGCCGAGCTGATCCGGGGGCGGGTCGAGCAGGGGCAGATCGTCATCCTGACTGGCCGCCACCGGGACAGCCGGGTGGTGGGGATCGGTAAGGGGCTACGCACCAAGGTCAACGCCTCCATCGGCACCTCAAGCGACGTCTGCGACCTGGCCCACGAGCGGCGCAAGGCCCGGATCGCCGAGGACACCGGCGCCGACACCCTGATGGAGCTCTCCGCCGCCGGCGACCTGGATGAGATCAGGCGTCAGGTGCTGGCCGAGGTCTCGCTGCCGGTGGGTAACGTGCCCCTCTATCAGGCCTTCTGCGACACCATCAAGCGGCATCGGGACGCTACCCGGCTCGACCCGGAGGAGCTCTTTGCGCTCATCGAGCGTCAATGCGCCGACGGCATGGCCTTCATGGCGGTGCATTGCGGCATCAACCTGTTCTCGCTGGAACGGATGCAGCGCCAGGGCTACCGTTACGGCGGCCTGTGCTCCAAGGGCGGCACCCTGATGATCCAGTGGATGCTGAAAAATAATCGCGAGAATCCACTCTATGAGCAGTTCGAGCGGGTGTGCGCCATTCTGGCCAAGTACGACACCGTCCTGAGCCTGGGCAACGGCATCCGGGCCGGGGCCATCCACGACTCGCTCGACCGGGCCCAGATGGCGGAGTTGATTGTCAACTGCGAGCTGGCCGAGCGGGCCCGGGCCCTGGGTTGCCAGGCGATGGTGGAGGGGCCGGGCCACGTGCCGCTGGACGAGATCGAGGCCAACATCACCCTGCAGAAGAAGATGTCCAACGACGCCCCCTACTACATGCTGGGGCCCTTGCCCTGCGACTGCGGGGCCGGGCTGGATCACATCACCGCCGCCATCGGCGCGGCCCAGTCCTCGATGCACGGGGCGGATCTGATCTGCTACATCACCCCCGCCGAACACCTGGCCCTGCCCAACGAGGAGGACGTGGCCATCGGGGTGCGTGCCGCGAGGCTTGCGGCCCATATCGGCGACGTGGTCAAGCTCAAGGGCCGGGCCGATCTGCGTGACAAGCAGTTGAGCAAGGACCGGCGGGATTTCCGCTGGGACCGGCAGTTCGAGAACCTCCTCTTTCCAGACCTGGCCCGGGGCATCCTGGAGTCCAGGAAGTCCAAGGCCAGCAAGGGCTGCTCCATGTGCGGCGAGCTGTGCGCCTTGAAAAACGCCGCCGACACCTTGAACCGGCATCTGCGGGGCGACAAGATCAACGACTGATCCCATGCCCTCGGCTACCTTTGCCCCTCCCGAAACGCCCGTCCACGGCGGCGATATCCGGCGTCTGGCCGCCGCCGCCGGGCGGAGGCCGGAGGAAGTGCTCGATTTCTCGGCCAGCATCAACCCGCTGGGGCCGCCGGAATACCTGCGGCCCTTGCTCAGCCGCCATCTTTCCTCGCTTCTCCACTACCCAGACCCGGAGGCCGGGGGGCTTAGGGCGGCGGCGGCGGCTCGCTTCGGGCTCGCCCCGGAGCAGGTGCTGGCGGCGAACGGCTCGACCGAGCTTATCCACCTCCTGCCCAGGGCGGTGGCCATTCGGGAGGCGGTGATTCCGGCCCCCGCCTATCTCGGCTACCAGGAGGCCCTGGTGGCGGCGGGGGTTAAGGCGCGTTTCCCGGCCTTGGCCGAGGAGCGGGGCTTTGCCCTGGACTGGGCGGCCCTGGCCGCCAGTCTCACGGGCGGGGAGATGGTCTTCTTGGGCCAGCCGGGCAACCCCACCGGTCGCAGCTTCAATCCCCCAGACCTGGCGCCCCTGCTTGCCGGGTTCCCGGATACCACCTTTGTGGTGGACGAGGCCTTCATCGACTTCGTCGAGTCCGCCCCCACCGTCCTGCCCCTGCTCGCCCGCTTCTCCAATCTGGTGATTCTGCGCTCGCTCACCAAGTTCTACGCCGTGCCCGGCCTGCGCTTGGGACTGGCCTTCGCCGCCCCTGAACTTGCGGCCCGGATCAGGGCCTTGCAGCCGCCCTGGAGCGTCAACAGCCTGGCCTTGGCCCTGGGGGAGCGCGTGCTTGGCGACGAGGAGTTTGCCCGTCGGACCAGGGCCTGCGTGGCCGGGCTGCGTAAGGAGCTGGCCGCCGGGCTGGCCGGTATCGAAGGGCTTTTCGTCTATCCGGGCGAGGCCAACTACCTCCTGTGCCGCTGGCAACGCCGGCCCAGGGGCATGACGAGCGGCGCGGCGGTGGCCCGCGCCTTGCTCGCCAAGGAGGGGATCGCCATCCGTCTGGCGGGCAATTTCACCGGACTAAGTGATGATTATTTTCGAGTGGCGGTGCGGCCCCAGGCGGAGAACGAACGTCTTATCGCTGCCTTGGCGCGGCTGGTGGGGCGCCAGGACGGCCTTAAGCCCTCCCGGAAGACCCCGGCCCTGATGCTCGCCGGCACCAGTTCCGACGCCGGCAAGAGCGTGCTCACCGCTGCCCTCTGCCGTATCCTGCTGCAAGACGGGCTGCGGGTGGCGCCGTTTAAGGCCCAGAATATGTCCTTAAACTCCTTTGTCACCAGGGAGGGCGGGGAGATGGGCCGGGCCCAGGTGGTGCAGGCGCAGGCCTGCCGGCTCGACCCCGAGACCCGGATGAATCCGGTGCTCTTGAAGCCGGTGAGCCAGACGGGCAGCCAGGTGATCGTCAACGGCCGCTCGCGGGGGGTGATGAGCGTGGCCGAGTATATCGCCTACAAACCCCAGGCCTTTGCCCAGGCCCAGGCGGCTTACGACTCGCTGGCCGGTGATTTTGAGGCGGTGATCCTGGAGGGGGCTGGCTCGCCCGCCGAGATCAACTTGAAGGCCCACGACATCGTCAACCTGCGCATGGCCCGTCACGCCGGGGCCCGGGTGCTTCTGGTGGGCGACATCGACCGGGGCGGGGTGTTCGCCTCCTTTGTCGGCACCCTGGAGGTGCTCACCGAGTGGGAGCGCGATCTGGTGGCCGGGCTGGTGATCAACCGCTTCCGGGGCAGCGAGGCCCTGCTCGCCCCGGCCTGCGAGCAGGTGCTCGCCCATACCGGCCGGCCAGTGCTGGGGGTGATCCCCGACCTGCCGGGTCACGGCCTGCCGGAGGAGGATTCGGTGAGCTTCAAGAAGGGGCTGTTTGACCGGGCGGGCCGGCCCGCCTGCAGTGAGGCGGAGGCGGTGGAGATCGCCTTGATCGACCTGCCCCACATCTCGAATTTCACCGATTTCGAGCCGCTCCTGGCCGAGCCGGACGTGCATCTGCGGGTGGTGCGAGAGGCCCGCGACCTGGGCCAGCCGGCGGCGGTCATCTTGCCGGGGAGCCGAAACGTGATCGACGACCTGTGCCACCTGCGGCAGAGCGGCCTGGCGGAGATGATTGGCCAGCTCGCCCAGGCGGGGAAAACCGAGATTGTCGGCCTCTGCGGCGGCTTTCAGATGCTGGGGGAGGAGATCGGCGACCCGCACGGGCTGGAGGCGGGGGGCCGGATCGCCGGGCTCGGGCTGCTGCCGGTGACGACCGTGCTGCTGCCGGACAAGACCTTGACCCGGAGGGAACTAACCCATCTCCCCTCCGGCCAGCCGGTCTTGGGCTACGAGATCCATCACGGCCAGACCAAGGCCCGGGAGTCGCTCGCCGAGCTGCACGGCGGCCCAGGCGGGGCCGGGGTGGGCCTGGGCCGGGGGCGGGTCTGGGGCACCTACCTGCACGGGCTCTTCGACAGCGACCCCTTCCGTGGCTGGTTTATCGACTCCCTGCGCCGGCGGCGGGGCTTATCGCCCTTGGCCGGCCCCCGGCCCGCCTACGACCTGGAGCCGGCCCTGGACCGCCTGGCGGCCTTGGTGCGGGAGCGGCTGGACATGCGGGCGGTGTACCGCTTGCTGGGGTGGTGAGCCAAGGTATGTCGCTATCCCTGGCCCTCATCTTGGCCTTTCTCCTTGACCTGCTCCTGGGCGATCCTCCCTGGCTGCCGCATCCGGTGCGGGCCATTGCCTGGGTGGCCACGGGCGGCGAGCGGCTCTGGCGGCGGCTGCTTCCCTGGCCGGGCCTGGCCGGGGCGCTGACGGTGTTCACCGTGTTGGCCGTCACCTTTCTGGTGACCTGGGGCCTTCTCCGGCTGGCGGCCTTGGTTCATCCTGCGGCGGGCAACCTGATGACGGTTTATCTTCTTTACAGCTCGCTGGCGGCCCGCGACCTGGCCCGGCACAGTCGCCGGGTCTATCAGGCCCTGGCGGCGGGTGATCTGGGGCTGGCCCGGCGGCGGCTGGCGATGATCGTGGGCCGGGACACCGAGGGGCTGGACGAGGCCGGGGTTTGCCGGGCGGCGGTGGAGTCGGTGGCCGAGAACATCGTCGATGGGGTGACCGCCCCCCTGTTCTGGGCGCTCCTGGGCGGCCCGGTGGCGGCGCTGCTGTACAAGGCGGTAAACACCATGGATTCCCTGTTCGGTTACCGGAACGAGCGCTACCGCGAGTTCGGCCTGGTCCCGGCTAGGCTCGACGACCTGGCCAACTACCTCCCGGCCCGGCTTACCGCCCTCCTGGTGGTGGCCTCAGCCGGCCTTCCGGGATACTCGCCGACGAATGCCTTGCGGGTCTGGCGGCGGGATCGCCGGCGGCACGCCAGCCCCAATTCCGGGCAGAGCGAGGCGGCGGTGGCCGGGGCCCTGGGCATCCAACTGGGCGGGCCGGCCCGTTACTTCGGGCGGCTGGAGGACAAGCCCTGCCTAGGCGATCCCCGGACGCTCATCAGCCGGGGTCATATCCTGGCCGCCAACCGGCTGATGTTCGCCTCCTCCGCCCTGTTGCTCGCCTTGGGCCTCCTGGGCCGCCGTCTGGCCGGGTTGTAGGCCTGGCATTTCCCTCCTATCGCATTCCCAGAAGCTGGTATTTCCCCGCCTTAGCCCCGAATTTTGTTTGACTTCTCTTTTTAAGCCATACTACAACTTACTTTAAGTTGCCTTAAGGCAAACGGCGTTGCGGGTGGTTTTGCCCTCCCTGGCCTAAGCCGTTTTCGTGGAACTAACTTGGATCAATAGTCTTACGGCGACGGCATAAGGGGCCGCAATAGTCGTGGAAAATGGTCCAAGTTGTTTTCTCACGGCTCCTAAAACCCGACGGCAGGAACGGCATGGCGGAAAAGATCGCGAAGATCCTGCTGGTTGACGACGAGGAATTCAACACCCGGATACTGGCCCTGGCCCTGACCTCGTACCAGGTGGCGGTGGCGGTGAGCGGCGCTGAGGCCCTGCGGCTGGCCACCGAGTTCCAGCCCGACCTGGTGCTGCTCGACATCGGCCTGCCGGATATCGACGGCTACGAGGTCTGTAAGCAATTGAAGCAGGACCACGAGCTGCGGCGGACGCAGGTCATCTTCTTGACCGGCATGACCGGGCAGCGGGTGGTGGCCGATTGTTTCAAGGCCGGGGCGGTGGATTATATCGCCAAACCCTTTGGCCTGCACGAGGTGCAATCCCGGGTGCAGACCCATATCGGCCTGAAACTGGCCCACGACCAACTTAGGGCCAAGAATACCCGGCTGGCGGCCACGGTGCGGGAGCAGCAGTTGAACATCGGCCTGGCCCGGCAGATCCTGCGGCTGGTCGACCGCGCCGCCCCCCGCCATATAACCCTAAACGACCAGGCCTCGCTCTTTGTCCAGACCCTGGTCTGGCCCTGCCATCAGGAGGGCGGCGATCACCTGCGGGTCAAGGCCGAGGCGGGTCGGACGCGTTTTAGCCTCAAGGATCAGTCCGGCCATTCGGTGGGTTGCGTGCTGCGCAGCATCGCCACCGACCTCTTAGACAACGCCCTGCTCGCCCAAGGCGACAAAGAGCCGCTCGCCGAGTCGGTTGGGCGGCTGAACGAGGCCCTTTGCCGCTCGGGTTTTTTCAACGGCGATGAGTTCTGCACCGCGCTGATGGCGGAGCTTGATCATGCCAGCCTAAGGCTGGAGGTGGTCGCCGCGGGTCATCCGCCGGTGATTCTGATCCGCCAGGGCCGGGCCGTTTTTCTGCCCGAGGACGGCGAAAATCAGCGCAACCTGCCCCTGGCCTTCATGGCCGAGGCCGATTTTAAGGCCGCCAGTTGCCAGTTGCTGCTAGGCGACCGGCTGCTCATCCTCTCCGATGGCCTGCACCAGTTCGGGAGGGGGGAGGCTGAGCCGCCCCGCAGCCAGGGGGAGTTGCTCGGCGAACTAAACGGCCTGCTCGCCGACCGGCCCGGCCTCGATCTGGCCCGACTGCTGCCGGCCTTTCTGGCCCGGCTGGGGGGAGGTTTCAGCGCCGATGCCTTGCAGTCCTGCAACCCCAGCGGCGACGATTTGAGCCTGATCGGTCTGGAGATTGAGCGCCTTGGGTTTGATTCCTCCCTGACCCTGGTGCCGGCGGAGTTCGCCGGCCTCGATCCCTTGATCGAGGCGGCCTTGGCGGCGCTGGGGCCGGAGATGGAGGCGGCGGGTCTGGCCTGCTCCCCGGAGGAGGCTAGATCCGCCATCTCGGAGGCGATTTTAAACGCCTACAAGCACGGCAACCGCCGGCAACGGGAGCTGACGATCAACCTTGCCTGGCGGCTGGGCAATGACTTTTGCCTGGCGGTGACCGATCAGGGTCCGGGCTTTGACTTTAGGCGCTTGCCCGATCCGACCAACGGCACCATGCTTGCCGCTGGCAGTGGCCGGGGGCTGTTCATGCTCCGCCGGGCGGTGGATTGGCTGGAGTGGCGGCTTTCTGGCCGGCGGATCGTCATGTCCTGGCGTCGGCAAGAGGCACTGCCACCCGAGCTCACCCGGGCCAGGCAGTGGCGGTTGTCTCGCCTGCCCGATCTGTGGGCCAGGGAGTGGGGAGCGGAACGCGGCCCTCATCAGGAGGGGTGAGGCCGGGTCTTTAGGGCTTTTTTATTTAATGATAACGGGAGGGAGAGTGATGGAGGTTGTAATCGTCAGAGGGGATGGGAAAATCACGGTAACGGCGACGGGGATGATCGACGAGGAGGGCGCGGATCGCCTTAAGGCGACCTTCGACCAGGTGCTGGGCACTACCCTGCCGCCGGTGGTGGTCTTGGACCTGCGGGGCACCCAGCATATCGGCAGCTCGGGGATTGGCAAGATCCTGCTCTTCTACAAGAATCTGAGCATCAAGAACAGCCGTCTGGAGGTTATCAACCTAAACCACGGGCTGCACGAGCTGTTTCGGGAGCTCAAGCTCGACACCCTCTTTACGGTGAGCGGGATCTAAATCTAACCTCAACAGGGAGTGGCAGAGATGAAACGATTCTTTCAGCAGTTGCCGATCGCCAAGAAGATAGCCTTGGGTTTTGCCGGGGTGATGTTTCTGATCCTGGCCGCCAGCTTGGTGAACCTGGCGGGGGTGAGAAGGATTATTCGCGAGGCCAAGGAGGTGGTGGCTGGCAACGAGTTGCAGGCCACCCTGATGCACCGGGAGGTGGATCACTTAAACTGGGTCACCACCTTGAGCACCGAGCTGGCCAAGCAGGCGGGGGGCATCAGCGTCGAGACCAACGACCACAACTGCAAGCTCGGCAAGTGGCTCTACGGCCAGGGTCTCAAGGACGCCGTCGCCCTGGACCCGGACCTGGCTCCCTTGTTTACCAAGCTGGAGGCGGACCACGCCGCCCTGCACGAGACGGCCAAGGCCATCGCCCAGGCCCTGGCGGGCGGCGGCGATAAGGCCCACGCCCAGGCGCTTGGCCTCTATCTGGATCGCACCCTGCCCGCCTTGGCCCAGGTGCAGAAGGACATGGAGGCGATCCGCCAGGCGGCCAAGGCCAAGATCCCGACCGACGAGGCGATGCTGGCCATCGCCGACACGGTCAAGACCCGGCTGCTGGTGGCGGCGGCGCTGACCCTGGGACTGGCGTTCGGGGTGGCCTTCTTCATCATCGCGACCGTCAAGCGGGTGCTGGGCCGCATCGCCGACGGCATCGAGAAGAGCGCCCAGCAGGTGGCGGCGGCGGCGGTGGCCATCAACGGCGTGAGCCACGCCGCCATCGAGACCGCCTCGGCCCAGGCGGCGGCGGTGGAGGAGGTGGCCTCCTCGCTGGAGGAGATGAACGCCATGAGCCAGCAGACCTCGCAGCTTACCGCCGGCTCGGAGAGGCTGATGAACGAGAACATCAGGAAATCCGGGCAATCGCTTAAGTCCCTGGTGGAGCTGACCAAGAGCATGGTGAAGATCGAGGAGGATAGCGATTCGATCCGCAAGATCATAAAGACCATCGACAGCATCGCCTTCCAGACCAACCTCCTGGCCCTAAACGCGGCGGTGGAGGCGGCCCGGGCCGGCGAGGCAGGGGCGGGATTCTCGGTGGTGGCCACCGAGGTCAAGAACCTGGCCAACCGTTCCGCCGAGGCGGCCCGCACCACCCAGCAGCTCTTGGACAAGACCATCTCCCGGGTGACGGCAGGCACCGAGGCCCTAAAGCAGGTGAACGAGGACTTTGACCACATCGTCTCCACCGCCACCGGCATCGGTGACAAGACTACCGCCATCACCCAGGCCACCGCCCAGCAGTCGCAGGGCTTGGATCAGATCAGCAAGGCCTCTCAGGAGATCGCCGCCGGTACCCAGGAGTCGCTGTCTTCCTCCGAGGGCGGGGTGCGGGCCGCGGAGCAACTGGCGGATCAGGCCGAGGCGATGGGGGTGATGGTCTCGGACCTGATGGCCATCGTCTATGGCGAGCAGCGGCGGGGGAGCAAGATCTCCGCTGTCACCAGCCAGGTTACCTGCTGGGAGATGAAGAACTGTCCCACCGAGCGGCGTAACGCCTGTCCGGCCTATCCGGAGCAGGGCGGCCACTGCTGGATGGTCACCGCCACCAAGTGCGGCGGCAAGGAGCAGGGCAGCTACCAGGACAAGATGGCCAACTGCAAGCAGTGCAATGTCTATCTCGCGGCCCACGGGCGGGAGGGGGGCGGGGCGGCGTTGAGGTTGCCGGATTTGCGTAAGGGGTGAGGATCAGGAGAGCGGGGGCGGATTGGGTCGTTTCCGTGAGGCTTGGGGTTTTTTGGTTATTGCGGCTCGACGGCTTAGCCCCAGTCGTTCATCCCCAGTTCCCCCGACGGGAAGTGGGGGTCATGATCCAGTAGCTCTCCCCAGGCCTTTCTCATATACAGCATCTCCCGGCTGCATCGTAGGCGTTTGCTGTAGATCGCGTCGTCTTGCCCGCGGCTGACCGATTCGTGGTGGTAGAGTTTGGCGCTGGGAACCAAGACATTGTGGTAGCCCGCCCGTTGTATTTTCAGACAGAGATCGACATCGTTTAAGGTTACGGGCAGATGAACGGCGTCGAAGCCGTTTACCTCCTCGAACACCTTTCTCCGCACCACCAGACAGGCCCCGGTGACGGCCGCCATGTGCTGGTCGAACCGTAAGCGGCCGTTTTGGCCGTTGACTCCGCGTTTGAGCCCCTGGAATGCGTGCCCGGCGATGCCGGCGGGGCCGTTTGGCCCCAGTCCCAGTGCCACCCCCGCGTGCTGGATGGTGTCGTCGGCGTAATAGAGCATGGCCCCCGCCGCCCCGATCTCGGCCCGCGCCGCCTGGCGGACCAGGTCGGTCAGCCAGGCGGCGGCGATGACCTCGGTGTCGTTGTTCA